>CAMAVA010000276.1 GCA_945861515.1 Brevundimonas vancanneytii | reverse complement strand
ACGGCGGTGACCATCTTGGCGCCGTCCTTGGCGATGCCGCCGGCCTCGTACTTTCCGCCGACCATGAAGCCGGAGATGTTCTGCAGGAAGACCAGGGGAATCTTCCGCTTGCAGGCCAGCTGGATGAAATGGGCGGCCTTCTGGGCGCTTTCGGAGAATAGTACGCCGTTGTTGGCGAGAATCGCCACCGGGTGGCCCCAGATGCGGGCGAAGCCGCACACCAGGCTTGTTCCATAGAGCGACTTGAACTCGTCGAACTCGCTGGCGTCGACGATCCGGGCGATGACCTCGTGAACGTCATAGGGAGCCCGGACATCGGCCGGAACGATGCCGTAGAGCTCTTCAGGATCAAAGGCCGGCGGACGGGACGGCTTCATGTCCATCAAGGGCGCCTTGACGGTGTTCAGGCCGGCGACGATGGAGCGAACGATCTCCAGGGCATGTTCGTCATTGGCCGCCACATGGTCGACCACGCCGCTGCGCCGGCCATGGACATCGGCGCCGCCCAGGTCCGTCGCGCTGATCACCTCGCCGGTCGCCGCCTTGACCAGGGGCGGGCCGGCCAAGAAGATCGTGCCCTGGCTTTCCTCGCCGGCGCCCCGGACGATGACGGTCTCATCGCTCATGGCCGGCACATAGGCGCCGCCGGCGGTGCAGCTTCCCATGACGCAGGCGATCTGGGCGATGCCCTCGGCGCTCATCCGCGCCTGGTTGAAGAAGATGCGGCCGAAATGCTCGCGATCCGGAAAGACCTCGGACTGGTGCGGCAGGTTGGCCCCGCCGCTGTCGACCAGGTAGATGCAAGGGAGCCGGTTTTGTTGAGCGATTTCCTGGGCCCGCAGGTGTTTCTTGACGGTCATGGGATAGTAGGTGCCGCCTTTGACCGTGGCGTCATTGGCGATGATCATCACCTCGCGCCCGGACACCCGGCCGATACCGCAGAGGATGCCAGCGGCCGGAATCTCATCGTCATAGAGGTCGAAGGCCGCCAGCTGGCCGATCTCGAGGAAGGGCGAACCCGGGTCCAGCAACCGCTCGACCCTTTCGCGCGGCAGAAGTTTTCCGCGGCTGGAATGTCTCTGGCGCGCGGCTTCCGGTCCGCCAAGCGCGGCCTCGGCGACTCGCGTCCGCAGCTCGTCCACAAGGCGGCGGTAGGCCTGCGCATTGCGCTGAAAGCCATCGGAAGCGGGGTCGATCATCGATCCAAGTCTGGGCATGTCCAAGGCATATCCCGTTGGAAGGGCGGGCGAAAGTGGCGGTCTTGCAGCGGCGCAGCGACGAATTCGCCGCGGACGACGGCCAAGGTGGCGCAGACTCGCCGCGACGGTTAACGTCGCCCCGTGGTCGGGACATTCAATCAGCGGCGGGACACCGCTCTTACGCGCCTGTTCGAGCGTGAGCGTCTAGCGGGTGATGCGCGCTGGTTCTCGCTGCCGGGCGGCGCGACCTTGTTTGCGGCGGGCGAGCCGGCCGACGAGATCTATCTGGTCCAGGCCGGAAAGCTGGGCGCCTTTCGCAAGGAAGAAGGCCAGGAGCGGCAGTTTGTCGGGGTGATCCGGCCCGGTGAACCGGCGGGCGAGATGGCGATGATCGCCGGAACGCCCCATTCCAGCCGGGTTGTCGCCCTGCGCGACTCGGAGATCCTCGCCCTGTCCCGGGAGGACTTCTTCACCGCCGCCGACCACGACCCGATGGTGATGAACGAGGTCGCACGGCTGATGATCATGCGGGCCAGGCAGGGGGCCTCGCGGGCCTCCACGGGCGATCCCAACGTCTTTGGCTTCACGGCCGCCGACCAGGGCGGAAAGATCCGGCCGGCCATTGCGAAGATCGCCCGGGCCATGGCCGAGATGGGCCACTCGATCACCCTGGTCGGATCCGAGGCGGCCACGGCGCCCACCGAGTGGTTCTCCAATGTCGAGGGCGAACACGAATATGTCCTCTATGTCGCCGAGGCCGGCGAAGACGCTTGGAAGGCCGTGGTTGGCCGGCAGGTCGATCGGCTGTTCCGGGTCGGACGGGGTGACCGTCCGCCGCCCGAGCGGCCCGAATATCCGGCGGCTGACACCCTGCAGGAACAGCAGCTGGTCGATCTGCTGTTGATCCAGCCGGCGCACCTGTCGCGCCCGTCGGGGTCCGAGGCCTGGCTGGAGGCGACCGGCGCTGCCCGGCTGTTCCATATGCGCGCAGATTCAGTGTCGGACGCCGAACGGATGGCGCGTCTGTTGACGGGCCGGTCCGTTGGGCTGGTGCTGTCCGGTGGCGGCGCCCGCGCTTATGCCCATATCGGCGCCTTGCGGGCCCTGATGGAAGCCAGGGTGCCCATCGATTTTCTGGGCGGCGCCTCCATGGGCGCGGTGGTGGCGGCGGGTCTGGCCATGGGCTGGTCCCAGGAGGAGACAGAGCGTCGAATCCGGGCCGCCTTCGTTGAATCCAGTCCCCTGGACGACATCGCCTTCCCGCTGATCGCCCTGACCCATGGCCGGAAGGTCAACAGCCGGCTTGCCGAGCATTTTGGCGATGTGGAGATTCCGGACCTTTGGCTGCCCTTTTTCTGTATTTCCTCGAATCTGACCGCCGGCGGCTATCAGCTTCACCAGCGGGGCCGACTGCGTGACGCCCTGCGCGCCTCGATCTCCCTGCCCGGCGTCATGCCGCCCAGCTTCCTGGCCGGCGAGGTGCTGGTGGACGGCGCGGTGATGAAGAACTTCCCGGCGGACATCATGCGCAGCCTGCAGCTGGGCCCGGTGATCGGGGTCGATGTCACCCGGGGACGCAGCCTGAACGCCATGGATATCGAGATTCCGCATTTCCTGCGCTGGCTCTGGTCCGGCGACTGGCGAAAGGGTCCGCCGATTGTCGCCCTGCTGATGCGGGCGGCCACCCTGTCCACCAACCGGGATGTCATTGCCGCCCGCGAGGCGACCGATGTTCTGGTGCTGCCCAACGTCGATCACATCGACATCCGTGACTGGAAGGCCTTCGAGAGCGGCGCCGAAAGCGGCTATGTCGC
>CAMAVA010000275.1 GCA_945861515.1 Brevundimonas vancanneytii | reverse complement strand
GCGCGCCGGCATGAAACCGCCCGATCGTCCGGCCCAGCTTTTCGGCCAGATCGCCTTCGATCGCCCAGGGCTGCTCGGCCAGGACTGCCGTCTCATCAAACCGGCGCATCTCCAATACGGCTTCGACCTCCGGACCGTCGCCATCCAGTTCCAGCCTTCCTTCGGCTGTGCGGGTCAGGGCCCCGACCCGCCGATAGATGTCCGGAGCCGCCGCGCGGTTGAAAGCCAGTTCCCTTTCCAGGGCCCAACGCCTCAGGGCCGGGGTTTCATAGTTCAGGAAACCGAAATTCACCGGGCGCTTGACCTTCAGGGCGAGGTCTCCCGCCAGATAGACCCGGGCGCAGGAGGTCTCGATGGTCCGGTCGGCCCGCGCCTCCAGCCAGTCATGGACCTCGCGGTCCGGAGGCGTGTCCGCCGGCAGCGGTGATGAAGGGTCGGCCATGGCCCGTCCTTGGCAGGGTATCGCAGGGATATACAGGCCTGCCGGCCTTCTGCCGGGTGGCGCGCCCGACTTTACGGAAACAGCCTGCCTGCGGTCCAGCCGTCACCGGACCGGGTGAACTGCAGTCGTTCGTGAAGACGGAACGGACGGTCGCGCCAGAACTCGATCGCTTCCGGCCGAACGCGAAACCCGGACCAGTGGGGCGGCCGGGGCACCTTGCCCAGGCCAAAGCGCAGCCCCATCTCGGCCACCTTCTTTTCCAGCGCAAAGCGATCGGTCAGGGGCCGGGACTGGTCGGACGCCCAGGCGCCCAGCTGGCTTGGCCGCGCGCGGGTGGCGAAATAGGCGTCGGCCTCGGCATCGTCGACCCGCTCGACGGACCCCCGGATCCGGATCTGGCGGCGCAGGGACTTCCAGTGAAACAGCAGGGCGGCCTTGGGGCAGGCGGCCAGTTCCCGGCCCTTGGCGCTGTCCAGGTTGGTGTAGAAGACGAATCCGCCGCGATCGACGCCCTTCAGCAGCACCATCCGGACATCCGGCAGGCCATCGGGATCGGTGGTCGCCAGGGCCATGGCATTGGGATCATTGGGCTCGCTGGCCCGGGCGTCCTGCATCCAGGCCTCGAACAGAGCAAAGGGGTCCTGTTCTGACAACAGGGGCAGAGGCGACGCCTCGGTGACCTGGCGGACATAGTCGTCCTCGGACGGACTTTCGGGGATCAGGCTGTCTTGCGTCATGGTTTCACCCTAAAGCATGCTCCGACAGGTGCGAAGCGGTTATCGGATCGAAGCATGGTCTAACCTTTTGAATTAGAGCCTGTTTTTCTGCCGTGTTCGGTTGGATCACAGCAGGACAGGCTCCAGCGCGGCGGCAAGGCGCGGTCTGCGTTTCCTGCCCGGCTTAACCTGGGCTTGACTCACTTTGCGCCAAGCTCTTGCCGATGGAAAAATCAGACGCCCAGCTTTCACATCAGGCCCGAGCGCTTTTGGGCCTGGCGCCGGGCGAAGGGGCTGCGGCGCTCCGCGCAGCGTTCCACCGGGCGGTCAAGGCCACCCATCCGGACAGGCCCGGCGGCGATGCAGCCCGGCTGAGAGAGGTTGTGGCCGCCTATCGCCTGCTGAAATCTCAGGAAACCCGCGCCGAAGAGGATGGCCTCGGACCTCGGACCGGGCCTCCTGCCGCCGGTCTTGCTCCCGCCCCGGCTCAGGAACCAGCCCTGCAGGATCCGGATGACCTGGCCCTCGAAATCGGCCCGCTGCTCGCCCTGCTGGGCGGTCAGGTCACAGCCGATCTTGGCGACCGTACAGGTGTTTCCGTCACATTGCCGCCAGGCCTCCGGGCCGGCGACCGGCTGATGGTGGAAGGTGAATGGCGGACCATCCGGGTGAAACGGGATGCCATACTGACCTTGCGGGGCGACGACCTTTGGCTCTCAAGCACGCTGCCAACCGATGCCGCACAGGGCGGCCGGGTCGAGATTTCCGCGCCAGGCGGATCTGTCCAAAAGCTCTGGGTCGGCCGACGGGCTCTGGCCCAGGGCCTTCTCAAGATCGAGGGGGCCGGCCTTCCGGCCAGGGGCGATCACCAGACTGGCGACCTGTTTGTCACCCTGCAGCCCGCCGCGCCGACAGACAGCGCCGTCCGGCGTCGCCTGAAGGCCTTCGAAGAAGCCTGGGCGCCGCGGCCCTGAGGTCTTTTGCGCCGGAGCCCGGCTTCCACTAAGAGCGGGCTGTCATGTCCCACAACACCTTTGGCCATCTGTTTCGAGTCACCACCTGGGGGGAAAGCCACGGCCCGGCCCTGGGCTGCGTCGTGGATGGCTGCCCGCCCGGACTGAGCCTGTCGGAAGCCGACATCCAGGTCTGGCTGGACCGTCGCAAGCCCGGCCAGAGCCGCCATGTCACCCAGCGCCGGGAACCCGACACCGTCGAGATCCTGTCCGGGGTCTTTGAGGGCCGCACCACCGGCACGCCGATTTCCCTGCTCATCCGCAACCAGGACCAGAGATCCAAGGACTATGGCGAGATCGCCACCGCCTTCCGGCCGGGGCATGCCGACTATACCTACACGGCCAAATACGGCATCCGGGACTATCGCGGCGGCGGTCGCAGCAGCGCGCGGGAGACAGCCGCCAGGGTGGCGGCCGGCGCTGTAGCCCGAAAGATCCTGGAAGGCGTGACCATCCGCGGCGCCCTGACCCGCATCGGCGCCCATCCCGTCCAGCGCGATCGCTGGGACTGGGCCCAGACCACCGAGAACCCCTTCTGGTCTCCAGACCCGGTCGCGGCCGATATCTGGGACCAGTACCTCGACGAGGTCCGCAAGTCTGGCTCCTCGGTCGGGGCCATTGTCGAGGTCGAGGCAACCGGCCTGCCGGCGGGCTGGGGCGCGCCGCTCTATGGCAAGCTGGACTCCGAACTGGCCTCCGCCCTCATGTCGATCAATGCGGCCAAGGGGGTCGAGATCGGCGAGGGTTTCGCCTCGGCGGAACTGAGCGGCGAAGACAATGCCGACCAGATGCGGATGGGCGAGGATGGACGGCCGGTCTTCCTCAGCAACCATGCCGGCGGCATCCT
>CAMAVA010000274.1 GCA_945861515.1 Brevundimonas vancanneytii | reverse complement strand
CGCGCCTTCCAGGGTTTCCAGAGGGCCGTAGAAGACCAGGGGGGTCATCTTGTGGTCGCCCCGGGCCTCGCCCGCCATCTTGCCGTAGGTGGCGAAGGACTCGGCGTCGGTGATGGCGTCACGAATGAAGATCACATAGGCGGTCATGGTCTGGTCTCCCCGAAGTTCGAGGCCAAGGCTAGGCGCCTGCCGGGCGAAAGCCAAGGCTGACCCCACGTCGCCGCCGCACGATTTTCCCGGAGCGGCGCCAGAAGGGCTGTGGCGGCTGCCATTTTCCCTGCGTTGACATCGCGGTCCCGCGCATCACATGGAGACCGGGAAAGTCAGCGCCTGTGCGCGCAGTATTCGAGGATCCGCCATGACGGAGACAACCGTAACCACAGCCTGGCAGCCCTCGGCGTCCCAGTCGCTGGAGACCGTCGTCTGGGTGAAACACTGGACCGACCGCCTGTTCAGCTTTGCCATCACGAGGCCCGCCAGTTTCCGGTTCCGGTCGGGCGAGTTCGTGATGATCGGCCTGCCGCCCCGCACGGAAGCCGGCGAGACCAAGCCGATCCTGCGCGCCTATTCCATCGCCTCGCCCAGCTATGCCGAGGATCTGGAGTTCCTGTCGATCAAGGTCCAGGACGGACCCCTGACCTCACGCCTGCAGCATATCCAGCCCGGCGATCCGGTGCTGATGGCCCGCAAGCCCACCGGCACCCTGGTGCTGGATGCTGTCCGACCCGGCAAGCGATTGTTCCTGTTCGGCACCGGCACCGGCCTGGCGCCCTTCCTGTCGGTGGCGCGGGACCCGGACGCCTATGGGCAGTTCGAGCAGGTGATTGTCGGACACGGCGTGCGGGACGTGGGCGAACTGGCCTATCGCGACCTGTTCACCCGGGACATCTTCGAGGATCCGCTGGTCGGCGAAGAGGCGCAGCGTCAGCTGACCTATTATCCCACCGTGACCCGCGAGCCCTTCCAGCGGCAGGGGCGGTTTACCGATCTGATCCGCAGCGGCCAGATCTTCCGCGAGCTTGGCCATCCCGGGACGGTGTTCAACCGGGACGAGGACCGGATCATGCTTTGCGGCTCCATGGAGTTCATCAAGGACATGGCCGCCCTGCTGGAAAGCCAGGGCCTGGTGGAAGGCTCCAATGCCGAGCCGGGCGACTTTGTCCTAGAGCGCGCCTTTGTCGGATAGGCCGCTCAAGGGCCTGTCCGTCGAGGAAGCGCGAACGCGGATCCTGGCCGGGGCGGTCAGGATGCCGGTCAGGGCCCTGCCCCTGGACCAGGCCGATGGCGCCACCCTGGCCGAAGACATACTGGCGATCCGGGACCAGCCGCCGTTTGACGCCTCGGCCATGGATGGCTGGGCGATCCAGCGGGCTGATGCCGTCGAAGGGCGCGTGCTGTCCATCGCGGGCGAGAGCGCCGCCGGCAGTGGGTATCCACGCGACCTGGGTGCGGGCGAGGCCGTGCGCATCTTTACCGGCGCTGCAGTTCCGCAAGGCGCCGACCTGGTGGTGATCCAGGAAGAGGCCGAGCGGCTGGACGGCCAGGTCCAGCTGACGGTCCAGCCGCCCGAGAAGTCCCATGTCCGGCCGGCGGGCGGCGATTTCCGGCAGGGCCAGCGGCTTCTGACCGCAGGGCTGCGGCTCGATCCCTGGCGACTGTCTCTCGCGGCCTCGGCCGGCCGTGCGCAGGTGCTTGTGTCACAGCGGCCGAGGGTGGCAGTTCTGGCGACGGGCGAGGAACTGGCGGCGGCGGGGAGCGAACCCGGTCCCTTCCAGATCTTCGAATCGGGGTCCCTGGGCCTGGCCGCCATGATCCGCCGCTGGGGCGGCGAGCCCCTGCGGCTTGACCCCGCCGGCGACCATGTCGATGCCATAGCCTCGGCCGTACAGGCCACCGAGGCGGACCTGGTGGTCACGGTCGGCGGCGCTTCGGTCGGGGATCATGACCTGGTCAAGCCGGCCCTGTTCGGTCTGGGCCTGGTGCTGTCGGTGGAGACGGTCAATGTCCGTCCCGGCAAGCCGACCTGGTTTGGTATCCTGGGCAATGGTCAGCGCGTCCTGGGCCTGCCCGGCAACCCGGCCTCGGCCTTTGTCTGCGCCGAGCTGTTTCTGCGGCCCCTGATGTCGGCCATGCAGGGCGGCCGGGACGGTCCCCTGCTGGAACCGGCGATCCTGGCTCAGGACATCGAGGCCAATGGCCCCAGGGAACACTGGATGCGGGCGATCCTGGGACCGGAGGGCGTGGTCGCCCTGCCCGATCAGGACAGTTCGCTGATCACCGTCTTTGCCGCTGCCAACGCCCTGGTCCGCCGACTGCCGGGCGCCGCCGCGCTGAGCGCTGGATCGCAGGTCGCGGTGCTGAGGCTGTCGCGGGGCTGATCCCGGACTGGCCTCAGTGCACCGTATGGTCGGCGGGCGGACGGCGGCCGGACCAAGCTTCGTGCACCAGTCCGGCAAAGCCCATCCAGCCGGTGGTGGGGACCAGCACCGAGGCGGTGGCCGACTGCACCTTGCTGGCATGCCAGGCATAGACGGCGCCGGCGCCCAGAGAGGCCACGGCCGCCGCGACCCGGCCACCGACCCGGCGGGGGCCAAGGGCCATCCAGGCCGCCGAAAAGCCCTGGACCAGGCCCCAGAGGGTCAGGGCGCGGGTGCGGGACGGCCCCGGCTGGGCGTTCCAAACGCGCAGGCCGGACAGGGTGAGGGCCATGAACATGGACGGCCAGATCACCGCGAAGGCGGCATGACGGGGTCCGGCCGGCGGGGCCTGGAGCTCGGCATAGGCGGTCATCAGGTCCGGGTCATCGACGATGGGCCGCGCCCGGCGACCGATCAGCTCGGCCGCAGCGACCGCTCCGCCGGCCAGCAGCAGGCCCAGAAGGACATGGCCTCTGGTGCTGTGTGCCCGGTTGGGAACCTCGACAATGCCTTCCGGGCCCATTTCGTAGCGCATGCCTGTCTCCCTGGTCCGACGCCGCATCGGTGATCCCCATGTCGGCAGGCAAACGCGGCATTGGCATGGCGGTTCCAGACTGGACCGCTTCGAAAGCCGCTGGCAGGTGACAAGCGGCGAGGGTTTGGCCAATCTGGCCCCATGACCCT
>CAMAVA010000273.1 GCA_945861515.1 Brevundimonas vancanneytii | reverse complement strand
ATCATCTCTTCATTGAAGCGTCCCATGTCGGCAATCAGCCGCTCGACATCCGCCGGCATCTCGCCGCGCTCGGATTCGGGCGTGGCCTTCACAATCAGCAGGAAACGCATGGTTCATTCCTTTGGGGAGTGGATCGGGGCGACTGGAGCCGGCGCTGCGGCCGGGATGACGGGGCTTAAACCGGATCCGTGGTTTCCAGCACCTCGACGAACAGCTTCAGGGTCGCCTCGGCGAAGGCCCACATGTTGGCGACCCGGTCGTCCGAGCCGGTGCGCAGGGTGCGGGCGATGCTGACGGCGCCGACCACGGCCATGCAGGTGTGACCGGCCGGGTCGCCATAGGGGTTGCCGTCCGGGCCGGCGGCGCCGGTCTCCGACAGGCCCCAGCTGATCCGGCCATGACGGGCGCGGATCTCGCTGGCCAGCAGCAGGGCATAGGGCTCGGAGCTGGAGCGGATGCCGTCGGCCCGCATCTGGTCGATGGAGATGCCCGCCAGGCCCCGGATCGACCGGGCCGAATAGGTGATGGCCCCGCCGGCGAAATAGGCCGAAGCCCCCGGAACGGCCAGCAGGCTGGCGGAGATCAGGCCCCCGGCCGAGGTCTCGCCGACCGCCACGGTCTCGCGCCGTTCCTTGAGCAGGGCGCCGGCGCGGGCGCCGAGGGCGTAGATGTCGTGCATGGGTGTTCCATCGGATAAGCAGGGTTGGCGCTGTGCCTTGTCATGGATTCGGCGCAGACCTGTGTGGCGCAGACCCTGTCACTCAATCAAGGATCGGGTCACGATGAAAACGCGCGAAGGTCGGGAGAGGCTCAGGCCGAACTGCCCCGATGCCCGCGATCCAGTCCGCCCGGGAACCTGATGGCGAGGATATTCATAACCGGCAATGCGGGGAGTGGAAAAACCACGCTCGCAAGGCAGATAGGCGAGGCGCTTGGACTTCCGGTGTTCGGGCTCGACAGCATTGTCTGGCTTCCGGGATGGAGAAAGGCCAGTTCAGCCGTCCGGGAAGCGCAGGTGGCCGAGCTGATTTCGAAGCCTGACTGGGTGATCGAAGGGGTTTCGAGCACTGTGATCGAGGCCGCGGACATCGTCGTGTTTCTGGATGTGAACCGTCGAACTGCGTTCTGGAGATGCGCAAAGCGGAACTGGCGCTACCTCTTTCGCAGTCGGCCCGGATTGCCTGACCACTGTCCTGAAATATTGATCGTCCCGCGACTGGTTCAGATCATCTGGCGGTTTCCGGCCAACATCAGGCCAGTCATCCTGTCCGCCCTGGCGGCGCATCGCGGTGAAACCCACGTCCTGAAGACGTCCGCTGACCGCGCCGCCTTGCTGGAAGCCATGGGCCTCACAGCGATCAGATAGCGGCAGAGCCGGCCATCAGTTCGGTGACTGTGCGCCTCGTTTCAGCGAACTGCGGAACTTTCGAAACCGAGAATCCGGCTTCCAGTCGGCTGAAAGGCGACTCAGCCCTGCGCCGCCATGGTCATCGGCTTCATCCCCAGGTCGGCCAGCATCAACTGGTCGTCGTCCATGCCGGGCAGGGGGGTGGTGAGCAGCTTGCCGCCGACGAAGATGGAGTTGGCGCCGGCCAGGAAGCAGAGGGCCTGGAGTTCGCGGCTCATGCCCTCGCGGCCGGCGGACAGCCGGACCATGGATTTGGGACAGACCAGCCGGGCCACGGCGATGGTGCGGACAAACTCGATGCCGTCCAGCTCGCCCTGGGCCTTGATCTGGTCGCCCAGAGGGGTGCCGCCAACGGGGACCAGGGCGTTGACCGGCAGGCTGTCGGGATGTTCGGGCAGGATGGCCAGCTGATGCAGAAGGCCGGCCCGGTCGGTGCGGCTTTCGCCCATGCCGACGATGCCGCCGCAGCAGGTGCTCATGCCCGATGCGCGGACGTGCGACAGGGTGTCCAGCCGGTCCTGATAGGTGCGGGTGGTGACGACCGATCCGTAGTATTCCGGCGAGGTGTCGAGGTTGTGGTTGTAATAGTCGAGGCCGGCCTCCCGCAGGGTCCCGGCCTGGTCGGCGGTCAGCATGCCGAGCGTGGCGCAGGTCTCCAGGCCAAGGGCCTTAACACCACTGATCATGGCGGCGACCTTGGGCATGTCGCGGTCCTTCAGGTCACGCCAGGCGGCGCCCATGCAGAACCGTTGCGCCCCGCCGGCTTTCGCGGCCCGGGCGGCTTCGATCACCGCATCAGGGTCCATCAGCCGGGTGGCCTTCAGGCCTGTGTCGAAACTGGAGGACTGGCTGCAATAGCCGCAGTTTTCGGCGCAGCCGCCGGTCTTGACCGACAGCAGCTGCGACAGCTGCAGTTCGGTCGGGTCAAACCAGCGTCGGTGAACCTGGGCGGCCTGGAACACCAGTTCGGTGAAGGGCAGGGCGAACAGCGCCTCCACCTCGTCACGGGTCCAGTCATGGCGGGGCTGGGCGGGATCGGCGAACTGGACAGGCGCGTTCATCAGGACTCTCGGATAGCAGGCTGCGGTCTGGGCCCCTCAAACTGGGGGCGATCAGCCGCCCTTGTAGACACGGCCCGCCTTCATCACAAAGCCTACATCCTTCAGAACGCGAACATCGTTCAGCGGATCGCCGGACACGGCGATGATGTCGGCAGCCTTGCCCGGTTCCAGGCTGCCGATCTGGTCCGACAGCCCCAGAAGCTCGGCGGCATTGACCGTTGCGGCCTGGAGGGCGGCGGCGGGGGTCATGCCGAACTTGACCATGAGTTCGAACTCGTCGGCGTTGCGGCCATGCTTGGAGACGCCGGCGTCGGTGCCAAAGGCGATCTTGACGCCGCGCGGGACCGCCTTGGCCAGGGACTCGCCGGTGATCCTGATCCGCCAATCGATCTTGGCGCGCACGGCCGGGGCATAGGCGTTCGGGTCCTTGGCGATGCGTTCCAGATAGCCATTGATGGTCGAAAGGGTCGGCACATAGTAGGCGCCGGACTTGAGGAACAGGCGAATGGTGTCCTCGTCCATGATGGTGCCGTGCTCGATGGAGTCGGCGCCGTAGGTCAGGGCCAGCCTGATGCCGTCGGCGCCATGGGCATGGACAGCGACCTTCTTGCCATAGAGGTGCGCCGTCTCGATCAGGGCC
>CAMAVA010000272.1 GCA_945861515.1 Brevundimonas vancanneytii | reverse complement strand
GCGCGAAGTCTGGTCCATCTGTTCTGGCCTGACGGCGGGGCCCATAGCATCGCAACGATCGATACGACTGTTGCCGGGGGCGACAACATCGTCGCGATCTTCGGCCAGTGGGGCGCGAGCCAACTGCTGCTGGTGGGGGCCCTGTGGGTTTTGCGTCTTCGCTACCGCGGGCTCGTGCCGTTCATCCTGTCCGTGCTGCTGCTGGAACCCGTCCTGCGCGCGATCTCGGGCCATCTGAAACCCATCGTGACGCTGGGCGTTGCGCCGGGAGCGGCGCTCAACGGGTTCGCCATTCCGGTGCTGGCGGTCACCCTCTATCTCGCCCTGTGCACGGTCAGGGAACGACGGCCTTAGGCGTGTCGGCGGCCTGCCCGACTGATCAGCCCATCTCGAACGGGCGTGCAGCGGGCGGTCCTTCTCTCGCGCGCGCTCAGCGGAACGCGTCGAGCCAGAGCGATTGCCGGCCCCGGTTTCGGCGCCTTGCGGATGCAGCGCGGTGACGGCCCCCCGCGAAGGCCTGGCCAATGCCCCCTTCCACCCCGAACAGCCCCTTGGCAGGTCCGGTTGCTGGCGGGACGGCCGATGTCGGGTCTGCGGCCGAGGACCAACCGCCGATCTCGACCAGTTGCGGCAATTTGTGGCATGAGGCACAACCAATGCATGGATGACCCACCCTTCGTTGAGCGCACCTTTGAATGTGGCGGCGACAAGATAACAATCCGCTTTCTGCAACCGACTTTAGCGCCGGGCGGCGAATATCAGTGCCGATGGGCAATCCACTGGCCCAATGGAGTTCGACAACACTATTCAAGTGGTTTGGACGGGATTCAAGCGCTCATGTTGGCAATGAAGACGGTCCACTCCGAGCTGGTGGAGAGCGATCTCTACAAGTCGGGAAAGCTGACATACGTCGATCAGTATGATTTGGACCTACCTCCTAGCTGGGGCGAAGGTCAGTTGTATGTGCCACCGGAAGGGAACGGTAGCTAACCACCTTTCTCCAAACTTCGCATTGTCCGCTCGCAGGTAGAAAGCCCGAGCCGCGACCTCGAGAGCAGGGCAACTCCTTGGTGGGCGCCCGGCATCACAATCCATCCACGCATGGTCTGACCGCCCGGGACCTCCTCCTGCCGACCGCTGGACCTAGTTACCCTCGCGACGCGCCGTCCCGGATAACCCGGGCGCGCCTCCGGGGACCCGCCATGACTGACCACACCGCCGCTCCGACCCCGACCTGGGTGCTGGGTTACGGGCGACTGGGCCTGATCCCCTTCCTGGCGCCCGGCATCATCGGCTGGCTCTGGCCCGACTATGCCCCCCTGGCCGGGTCAGCCCTCGCCGTCTATGCCGCCCTGATCCTGTCTTTCCTGGGCGGCGGGCGCTGGGGCATGGCGGTGGCCTCTCCTGACGTCGACAACAGGATTGTCTCCCTGGCCATGCTGCCCAGTCTGGCGGGCTTTGCCCTGCTGATGCTGCCCGCCGATCAGCGGCTCTGGCAGCTGGGCGGCCTGGCGGGCGCCCACATGGTGCAGGGGATCTGGGACCTCAGGGCCAAGGCCGTGCCCGCCTGGTACGCCAGCCTGAGGGGCCAGCTGACCCTCGCCGCCCTGATCGGCCTGGCGCTCGGCATGGCCGTCCTGCGTCCCTAGAGGCCCAGCCTCTGCCGGTCCGCGATGATCCGGTCCGCCAGGGAGACGCCGGAGTCCCAGGCGCCTTCGACCCTGGGACCGTTCAGCCAGTCGCCGCAACAGCCGATTCGCGCGCCCGACGTCCAGAGGGCGCCGTCCGTTCCGCTGGCCGAGCGGGCATACCGCCAGCGATGCGCCTCAAGCGCCAGGGGCGCGGGCAGCGGGCCGCCCATGGCCTCGGCCAGGGCCGCCAGCAGGAAAGCGCTGACCTCGTCTCCTGACGCTTCGAGATGCTCCCGCGACCAGTCGGGACTGCCCTGTATCACCCAGGTTTCCGGTCCCGCGCGGCCCGGCTTGGAGACATTGCGGGCGGCCCAGCCCAGCGGGCCGAGGTCGCGCAGGGTATCCGCCTCGAAGGGCAGTCGCTCCGCAAAGGCCGCCATCACCGTCCAGCAGGGTTGGGTCGATGAGCCTGCCGCCTTCGCCGCCATGTCCGCGTGGGCGTCGGCCAGCAGTTCGGCGGCCTGTTCGGCCGGCAGGGCGACCACGACCGCCGAAAAGGCCTGGGTCGGTCCCGCCGGTCCGATCAGCCGCCAGCCCGCTTCATCCGCCAGCAGCGCCTCGATCCGGAACTGCCAGGCCACAGACTGGTCCGCCGCCAGGGCCTTGACCGGCGCATTCATGCCCGGAACCCCGACAAAGGCGCCGTCTCCGGCCGCCGGCCAGGGGGCCGCCATACCCTGCTGGACCCATTGCTCGACCTGCGCGGTAAAGCTGGCGCCCCGGGCCGTGAAATACTGGGCGCCATGGTCAAAACTGGCCTGACCCAGGGGAGTCTCCAGACGGCGGGTGGACATGCGCCCGCCGGGTCCCCGCCCCTTGTCAGAAAGCTGAACGGCAAGACCAGCATGACCCAGCCGGGTCGCACAGGCCAGGCCCGCCATGCCGGCTCCGATGATGGCGACTGTCCCGGCGGCGTTTGACATGGCGGCTCCCTGATGCGGCTTAACTAGCCCGGTCACAGCCGTTCGCAACGTCGCCTTTCGCCCAAGGCCGGCTCGGACTTCAGGCCTCGTGCATCATCTCCGCCGTCATGGCGTAACGCCCTTCCAGAAATCCGACGATTTCCCGGGCGGCGGGATGGTCCAGGGGACTGTAGCGGGCCTTCAGCCGCTCTATCGCGGTCCCGTCCAGCTGGTCCAGGCCGCTGTCCTGCAACGGGTTCAGATGCCCCCGCACCATCCGGGCCAGGTCCGGACCCAGCACGTCGCTCGCCGCCGCCTCGAAGGCCTGACCATAGCTGTAGTCCTCGCCCTTCCGATAGCTGTCGGCCAGGGTCAGGGCCGGGATCAGGGACAGGGTGGGTTGCAGGGCCGGATTGACGGCATGGGCCGTGAGATGCGCCCCGATGGAGGCCGGCCTTCCGGTCATGGCCCGCAGATGCAGGAACCGCGACATGCGCGGCCCGTCATTGACCGGATAATTGTCCCAGAGGA
>CAMAVA010000271.1 GCA_945861515.1 Brevundimonas vancanneytii | reverse complement strand
GGTTGGTCTTGCCGGCGCCGTTGGGACCAGCCAGCCAGACGCTGCGCCCCGCCGGCTGCAGGACGCCGAGGCTGTAGGACCGAAAATCGGTCAGGGTCAGGGAGGTCAGGACAGCTAGGGTCAAAAGGGGCCTTGCGCCGTGCGCGGACCATGCAATGGCGTGGCCCCTTCTAGCCGGGGTTCGGGGCCTGACGCCATTGCCGTCGAACAGGAAACTTCGGCGTACCGCCCCAGCCCCAGCCCAAGCCCCGGCGTCCCGGACCGCAGATTGCGGGTTTTCCGGCCGGAAACAGGCGACAAAACGTAAACAAAAGGTTCGTGCTCCGTTTCGGGGTCGACAGACCGGTCGTGCAGGGCCGGGAAAGTGCCCGAAAAGTCAGTCAAGTCGTTGTATTTATGCATATTATCGCGTCTCCCTGCCGGGGGTGGCGCCGTCGTCCGCCCCATTTTCCCCGGCAGGCGGTCTGTTGGACGCGTCAGATTCTGTCCGTGTTTCGCACGGTCCGCGCCGGTTTTCGGTAACGCGGAAGTCAGGGTCGTCACAGGGTTCGGTAACGACGATGTCCACGGGTTGCAGGAATTTTTGTCGGGCGAGCGGGGGCGGACCATGAAGCCTCTCCGGGGCGTTCGAAGCGGGAGGCGTGATTATCGCATGACGGCGGCCGGTCAGCGCCGCCGACGTTTGGGCGCTTGGAGTCCGTGCGGGTCTGGCGGCACTCTGCAGAGCGCTCCGTTTGCCTGACCCTGGTCCGTCCTCCCCAACTTGACTGTCCTTGACCGGTTGATGGCGCACAGGTTCGGTAAGGCGTTCCCGGAATGCGATCGATCGGGCAGGCGCGGCCCTGCCCCAGAGCGGCCAAATGAATAGGCAGGGGGGCATTCTGAAATTTGGCGGCGAACCGCCGGCGCTGCCAAGCCTTCACGGGAAGAATTGCCTGTATCACCCTTTTATGCACCTTAAAGGGGAAGTATGCCTGTTGAGCTATCATACAAAGTGTGATAGAGAAATGCGGAAGGATGGCCGATAAGCCGCAATGTCGCATCTACAAGAACCGCTGGTTTGCGAAATATGCGAGCCGGGAAGGGATCAGCGACGCGGCGCTTGTCGCAGCGGTCGATCAGGCCAATCGCTGCCTGGTCGATGCCGATCTGGGCGGGGGCCTGATCAAGCAGCGGGTCGCCCGCGAAGGCGGAGGTAAATCCGGCGGCTATCGCACGCTGGTTTTCTTCCGCCTTGAGGAGAGGGCCGTGTTCGCCTTTGGCTTCGCCAAGAGCAGCAAGGCCAACCTCAAAGCGGTTGAGTTGCGGACCTACAAACAGGCCGCGAGGATCGTGCTCGCGCTGACACAGGCGCAGGTCGAGACCGAGGTGCGCGAAGGAAGATTGTTCGAGGTGAGTGTCGATGCCCAAGACCTATAAAAGCGAGGCGCTCGCTGCCGTTCACGAGATGATGGAAGGCCTCCACGGGGCCGGAGCCATCGACAAACAGACCTTGCGCGATTTCGACGAGGCCTGCCTTGCCCCGGCCACGCCACTCAAGGCCGAGGAGATCAAGGCGATACGCGAGGCGCAGCGCGTCTCCCAGCCGGTGTTTGCGCGCTATCTCAATGTGTCGAAGAACCTGGTTTCCGATTGGGAGCGGGGGAAGAAACGGCCGGGCGGCCCGGCGCTGCGGCTTCTGTCGATCATCCAGCGCAAGGGACTTGAGGCGGTGGCCTGACGCCAGGCGGGCTATTATTCCAGCCGGTTTCGCGAGGACCAAAACCGCTGTTTCGGCAGGTCTGCAGACTATCCCAGAACTCCCCCTCATCCCGGCCGAAGCGCAGCGAAGCGCCGGGAATCAGGGCTGCGGGGCCGGCGATTGGCAGCGGCGATATCGAGGCCGAGGCCCCTGGCCCCTCGACAGCCAGGGCGAAAGCCGGGGACCGGAAAGAGTTCTGTGTAGTGTCCCCTGAATTCGGGTTCGGTAACGCCGATGTCCACGGGTTGCAGGAATTTTCGTCGGGCGAGCGGAGGCGGATCATGAAGCCTCTCCGGGGCGTTCGAAGCGGGAGGCGTGATTATCGCATGACGGCGGCCGGCCAGCGCCGCCGCGACCCCTATCGCCTCCCCGGAATCGTCACCGCCGTGATCACGGCGAAATCGGTCACCACCTGCACAGGTCTTCCGGCGGTGTCGAAGCCCACCCAGGAGGCGTATCCGCCGTCGCCCCAGCCGGATGACATCATGGCGATCCCGCCGGGTCCAACCTCCTCGACCAGGAAGAAGGTGTAGGGAAGGCCAACCTTCGGCCCCATGGCCCGCCCCGGGCGATCCAGTCCTCGCTGAGCGCCTCGGCCTTCTCAGGCGCTTGCGCCAGCAGCCAGTCCCGTGCGCCGGCGTCGACGAAGCCGCCGGTTCCCGAGTCCACGCCATAGGCGAACACCTGATCGCCCTTCAGCGTGCGGACGTCCTCACCCTTGCGCACGGCCATCGCCCAGCGGACTGGCGGCGCGTCGGACAGCAACAGCCTCGCCAGCGCCACCCGATGACCACCCTTGCCCGTATCGGCCACGGCGAGATCGACCGGATACCGCCCTGGCGGCAGGTCCAGATCCAGCGGCCTGTCCCGGTCGGACAGGATCAGCGGGTCTGCCAGGATCAACTGGCCACTGCTGAGGTTCAGCGTCCCGATCCGCAAGGTCCTGAGCGGATAGCGATCCTCGTCGGCCTCGCCGACGAACCCGGGCTGGAAGGCCCCGACCATCACCTCCGGCCGTATCGTCACCTGGGCGGCCACGGGCGACCCCGCCATGATCATCACGGCCGCAAGCATCCTGCGCAACATCGCACTGCCCTCCGGAAGGGTCCTGATCCTGCCCGAAAACCAGGGCGATCGGATTCAAGGCGTAAACGGCATTCCTGTGAACCCGGCAAGGCCCTCGATGGTCAGCCCCTGCTGCCGGCGCGGCCCAGGGCCCGACAGCAGTCAGACTGAACAGGGTCTCGCCGTCGACTCCGAAACGCTGGTTGGCCTCGTCCGCCGTGATGGCGTCGCTATCGCCGGTCATGCGTTGCAGATCGCGGTCGAAGGCCTTGGCGTCCTCGATGCGCAGAAACCCGCCGAGGCGGTCCGTCAGCTGGGCGTCGCGGAA
>CAMAVA010000270.1 GCA_945861515.1 Brevundimonas vancanneytii | reverse complement strand
GGCCGCCCTGGCCGGCGGCGCCCCGGTCATCGTCTCCCGGGGCGAGCTGGTGGAGATCGGCGGCGGCTTTCGGGTGCCGGACGTGGTGGCCCAGAGCGGATCGGCCCTGATCGAGGTGGGGACCACCAACCGTACCCACCTGTCCGACTACGAGCAGGCCCTGAAGGACCATCCGGACACCCGGGTGATCCTGCGCACCCATCCCAGCAATTTCCGCATCACCGGCTTCACCAGCGCCCCGGCCCTGGACGCCCTGGCGCGGTTCGCCCATGCCAGGGGATTGTTGCTGGTGGAGGATCTGGGGGGCGGCGCCCTGATCGATCTTTCCCTCTATGGCGTCGCCGGGGAGCCGACGGTCCAGGCCAGCCTGCAGGCCGGGGTCGACCTGGTGCTGTTCAGCGGCGACAAGCTGGTGGGCGGCCCCCAGGCCGGGATCGTGGCCGGCCGGCGGGACCTGGTGGACACTGTGGCGCGCCATCCCCTGGCCCGGGCCCTGCGTCTGGACAAGCTGTCCGTGGCCGCCCTGGCGGCCACCCTGCGGCTCTATTGCCCGCCCTGTGATCCGGCCCAGCGGGTGCCGGTCCTGCGCATGCTGACAGAGCCGGCCTCGGTGGTGGCGGCGCGGGTCCGGGCCCTGCTGGCGGCGATCGGCGATCTTCCCGGCCTGGACGTGGCGATCGAGGAGACCCTTGGCTATGCCGGCGGCGGCGCCATGCCGATGCAGGCCCTGGCCGGCCGCGCCCTCGCCCTGCAGAGCCGTCCCTTCAGCGCCGAGGACCTGGCCCGGCGCCTGCGGACGGGGGGCAGGCCGGTGCTTGGCCGCATCGAGAAGGACAGGGTCCTGATCGAGCTGCGCACCGTAGCCGACAGCGAGCTTCCGGCCCTGGCCGAAGCGATCCGCGCTGCCGCCTGAGGGGCGTAGGCGCTACGCCCCGGGGCGGAAAAGGCCCCGGCGCCTCACGGGGCGCCTTTACGCCGCCGCCGCCAGTTCCGAGGCCTGGTTGATGGCCTGTTTGGCGTCCAGTTCGTTGGCCTCATAGGCCCCGCCGATCAGGGTGGCGCTGAGGCCGGCGGCGACCAGCTGGTCATAGAGATCGCGCTTGGGCAGCTGGCCGGCGCAGACGATGATGGTGTCCACCTCGAACAGCACCGGCTGGTCGGCCACCCGGGCATGCAGGCCGGCGTCATCGATCCTGAGATATTCGACGCCGTTCAGCATCTTCACCCCGCGCCGCTGCAGGGTCAGGCGATGGGTCCAGCCGGTGGTCTTGCCAAGCGACTTGCCGACGGAATCGGCCTTGCGCTGCATCAGGGTGACTTCCCGGTCGGAGCGAGCGACTTCCGGCGTCACGCCGGTCACCCCACCCCGGGGATGGTTGACGAAATCGATGCCCCATTCCTTTGCGAAGACATCGATGTCCATGGAGGCCGAGACCCCCTCATGGGTGATCAACTCGGCCACGTCGAAACCGATGCCGCCGGCGCCCATGATGGCCACGCGCTTGCCAATGGGCTTCCTGCCCAGGATGGCGTCGATATAGCCGACCACCTTGGGGTGGTTGATGCCGTCCAGCTGCGGCTGGCGCGGCTCGATGCCGGTGGCGACGATGACCTCGTCATAGCCGCCGGCTTTCAGCAGGGCGACATCCACCGGGGTGTTCAGTTTCAGGGTGACGCCCAGCACCTCGATCCGCTTGCGGAAATAGCGCAGGGTCTCGTTGAACTCTTCCTTGCCGGGGATGCGCCGGGCCAGATTGAACTGGCCGCCGATGTCGGGACCGGCCTCATAGAGGGTGACCTGATGGCCCCGCTCCGCCGCCACGGTGGCATAGGCCAGGCCCGCCGGACCGGCGCCGACCACGGCGATCTTGCGGGCCGCAGCGGTGGGCACATAGTTCAGCTCGGTCTCGCGGCAGGCGCGGGGGTTGACAAGGCAGCTGGTCAGCCGGCCGGTGAAGGTATGGTCCAGGCAGGCCTGGTTGCAGGCGATGCAGGTGTTGATCTCGTCCTCGCGGCCCTGGAGCGTCTTCAGAACCAGGTCCGGGTCGGCCAGCATCGGCCGGGCCATGGAGATCAGGTCGGCGTCGCCTTTTGCCAGGACGGACTCGGCGACATCCGGCATGTTGATGCGGTTGCTGGTGATCATCGGAACGGTCAGTTCCTTGCGCAGCCGCCCGGTGACCTGGGCGAAGGCCGCGCGGGGCACCATGGTGGCGATGGTCGGGACCTGGGCCTCGTGCCAGCAGAAGTGGGTCGAGACGATGGTGGTCCCGGCGGCGACCACGGCCTTGCCCAGCGCCACGACTTCTTCCCAGGCCAGGCCCCCCTGCAGCATGTCCATGGCCGAGATGCGGAAGACCACGATGAAGTCCGGGCCCACGGCCTCGCGCACCCGGCGCACCACCTCGACCGGGAACCGCATGCGGTTTTCGAAACTGCCGCCCCACTGGTCGGTGCGCTGGTTGGTGCGTTCCACAAGGAAGGTGGACAGCAGGTAGCCGGCGGAGCCGATGATCTCGACGCCGTCATAGCCGGCCAGTTTGGCCATGGCCGCACAGTTGGCGAAATCGGCCAGCTGCTTTTCGATGCCGTCCTCGTCCAGTTCATGGGGCACGTTGGGAGCGATGCGCGCCCGGATGGCCGAGGGCGCCACGGCGCCGGCGGTCCGGGCCAGCGATCCGGCATGCAGGATCTGGAGGCAGATCTTGACGTCCGGATCGGCGGCATGGACCGCCTCGGTCACCGTGCGATGCTCCGCCGCCTCTTCCAGGGTCTGCAGCTTGGCGCCGCCGCCGGCCTCGTGGTTGGGACCGATGCCGCCGGTGATGATCATGCCGACCCCGCCCCGGGCCCGTTCGGCGAAAAAGGCCGCCTGCCGCGCAAAGCCGCCGGGGATGTCCTCCAGGCCGGTATGCATCGAGCCCATGATCACCCGGTTCTTCAGCCGGGTGAAACCGAGATCGAGCGGCGCGAACAGGTGGTGATACTTGGTCAACGCGGTCATGGCGGTTCCTGGCGGTTATTTGTTTTGTTGAATCTGTGCGGCCACTGGACGGTCGGTCTTGCAACGTCAGTCGATCACCGGTGAAAACAGTGCTGTGGCCTCTGTTTCAGAGCACGGACTAGGTGTCGAAACCGACAAACACGGCGGCCTCTTCCACGGACT
>CAMAVA010000269.1 GCA_945861515.1 Brevundimonas vancanneytii | reverse complement strand
GGCCGGCGGCAAGGCCTCGAACAGGGATCGTGCGGCCTCAGGATCCCGGGTGCGAAACACCCACTGTCCCATCATCTGATGTTCGGTGATCTTCTGGCCGCTGGTCATGTCACTGTGGTCTTCCGCCTGTCTGTTGGGACCAAGACTGGCGCCGGCAACGTGAACGGCGGCTGAGGACGGCCTGCAGGGTTTGGCAAGGTGTGGAGCCGCACAGCCGCTCATGTGTTAGGATGACGCAGAAGGAGCTCGATCATGCGCAGCTTGACACTCGCCGCCACCGCCGCCGTTTTCCTTGCCCTGTCCGGCCTGTCCGGCCTGTCCGCCGCCGCCGCCCCGCCCGGGGGAATGACCGGGCGAGACCCGGATACCCGGATCATCTGCCTCGATGTCGGGGGCGAGACCCGGCCGGCCCTCTGCCGGGCCTCCTCCAGCCGGATCGACCAGAGCGACATCCTCTGCCTCTGCGAAAACGCCCAGCGGGTCGAGGCCCCGGTCTGCGAAGCCGGCGAGCGCCCCCAGGCCGAAAGCCGGCTGTTCGAAAGGGCCCGCAAACTGGCGGCGAAGGACGGCAGCCTTGTCGGCGATCTCTATGAAGGCCGGCGGATGTGCATCCGCGCCCGCAACGGCTGATCGGGCGCCGGTTCAGCGCCAGCCGTAGTTGAAACTGACCGACACCCGTTCAGTCTGTGCGGTATTGGCCGGCACCTCGTGGCGCAGCCAGCTTTCCCACATCAGCAGGGTGCCCTCCACGGGGGTGACATAGACAAAGGTCTGCTGGTCCGCCGGCGCGTCGGCCAGCCGCCCTGGGGCGGCCATCATCATGGGCAGGCGCGGATCCTCCAGCTTCAGACCCGAGGCGCCGGGCGGCACGATCACATAGACCGTGCCGCTGATCACGCTGTGAGGGTGGATATGGCCCGTATGGGTCCCGCCCGGCTCCAGGACATTGACCCACAGATTGTCCAGCCGCAAACGGCCGTCCGCCAGGTCCAGCCCAAGCTCCGCCGCAAAGGCCTTGGCATGGCGATCCAGCTGCTTCTTCAAGTCAGCCATGGCGCTGGCCCGGGTCCAGAGGGGGCCGGGCGAGGCATAGGAGGTGTAGCCGGGATAGTGGTGGGCCTCTGACCAGGCCTGCCCCGCCTCATCCTCCTGCGCCATCATGGCGCAGACATCGGCCAGGTCCTCCACCAAGGCGTCCCCGCCCGGAGAGGCGGCCAGCTCGGCGCGATACAGGCGGGTGGCGAACAACAGCTGCGAGGTCATGAGGGCGGGTTAGAGGGCCGCGAAGCACAAGTCAAAATTCCTCCCCCAGGCCCGCAGGGCCGATCCGGGGGAGGGGGACCATCGCGCCGCGATGGTGGAGGGGGTCCGCCCCTGTCTGTCACGTGGGCGATTTCAGATGCGGAGAGTTGGTGGGGAACCCCCCTCCGTCGGCGGCCTAATGACCGCCGCCACCTCCCCCGGACCGGCGCTTTCGCGCCTGGGGGAGGATCCGCTCTAAACCACCACAGCCCGTCTGGTGGCCGCATAGGGATCGTCGACGACCCTGCTCGTGACATTGAACATCATGGTCGCCCGGCGGCCGGGCTCATAGGCGGGCCATTTCGGGGCCAGGGCTGTATTGGGGTTGCCCGATTTTGCAAAGGCCAGCCAGGCGCCGCTCATCTGGGCGGCCAGGATGTCCGGCTCCGGTCCCGCGCCTACTTGGACCCGGGCCTTGTCGACATTGTCGAACACCAGGGGAATCTCCAGGGTATGGGGCGACTTGAAGGGCCCGACCAGGGTTTCCCACTCCAGCAGATAGAACCAGGCCTTCGCCCGCCCTTGGGCGGCCTTGCGCTCGGCGATCTGCACAGAGCCGGCGAACATCCGGCCATAGGTGGTCAGGTGACAGGCCAGATAGGTCGGCGAATAGTCCGGGAAATCGGCCTTCAGGGCGGCGACAACCGCGCCCGCCCGATCTGCGAACAGAGCGCCCGCCATCTTCATCAGTCCGGCCTCGTCCAGTTTGCCAAACCAGGGGGCCGAGGCCATGAACAGGGTCATCTCGTCCTTGTTTATGCCGATCAGCACCGGCACATCGGCGCTGATATCCGGCGCCGCCGGGTCCCAGGGCTGGGCCGGCAGCACGGCGCCGTCCACCACGGGCGCAAATCCGGTCCGGTCGAAGCCGGCGCCCGGCTGTTTCTTTTCGGCCTCATAGGCGGCCGCCAGCAGTTTTTCGGACGGAACGGCCCGCAGGCCGGCGACATCGTCCGCGGCCAGTCCAAGGGCGGCCGCCAGGTCGGCCCTCAGGCTGTTGGCCCGGTCGGCCGGCACAGCCCGCACCCCGGGACCGCTCTGGATGATGGCCCGGTGGAACAGCCCCCTGGCCGCTGGCATGGCCATCAGGTAGCTGACCTTGGCCCCGCCGCCGGACTCGCCAAAGATCGTGACATTGCCAGGATCGCCGCCAAAGGCCGCGATATTGGCCTTCACCCAGTCCAGCGCGGCGACGATGTCCAGCATCCCGGCATTGCCGCTGCCCGGGACCCCCGGCAGGTTCAGATAGCCGAAGACGTTCAGTCGGTGATTGATCGTTACCACCACCACATCGCCCCGGTCCGCCAGGTTGCTCCCGTCATAGGTGGCCCAGGCGCCGGAGCCATAGGCGAACCCGCCGCCATGCAGCCAGACCATCACCGGCCGGTTGCGCCCGTGGCGGGCCTTGCGGGTCCAGACATTGAGATAGAGGCAGTCCTCGCTCTGGCTGTCGACATCCTTGCGGACCGGAAACACCGCCTGCAGCGCCTTGCCCATCTCGGAGGTCGGATTGACGGAGGAGGGCGAGGGCATCTGGATCGCGGCATGGCCAAAGGCGGTTGCCGGGATGACCTCGCTCCACACCTGCGGGGGCCTTGGTGGCGCAAACCGCAGATCGCCCACCGGCGGGGCGGCATAGGCCAGGCCCAGGAAGGTTTCGACCGGGGCGCCCGCAATGCCGGTGACCGGGCCCTGCGCCGTCATGACCCGGGGCAAGGCCCTGGCCAGGGCCTGGGGCGAGGCCGCCAGGGCGGCCCCCGCCGCACCCAGCGACAGCAGCGATCGCCGGTTCAGCCTCTTGTCCTGCAGGGTCATCCTCGCCTCCCAGCGCCGTTTTGCCCCATGGGGTATCGCAGGTTTTTCAG
>CAMAVA010000268.1 GCA_945861515.1 Brevundimonas vancanneytii | reverse complement strand
GTCTGGATGGCGCGCTCGCTGCAGCCAGTGCTTTCGCCGGCCTCGCCGTCTCGCTAGAGAGGCCGCTTGAGGACGTGCAGAGGTGAGCTGTGATTGTCGGGATTGATCTGGGAACGACCAACAGCGCCGTCGGCGTCTGGCGCAATGGCAGGGCGGAATTGATCCCCAATCGCCTTGGCCAGACCCTGACTCCCTCGGCTGTCGGCCTGGACGAGAGCGGCGCCCTGCTGGTCGGGATGGCCGCGCGGGAGCGGATGTCCACCCATCCGGGGCGCACGGCGGTCACCTTCAAGCGCTACATGGGCTCGACCCGGGCCACGCCCCTGGGCGACAGGACCTATCTGCCGGAAGAGCTTTCCGGGCTGTTGCTGTCGTCCCTGAGGGCCGACGCCGAGGCCTATCTGGGTGAGCCGGTGACCGAGGCGGTGATCACCGTGCCGGCCTATTTCAACGATCGCCAGCGCAAGGCGACCCGGCGGGCCGGGGAACTGGCCGGCCTGAAGGTGCAGCGGCTGCTCAATGAGCCCACCGCCGCGGCCCTTGCCTATGGCATCCATGAGCTGGGCGACGAGAGCCGGTTTCTGGTCTTCGACCTGGGCGGCGGCACCTTCGACGTCTCGATCCTCGAAATCTTCGAGGGCGTGATCGAGGTCCGGGCCTCGGCCGGCGACAACCGTCTGGGGGGCGAGGATTTCAACGACCTGCTGGTCGCCGAGATGTTCACTCGGTTCGGCAAGGACTGGGGCGAGGCGGCCAAGACAGACGCCGGCCTGCGCCAGCGCCTGAGGGCCAGCGCCGAGCGGGCAAGGCGGACCCTGACCGACAATGCTGCGGCGACCCTTTCGGTAATCTGGAAGGACCAGGCCTGGGAAATGGAGATCACCGGCGATGTCTTCGAGGCCCGGGCGGCGTCGCTGCTGGCCCGGCTGCGGGAGCCGGTCCTCAGATCCCTGCGCGACAGCGACATCCGGGCCGAGGCCCTGAGCGAGATCGTGCTGGTGGGCGGCGCCACCCGCATGCCCGTGGTGAGACGCGCCGTAACCCGGATGTTCGGCCGGTTTCCCTCCACCGCCGTTCACCCGGACGAGGCCGTGGCCCTGGGCGCCGCCATCCAGGCCGGCCTGAAGGCGCGCGACATCGACCTGAAGGAAATCGTCCTGACCGATGTATGCCCCTACAGCCTGGGGGTCGAAAGCACGGAAATGGGCCCCAATGGCCAGGTGCGGGGCTCTGTCTTCTCGCCGGTGATCGAGCGCAATACCGTGGTGCCGGCCAGCCGGGTCCAGAGTTTCTATCCGGTCCATAACGGCCAGCGGAAGGTCAATTTCAACATCTACCAGGGCGAGTCGCGCAACGTCGCCGACAACATCCGTCTGGGCGAGGTCGAGATTCCGGTCCCACCGGGCAAGGCCAGCGAGGTCGAGATCCAGTGCCGTTTCACCTATGACATCAACGGTTTGATCGAGATCAATCTCACCGTTCCGGCCACCGGCGAATCCCGGGAACTGCTGATCGTCGATGACGAGGGCCCCAAGGGCGAGGACCTGGCGCAGCAGCGGGCGCGGCTGGCCCTGCTCAAGCAACATCCCCGGGAGAACGAGGCCAACCGGGCCGCCCTCTCCCGCGCCAATCGTTGCTACGAGGACTATCTGGGCGACAGGCGGGACTATGTCGCGGGCCTGATGAGCCGGTTCGAAGCGGTGCTGGAAACCCAGGACCCCGTGGCCGCAGACCATGCCCGGGCCGAACTGACCAGCGCCCTGGATGCGCTGGAAGGCGAGAGCTATCTGTGAGCGGCTCCATCTGGGACCGGCTGGGCATTGAGCGAACGCGCGAAACCCGCGATGTGCGAAGAGCCTATGCGGCGCGGCTGAAGGTCACCAATCCGGAGGACGACGCCGCCGGTTTCCAGGCCCTGAGAGAGGCCTATGAAGCGGCCCTGCGCTATTGCGAGACCGGTTTCGTTATGAGCGGCGCGCAATTCTACTATGACGCGTCCGATGATGAGGACGATGACGGCGACGAGGAAGTCGAAGCGGGCGATGGGCCAGACGAGGCCGCCAGCGGGTCGGCAGATTCACTCGTCTCAAATCCCGGCCCGATTGGCATTGAACAGCCTTCACCCGCCGCTGCGCCCGAAGGTCCGGGCGGGATGGCGGCGCTGGACGAACAGGCGGCGCTTGCGACCAGCCGGGAGCGACTGCTCGCGCTGCTCCGGTCCGATCCCCCGGCCAGCGAAGCCGCCCTGGCCCTGGCGCTGGACGACATGATGACCCAGCCGGCCCTGCAGAGCCTGGACGCGCGCAGCGACTGGGAGTTCTGGCTGGCCCGCATCATCCGCCAGGAGTCGCCGCGTTCGGACCCCCTGATCACCCTGGCTGTGAACAGACTCAAATGGCGGCGGCATGGCGATGGCGCGCTTGGCCGCGCGGTGGACGCCGCCTTCGACCGCCGGGACGCACTGGATTATCTGAAGGGCCTGCGGCTGAAGCGGCATCCAGACCATACTGCCTTCAAGGCCCTGTCAGCGCCCCCGCCCCGCTCGGTCCTGAGCTATCTGTTTCGGCCCTCGCCCCTGGCGCGGCTGCCCGGACTCATTGCCCGTCTCGAGGAAGACATCCCCTCCCTGGCAGATAGCTTTCCTCACCTTCCGGCCTGGCGGGACTGGCTGGATGTGCCACGGCTCTCGCCGGTCATCCTCTGGCTGGTCATCATCCTGTCGCCCATCGCGGCCCTGACGGGCCTGGAACTGGGACAGTCAGGCTCACGCCTTCTCGATCTCGCGTTTGCCCTGATGGGGGTGCTGCTGGTCACGGGCCTGGCCTTCGGTTGGCTCTACGGAATCCTGGTTCCGCGTCGCCGTTGGCGGGAGCAATGGCGATGGCGCGCGCCGGCCTGGGTGGAGCATGGCTGGGCTCCGGCGGCCGGCGCCTTGATCCTGTTGTCCGCCGCCTTGACCGGCATCGCGTGGGCGACGGTTCCCCTGGGCCTTCTTGGCCTGGCCATCGTCGTCTGGGCGGCGGTCACCGGAGACCTGGATCGCCGGGAGGGTGACACGGCCTGGTGGGTGCGGATGCTTCGCGCCAACACCTACTATCTGATCTGGATCGTGCTTCTCACCTGGCGCGGACCGCCGGCCCTGCAGGTGATGATTCCGGCGCTGCTGGCGGCCGTCGC
>CAMAVA010000267.1 GCA_945861515.1 Brevundimonas vancanneytii | reverse complement strand
GCCGGCGAGCTGCGCGGCGAGGACAGTTTCCGCCGCCCGGAGGCCGCCGCGCTGCCTGCCGACCCGCCGCGCCGCTACCTGCCCTTCACGGTGCGGTTCCACCTGCATCCCGACGCCCGCGCCTCGCTTGCGCGGGACGGCAAGAGCGTTCTGCTGAAAGGCCCCTCCAACCAGGGCTGGTGGCTGCGCAACGACGCCCTGGAGGTCTCGGTCGAGCCCTCCGCCCATTTCGAAAAGGGCCGCCCCCGCCGCTCCAGCCAGGTCGTCCTGACCGGCCAGTGCCGCCTGGACAGCGGCGGCCGCATCCGATGGAAGCTGAGCCGGGCTGAGGGGTAGGGGCGGAAGCGGAGGACGGGGTGTTGCCGCCCGGGCCAGGACTGTGGCGCGAAAGGCTCCGGACCGGAAAGCCGGTTCCCCATGCCTTGATCACTGGGCAGCCTGGAGCCGCGCGATTGTGAATTTTTGATGGACATCAGGCGGCATCGCGGCGTTCGACCTTGTCGGCGCCGACACAACGGCTAGGGTGAACCTCTGATTGAGGGGTCGCATCATGTCCGTTTTCAGGTTTTCTTCGCCGGCGCCGCTGGAGGCGCTGAACCCTTCAACGGCGCCTGACCGGGACAGCCCTGGTCAGGACGCCCGGGACGCCTCCCCTGCGTCTTCCGCCGAATCGTCCCTGGCGCCGCCCGCCGGACCGAACCAGGCCCTGGTCAACGGAACCACCGGCCCCGACTTCATCCACCGCGCCGGCGACGGCCTGGTCCCGCCGGTGGGCTACAATGACCTGACCGGCGCGACGGTTGGCGACGACGTGCTGAGCGGCGGCGGCGGCGACGACATCATCTTCGGCGATCTGGGCGACGACGTCCTGGTCGGCGGCATTGGCGACGACAGCCTGAATGGCGGAGACGGGGTGGATACTGCCGACTATGGCGCGGCGGCGGCGGCCATCACGGCGGACCTGACGGCGGGGGCCGTTCAAATGGCCGGCGGCATGACCAGGATCGGCGGGGAGTTTCTGGTCAATACCAATACGGCGAGCTTTCAATTTGACCAAACCATCACCGGCCTGTCCGGCGGCGGCTTTGTTGTGTCCTGGATCGACGACAGTCGCACCCTCGGCGACGCTAGCGGCTGGAACATCAAGGCCCAGATGTTTGACGCCGCCGGGACCAGGGTGGGCGGTGAGTTTCTGGTCAACACCCAGACGGCCGGCAGCCAATCACAACCCGAAATCACCGGCCTGTCCGGCGGCGGCTTTGTCGTAACCTGGCGGGACGACAGCGGCACCCTTGGCGACGGTAGTGCTTCCAGCATCAAGGCCCAAATGTTCGATGCCGCCGGCGTCAGGATAGGTGCGGAGTTTCTCGTCAACACCCAGACGGCCCTCTTTCAGACTTACCCCACCATCACCGCCCTTTCACGCGGCGGCTTTGTCGTGACCTGGAACGACAACAGTGGTACTCTTGGCGACGCCAGCTTATCCAGCATCAAGGCCCAGATGTTCGACCCCGCCGGGGCGAAAGTCGGCGGTGAGTTTCTGGTCAACACCCAGACGGCTAGCTATCAGGGCGCCCCCACCATCACCGGCCTGTCCGGCGGCGGCTTTGTCGTGACCTGGCACGACTTAAGCGGCACCCTTGGCGACGCCAGCGGGCGCAGCATCAAGGCCCAGATGTTCGACGCGGCCGGGGCCAGGATAGGTGTGGAGTTTCTCGTCAACACCCAGACGGCGAGCGATCAATATGGGCCCACCATCACGGGCCTGTCCGGCGGCGGCTTTGTCGTGACCTGGTTCGACTATAGCGGCACCCTTGGAGACGCCAGCAGCTGGAGCGTCAAGGCGCAGATGTTCGACGCCGCCGGGGCGAAAGTCGGCGGGGAGTTTCTGGTCAACACCCAGACGGCGAACGATCAATACTACCCCACCATCACCGGCCTGTCCGGTGGCGGCTTTGTCGTGACGTGGTACGACTTCAGCGGCACGCTTGGGGATGCTAGCGGCGCCAGTATCAAGGCCCAGATGTTTGATGCCGCCGGGGCCAGGATCGGCGGCGAGTTTCTGGTCAACGCCCAGACGGCCTTCTCTCAGAGTTACCCCACCATCACCGCCCTTTCAGGCGGCGGCTTTGTGGTGACCTGGCAGGACACGAGCGGCACTCTCGGCGACGGCAGCGGGCGCAACATCAAGGCCCAGATCTTCGGCGTAGGCAGCGTTTCCGAAGAAACCGACACCCTCACCAGCATCGAAAACCTCATCGGTTCCAACTTCAACGACAGCCTGACCGGCGACGCCGGGGCCAACCGGCTGGACGGGGGTCTCGGCGATGACCTGCTGATCGGCGGGCTGGGCGCGGACCAGCTGATCGGCGGCGGCGGGTTCGATAAAGCCGACTATACCGATGCCCTGGCCGGGGTGATTGTCGACCTCAAGACCGGCGTGGTCACCGGCGGGGCCGGGGCTGACAGCCTGAGCGGGATCGAGTCTGTCATCGGCTCTGCCTTCAATGACCGTCTGACCGGCTTTACCGGCGCCAACCTGCTGGATGGCGGCGATGGCGATGACCAGATCAGCGGCTTTGGCGATGACGACAGCCTGATCGGCGGGCTGGGAAATGACCTACTGATCGGCGGGGCCGGCAATGACCGGATCGATGGCGGGATCGGCCGCGATACCGCCTCCTACAAGGGCGCGATTGCCGGCGGCGGGGTGACGGTCAATCTGCTGACCGGGACCTCCAGCGGGGCCCAGGGCAATGACACCCTGATCAAGATCGAAGACCTGATCGGCTCTGACTTCGACGATGTCCTGACCGGCGACAATAGCGGTAATCAGATTACAGGCGGGGCCGGCAATGACAGCCTGAATGGCGGGCTGGGCGTCGATACTGTCTCCTATGCCGAGGCCGGATCGGGCGTGACCGTCAGCCTGCTGTCCGGACAGGCCACGGGCGGGGCCGGGACCGACCAGCTGCTGGGCTTCGAGATCGTCATCGGGTCAGAGTTCAACGACAGCCTGACCGGCAATGGCGGCGGCAACGTCCTGGTCGGCGGGGCGGGCGATGACCTGCTGGACGGCCAGGCGGGGATCGATACGGCCGACTACAAGACGGCCAGGGCGGCGGTGGTCGCCGACCTGGGCGCCGGGACCGCGACCCTTGGTCTGGAGGCCGACAGCCTGGTCA
>CAMAVA010000266.1 GCA_945861515.1 Brevundimonas vancanneytii | reverse complement strand
CTGCTGATGACCGGCGACCTGCTGCGCGCCGATGAGGCGGCCAGGATGGGCCTGATCAACTATGCGGTCCCGGCGGCGGAGCTCGACGCCAAGGTCGCCGAACTGGCCGGAAAGATCCTGGCCAATCCCCGCTGGGCGGTCCGCTGGACCAAGACCATCGCCAATATCGCCCTGAAGCAGCTGGCGGTGAGCAGCAGCGATGCGGCCGTAGCCTATGAGATGCTGTCCAACATGACGGCCGACCGGGCCGAGGCGGTCAATGCTTTCCGGGAACGCCGGGCCCCCCGGCTGACGGGGGAATGATGACAGAGCCCGACCACATCCTCGAACTGCGTCGCCAGCTGTCGCGGTTCGTTCTCGAAAAGGCGCCGCGCGAAAAGCGCCGCGCCTGGGACCAGGCCCACAGCTTTCCCCGCGACCTGTTTGCCGAACTGGCCGGGATGGGGCTTTGCGGCCTGACCGTGCCGGAGGAGCATGGCGGCTCGGGCGTCGATATCCACGCCGCCGTGGCGGCCATCGAGGAGCTGTGCCGCGCCGGGTCCTTCCTGGCCGGCCCCTTCATCCAGTGCGCCTTCTATGGCGGCATGAACATCCTGGAGAACGGGTCGCCGGAACAGAAGGCGCAGCTGCTGCCCCGCCTGGCCCGGGGCGAGCTGTTCTTCGCCTATGGCCTGTCGGAACCCGATGTCGGGGGCGACCTGTCGGCCGTCACCACCCGCGCACGGCGGGAGGGCGACGAGATCATCATCGACGGCGCCAAGCGCTGGTGCACCGGCGCCGACTTCTCCGACTACATCTATTGCCTGGTCCGCAGCGATCCCGAGGCGCCGGCAAGACAGGGCCTCTCCTTCGTCCTGATCCCGACCAAGGCTCCCGGGGTGACCATCACCCCCATCGACCATGTGAACCTGCGCTACACCCTGTCGTCGGATGTCCATTTCGACAGCGTGCGGCTGCCGGCCAGCGCCATCGTCGGCGGGCCGGAGAAATGGAATCGCGGCTGGGGCATGCTGGCCGGCCGGGCTCTGGATATCGAGAAACTGGAGATCAGCGCCGTCGCCTTCGGTCTGGCCCAGGCGGCTATGGAAGAGGCCTGGGACTATGCCCAGCAGCGGGTGCAGTTCGGCAAGCCGGTCAGCGGCCACCAGGCCGTCCGCCATGCCCTGGTCGATGCCCGCACCCGCCTCGAGGCCTGCCGGCTGATGCTCTACAACGCCGCCCGCCTGGCCAGCGCCGGACAGCCCTGCGCGGTGGAAACCTCCATGGCCAAGCTGTTCATCGCCGAGACCGGAGTCGAGATCGCCCTGGCCTGTCAGAAGGTCATGGGCGCCTATGCCATGAGCGCCGACTACGACATCGAGCGGAATGTTCGCGACCTCTTGAGCATGCCCATCGTCGGCGGCTCCTCCAACATGCAGCGCAACAACCTGGCCGCCCTATGGCGGCTGGCCGGGTGACGGAAAGCACAGCCCCATGACGCCGGTCGACATCGCCAGATCCTTCCAGCCGGAACTTCTGGCCCGCGCGGCCGAGATCGAGCAGGCGCGGCGGCTGCCGTCCGATCTGGCGGCGAAGCTGGCCGGCGCCGGCCTGTTCCGGATGCTCATCCCCGAAGGCATCGGCGGGCTCCAGTCTGATCCCGTGACCGTCGCCCAGGCGATCGAGACTCTTGCCGAGGGCGACGCCTCCGTCGGCTGGTGCCTGATGATCGGCGCCACCACCGCCATGATGTCAGCCCGCATGCCCCAGGACCTGGCTGGCGAAATGTTTGCCGATCCCGCCGTCATCTCCGGAGGCGTCTTTGCGCCCATGGGCCGGGCGGTGGACGCCGGCGATCACTGGCGGGTCACCGGCCGCTGGAAATGGGGCAGCGGCTCCCAGAACTGTCGCTGGCTGGCCGGCGGGGCCATGCTGATGGGTGAGGGCGGGCCGATGCTCGATCCGGCCGGCGCGCCCCTGCACCGCATGATGTTCTTTGACGCCGCGGACGTCGAGCTGATCGACACCTGGCGGACCTCCGGCCTCTGCGGCACCGGCAGCCTTGATCTGGCGGTCAGCGATCTGGCGGTTCCCAAGGCGCGCAGCGTCGCCCTGCAGTCCGACCCGCCCATCGCCGAGGGCGATCTGTTTCGTTTTCCGCCCTTCGGCATTCTGGCCATGGGGATCGCGGCGGTGGCGCTCGGCAATGCCCGGGCGGCCCTCGATGTCTTCGCCGCCCAGGCGGCCTCCAGCAAGTCCCAGGGCTCGCAACGCTCCATGGCCGAACGCAACACGGTCCAGGCGGAGTTTGCCAAGGCCTCGGCATCCCTGGACGCGGCCCGCGCCCGCTACTACGAGACCGTCCAGCGGGTCTGGGACAGCGTACGCCAGACCGGGGCTGCCGATATCAAGGACCGCGCCCGGCTTCGTCTGGCCTGCGCCCATGTCGCCCAGGTCGGCGCGGATGTGACCCGCAGCGTCTATGATCTTGGCGGCGGGGCGGCGGTGTTCCTGGAAAGTCCGCTCCAGCGGCGGTTCCGCGACGCCCATGTGATCACCCACCACATCATGGTGGCCCCGCAGATCTTCGAGCTGGCCGGGCGGGTTTTGCTGGGCCTGCCGACCCGCGACGACATGCTCTGAGGGAACCGCTGGCCGCAACCGGCGTTTAGTTGCCAAGCGGACCAGAGACGCAAGTCAGATCTGGGAGCGGCCCAAGCGGCTGTCTGCACACCGCCTCGGAGCCTAACCATGAAATCGAAAGCCATCCATCTGGCGCTTGCCAGTATTCTTGCCCTGTCCAGCGGCGCCGCCCTGGCCCAGAGCCCCCAGTCCAACCGCGCACCCCAGAGCGCTCAGGAACAGAGCGAAAACTATGAGTCCTGGCGCGCCCAGCAGGACGACTACAAGTCCGACCAGCGCGACTACGACAAGGCCAAGGCCGAATGGGAAACCCGTCGCCAGTCCTATGAACAGCGTCAGTCCCGCTATCAGGACCAGCGCCAGGAATACGAGGCCAAGCGCTCGGCCTGGGAAGACGGCCGGATGCGCTATGACCGGCGTTATGGAAACGGCGCCTATGTCCGCCGCTATGGCGAATGGCGTTATGTCGTCGGAGCGGTCAACAATCCCGCCTATGGCCCTGGAGACCGCGACTACTATGCGAGCTATCGGAACAGCGCCTGTGAGCAGCGTGAAGACCGCGGTCAGCTGGCCGGTGGCCTGATCGGCGCCCTGGCCGGGGCAGCGCTCGGTTCCAACCTGTCCAGCAACCAGTCCACCACCGAAGGCACCGTCCTGGGCGC
>CAMAVA010000265.1 GCA_945861515.1 Brevundimonas vancanneytii | reverse complement strand
CGCCATGGCGGCCTTTGGCCCGACTCCCTGGATCGCCTTGAGCAGCACAAAGGCCCGGCGTTCCTCGCGGGTCAGGAAGCCATAGAGCTGCGGGCCTTGTGCCTCGCTCCAGGGGTTTTCGGTATGGAGCAGGCAGTCCTCGCCGATGGTGGGCAGGCGGCCGAGAGTGCGTGACCCGCAGCGCACCAGATAGCCGACCCCACCGACGTCGATCAGGGCCTCTTCCTCGCCGACCTCGGCGACGGTTCCGCGCAGACGGCCGATCATGCGACGCTCCGCAGGGTGCGGGACTTGCGGACATGGGCATGGGCAATGGCCACGGCCAGGGCGTCGGCGGCATCCAGGGTCGGCGATCCGGCGGCCGGCAGCAGCCTGGCGATCATGTAGGCCACCTGCGTCTTGTCTGCGCCGCCGGTCCCGACCACGGACTTCTTGACCTCCTTGGCCGCATATTCGGCCACCAGCAGTCCGGCCTGGGCCGGGGCGATCATGGCGGCGGCCCTGGCATGGCCGAGCTTGAGGGTCGACTGGGCGTTTGTATTGAGGAAGGTCTCCTCGATGGCGGCCTCATGGGGCGCATGGGCGGCGATCACGGCATGGACGCCCTCGAAAAGCGTCAAAAGTCGCTGGGAAAACGCCGCCTTGTCGTCGGGAACGATGACCCCATGGGCGATCCAGCTCAGCCGCGAACCCTCCGCGCTGATGACGCCCCAGCCGGTGCGGCGGAGGCCGGGATCCAGGCCCAGGATTCGAATCGCGTTCGCCATAAGTTCCCCTAGCATGGCGGCTCTCGCGCCGGTTTGAAATCCCCGCACGAGGCAGGATCGGCGGCTTGCCGGTTGCCGCTGCGGAATCGGTCTGGACGGCGCCCCGCCTCAACCCTGTATGGTCTGTCCATAACGCTCCGGAACCGGTCGGTTTCACTCAGAGGGCGACGGAGGAGACGGACGTGAGTCCAGGTGGATGTCAGCAGGGCGGCTCTTGCCCTGCGGTCTTAGAAGGGTGATCGGGATGCGGCTTGGGGTTTGTTACTCTCCGGAACACTGGTCTCCCGACCGCTGGGCGCAGGATGCCCGGGACATGGCGGCGATGGGCTTAGGGGTTCTGCGGCTCGGCGCTCTGTCCTGGGCAAAGCTGGAGCCCGAACCTGGCCAGTTTGACTGGACCTGGCTGGACCAGGCGGTGGAGACCTTCGGGGGCGCTGGTCTGAAACTCGTCCTGGGCGTTCCGACCGCCACCCCGCCAGGATGGCTGACCGATCGCCGTCCAGAGATCCTGGCCCGGGACGTCGATGGCCGTCCCCGGGGACTTGGCTCTCGCGGTCTCTGTGATGTTTCCAGTCCGGCCTACCGGGCCGAGGCGGCGCGTTTCACCGAGGCCATGAGCGCGCGTTACGGACAGAACCCCGCCGTCGAGGCCTGGCAGACCGACAACGACTTTGGCTGCCCGGAAACGGCGACAAGCCATTCGCCCGTGGCGACGGCGGCCTTTCGCGACTGGCTGGAAGCGCGATATGGCGGGATCGAGGCCCTCAACATTGCCTGGGGCATGGCCTTCTGGTCCCGGAAGTATCGCAGCTTTACGGAGATTGATCCGCCCCTCCTGTCCGAGGCCCGGGCCAGTCCCGTTCATCGGATGGACCACAGCCGGTTTGTCTCGGACCAGGTGACGGACTTCAACCGGATGCAGGCCGACATATTTCGGCGCAATTCTCCTGGTCGGGACGTGATCCAGAAGGTCTCGGACCCCTCCACCCTGTTTGACCAGTTTGCCCTTGCGAGCGGCCTGGATGTCGCCAGTTGGGATAGCCATCCGCTGGCGCTGCTGGAGCAGCTCTGGTTTTCGGCGGAGGACAAGGCCCGGTATCTGCGACAGGGCCACCCCGATATCGCCGCATTTAATCATGACCTCTACCGGGGTTGCGGCAGGGGTCGCTGGTGGGTCATGGCCCAGCAGGCTGGCCCGGCGAGCGGGGCGGCCTGGAACCCGGCCCCCCTGCCCGGAATGGTCCGGGCCTGGACCTGGGAGGCCTTTGCCCATGGCGCCGAAGTGGTCTCCTATTCCCGGTGGCGACAGGCGCCCTTTGGCCAGGAACAATATCAGTCCGGCCTGCATCTGCCCGACGGGCGCGAGGACCTGGCGGCCGCGGAAGTCCGGCAATTGGCCAAGGAGGTTCGGAGCCTGGGGCCATCTGCGGAAAACCGCCAGGCGGCGACGGCCATGGTCTTTTCCCATGAGGCCGACTGGCTGTTCAGGATCGAGCCGCAGGGACGTGATTTCCAGTGGCTGCGACTGGCCTTCGAGACCTACAGCGCCTTGAGGCGGCGAGGCCTGGATGTCGATATCGTCCCGCCGGACGCTGACCTTTCGGGCTACCGGCTGGTGGTTCTGCCGTCCCAGCCGATCCTGGATCCGGACCTGGCGGCGCGGCTGAAATCCAGCGGCGCGACCGTCTGGTTGGGACCGCGCAGCGGATCCAAGACACGCGACCTTGCCTTGCCGGCCGACCTGCCGCCGGGAGGACCGCTTCGTGAGTTGATCGACTTCACGGTCCAGCGGGTCGAGAGCCTGCGGCCGGGCGCCGACCCCACGATCGAGATCGATGACGAGTATTATGCGGCCCGGGCCTGGCGCGAGACCCTCGAGACCACCGCTCAGGTGCTGGCCACCTTCGAGGGCGGTCATCCGGCCTGGCTGCGTCAGGGGCGCTTTCACTATCTGGCGACCTGGCCCGGCGAGTCGCTGTTCGACCGGTTGATCGGGACCCTTGCCAAGGAGGCCGGTCTGACCCTGATCTCGCCCCAACGGGATGTCAGGCTGCGGCGACGGGGGGACCTGCGGTTCGCCATCAACTATGGTCCTGGTCGCGCCACCTGTCCCGCGCCGGCCGGTGCGGAGTTCCTGATGGGGGAGCGCCAGATGCCCGCCGCCGCCGTGACGGTCTGGCGGGAACCGGCCTGACCCCGAAGTCCTGGTCGCAAGGTGAAGGGCGGAACCCTTATGTCGCCGCCGGCTTTGATCCTGGTCAAGGCGCGGCGGCGGTCGTCAGTGCAGACTGCTGGCCAACAGGGGAGATCTCGACATGACCTTTCGCGACATTCTGGTTCAGATGGATGAAGGCCCTGCCGCCGGGGTCCGGGCGGCGGTGGCGGCGGACCTCGCCAAACGGTTTCGCGGGGTGGTGGACGGGGTCTTTCTTGAGTCCCGGTTCATGAACGATGTGATGGCCGCCCAGGTGCAGGCCTATCTGGCGCCGGCCGAGATCGACGCCCTGATCCAGGATCACGCCAAGGGG
>CAMAVA010000264.1 GCA_945861515.1 Brevundimonas vancanneytii | reverse complement strand
TTCAGATGCTCGCCAATCCGCTCCAGCCTGGCTGCGTCCAGCCCCGTCCATTTTGTCTGGCTATCCATACCGTTCCGCTCCCGAGGGTCTGTTCTTTTCAGACATCATGGCGGCAGACCTTCGGCAGGTCCAATCTGAAAACACCTCAGCCCTGCGCGACCATGCCCCCGGGAAGAAACTCTGCCCTTCCGGCCAGGGCCAGTTCCGTCAGGGCCGCGAGAACCACACCAGCCGGCGCATCAGCCAGCCGAACCAGCTCATCCCGCGAAACTGGCGTCGGCGACAACAGCTCGGCGATCCGCTCGCGGACGGCATCCACATCGGCATCAGAGGGCGGCGCCTGGCGATAGCCCGACGCATCGCGCTCTCCGAGTGACGCGCCTTCGAGCGCCCGCAGGACATCCTCGATACCCTCGCAGAGCGCCGCCCCCTGCCGGATCAGGTCGTTGGTCCCCTTGGCCCTGGGGTCCAGGGGCGAGCCGGGTACGGCAAGCACCTCACGGCCCTGTTCCGCGGCCAGACGGGCCGTGATCAGGGAGCCGGATCGCAGTTCGGCCTCCACCACCACCACCGCCAAGGACAGCCCGGAAATGATCCGGTTGCGACGCGGAAAGTCCCGGGCCTGGGCGCGGTAGCCTGGCGGGCATTCGGACAGGACCGCGCCGCCGGACGCGATCCTGGCATGCAGGTCAGCATGTTCCTGCGGATAGATGTCGTCAGGACCACCGCCCAGCACGGCGATGGTTCCGGTGGGCAGGGCGCCTTCATGGGCCGCGGCATCAATGCCCCGCGCCATGCCGGAGACCACGACCACCCCGGCCTCGCCCAACTGTGCAGCAAGACCCCGCGCAAACCGCTGACCTGCCGCAGACGCGATGCGGGCCCCGACCAGAGCCGCCGTCGGCCTTGAGGCCAGCCGGATGTCTCCCAGCACCCAGATCAGGGGCGGCGGCGGGTCGATCGCCGCCAGCAGCTGTGGAAAGTCGTGATCCTCGCTGCAGACCATCCGGGCGCCGATCTGCGCGCCCGCCTCGAGTTCGGCCCGGGCTGCGGCCGCGCTGGGGATCCGCAGGTCGCCGGTGCGGCCACCTCTCCTTGCCAGGTCAGGCAGCGCCGCCAGGGCGGCTGACGCCGACCCGAACCGGCCCATCAGCTGTGCAAAAGTGACCGGCCCGACCTGTTCCGTCCGCGCCAGGCGCAGCCAGGACAGGCGCTCCGCCTCGTCCATGTCAGGCCGAGGGACCTGCGGCGGCGGCCGACTTCTTGCCGATTTTCGGCTCTTCGCCCTTCAGCAGTCTGCGTATGTTTTCCCGGTGACTGATGAACACAAGCACCGCCATGAAGACGCACAACATGGTGATGGAATGGGGTTGCTCCGTCGCCAGAGACAACAGGGGGGCCAGCGCCACGGCTGTCAGGGCGGCGAGGGATGACATTCGGAAGAGCGCCGCCATCGCCAGCCAGGTCGCGCCGGCCAGAAGTCCCACGGGCCAGGCCGCGGCCAGAAGGGTTCCGAAGAAGGTCGCCACGCCCTTGCCGCCGCGAAACTTCAGCCAGACCGGAAACAGGTGGCCGGTGAAGGCTGCCCCTGCGGCCACGGCGACAGCCACGGGTGTCCAGTTTGTCAGCAGTCCGGCCAGAAGCACCGCCAGGGCGCCCTTGCCGGAATCACCGATCAGGGTGAGGGCGGCCAGATCCTTGCGTCCGGTCCGCAGCACATTCGTCGCCCCGATGTTGCCGGAACCGACCTGGCGGATATCGCCGGCGCCGCCCAGCTTCGTGGCGATCATGCCGAAGGGTATCGACCCCAGAAGATAGCTTCCGACTGTCACCAGTCCCAGGGTCATCACCGCCGCCTGAGCAAGACTGTCCATCGAAATCGCGCCTCCAAAGCCCGACGATGCGGGTTTGGAAGCGGGCCCGCAAGCAACAATTCAACCATTACCCGGGCCGGGTTACTGTTCCAGGCGATGAACCACCCGGCCATCAACCAGGGTCATCAGGACCTGCCCCTGCAGTCGCCGCCCATCGAACGCCGAGTTTTTCGACTTCGAGATCAGCCGGTCCGCGTCGACGATGATCGGCGCGTTTAGATCGCACAGTGTGAGGTCCGCTGGCGCACCCGGAGCGAGCCGGCCGGCATCCAGCCCCAGGATCTGCGCCGGGGCCAGGGTCACGGACCGGATCAGGTCCAGCAGGGGCGCGCGGCCGTCATGATGCAGGGCCATCAGGGCCGGCAGCAGGGTCTCGAGCCCTACCGAGCCGGGCGCGGCCTCGTCAAAGGGGAGGCGCTTTTCCTCAGCCGGTTCAGGTGCATGGGCGGAAACCACGATATCGACAAGACCGCTGGCCACGGCTTCGATCAGCGCCTGGCGGTCCTCTTCCTTGCGCAGCGGCGGGTCGAGTTTGGCAAAGGTCCGGTAGTCGCCGATGTCCAGTTCGTTGAAGCTGAGGTGGTTGATCGAGGCGCTTGCGAAGACCTTGACCCCTCTCGCCTTGGCTCGCGCCAGGCTCTCAAGGGCGTCGATACAGGTGATCTGGTCCACCATGAGCCTGGCGCCGGTCAGTTCCGCCAGCGCCAGATCCCTGTCCAGCATGATCCGCTCGGCGGCGACCGGAGCCGAAGGCAGGCCCAGGCGCGCGGCGAATTCGCCCTCTGTCGCGGCCGAGCCCTTCGACAGCCAGGGATCGGCCGGCCGGTGCGACACCAGCAGTCCGAAGGAGGCGGCGTAACTGAGAATTCGCCGGAAAACTCTTGAATCTACGATGATATTATCGGCATCGGTGATGTAGAGGCACCCGGCGTCACGCATCAGCCCGATCTCGGCCATCTGCTGGCCGGCCAGCGCCTTGGTGGCGGCGCCGGCGGGATAGACGTGAACCAGTTCGATGTCCCGGGCGCGCCGAAGGATGAAGTCGACGACCGACGGATCATCCACCGCCGGATGGGTGTCCGGCTGCACGACGATCGACGTCACACCGCCGGCTGCGGCGGCGCGGGCGGCGGACTTCAGGGTCTCCTTGGTTTCGCTGCCGGGCTCGCCGGTCTTGACCCGCAGGTCAATCAGGCCTGGGATCAGCATCGCACCGTTGCAATCGATCACCCGAGCATCCTCGGACAGATCATTGAAATTGCGACCCTTTGCAACATCGGCAATGACGCCGGCCGCTACGATCAGGGCCCCCGGTCCGTCATAACGGCTCTCGGGATCCACTAGTCGGGCATTCTGGAAGGCGAGGGGTTGCAAGCGCGCCATTAGCTGTTGTCCAGTCGCACGGCCAGGCTGGCCAGGACCGCCAT
>CAMAVA010000263.1 GCA_945861515.1 Brevundimonas vancanneytii | reverse complement strand
TTAGCAAACCGCCGCCTTCAGCCACTCGGCCACGTCACCCCAGGCGAGGGGCGCTGATAGCTGGTTCGGGGGGTTCTGGCAATCTGGCAATGCGGGGATCGTTCCCAGCGTTAACGGGGTAATCAGAGGCTTGTGGCAGGATTGGGCGTCATGACCCTGATCGACAGCCACAGCCCCCTTCACCGCCTGCCCCTGCCGGAGGCTGAGTCCGGCGCGTCGCCGGCGGACCGGCCGGGCGCCGATGACGGCGATCGCCGGGGGCCGTTGCGGCCCGGACGGCTGACTCCGCTGCGGGGCCGGGTCGAGGCGCGGCTGGCGGCGCGGATCTTTCGCTGGCTGGATGTGGCCATCCTGGGCGTGGCGACGGTGTTGGGCAGCTGGGGCGGCGGCGCGGTGGACTGGCTGCCGCTGGTCATGGCGTCGATCCTGCTGGCCTGGGCCCTGGACCAGGTGGGGCTCTACCGGTTCACGATCCGGGACGGACTTTTCGAGCGGCAGGCGCGGCTGTTGTCAGCCAGCCTGATGGCGGCGCTGGGCGCCCTGCTGGCTGTGGCCATCGCCGCCGGCAGGACGCCGGAGCCGGACCATGCCCTGTGGTTTGGCGTGGCGGTGGGCCTGTTGATGGTCAGCAACAGCCTGTGGAGCCTGCTGGTCTGGCGCTGGCGGCGGCGGGGCCTGTTGACCCCCAATATCGTGGTGGTGGGCGCGACCGAGACCGCGCGGCGGATGATCGAGGCGGCCCTGAAGACCCGCGAGGTGCATGTGGTCGGGGTGTTTGACGACCGGCTGGACCGGGCGCCCCGCACCATCCTGGGCGTGCCGGTGCTGGGCACCCTGGAGGACCTGATCGACCACAGGATCATGCCCTGCGTCGACCAGGTGGTGATCACGGTGAAGTCCAGCGCCTCGGCCCGGGTGCGGGCCATCGCCGACCGGCTGGCCGTGCTGCCCAACACGATTTCCCTGGTGCTGGACGCCGATGATGACCGCAGCCGCACGGCGGCCCTATCCCAGATCGCCAATGCCCCCATGGCGCGGCTGGGCGGCGCGGGGCTGGATGCCCGGCGGGCCCTGGTCAAGCGGCTGCAGGACCTGATCATCGGGTCCATCGCCCTGATCCTGCTGGCCCCGGTCATGGTCGTGGTGGCCGTCCTGATCAAGCTGGACAGCCCCGGCCCGGTGTTTTTCCGCCAGCGGCGGCACGGCTTCCACAGCGAGGAAATCCGGGTCTGGAAGTTCCGGTCCATGCGCCATGACCTGACCGATCACCTGGGCGCGCAACAGGTGACCGGCGGCGACGCCCGGGTGACGGCCGTGGGCCGGTTCATCCGCAAGACCAGCCTCGATGAGCTGCCGCAGCTGTTCAATGTGCTGGCTGGCGAGATGTCGCTGGTGGGGCCCCGTCCTCATGCCGTGGGCATGAAGACCGGCGATGTGGAATCCTCGCGGCTGGTGGCCGAATACGCCCACCGCAACCGCATGAAGCCCGGCATGACCGGATGGGCCGCCGTCAATGGATCGCGCGGTCCGGTGGATACGCCGGAACTGGTGCGCCGCCGCGTGGCCCTGGACATCGGCTATATCGACCGGCAGTCCTTCTGGTACGACCTGTGGATCATGGCCCTGACCATCCCCTGCCTGCTGGGCGACCGGTCCGTGGTGCGCTGACGGCATGTTCTGGCGCGGGGTTCTGGGCTATCTGCCGGTCAATATCGTCCAGGGCGTGATCGGGCTGCTGACCATTGTCGCCTTCACGCGGCTGCTGTCGCCCGGTGACTATGGCGTCTTTGCCCTGGCGGCCTCGACCATGGTGCTGAGCCATACGGCCCTGTTCACCTGGATCGAGGCGGCCATGGCCAGGTTCCAGGTCCAGGCCCGGGAAAGGGGCGAGACCCCGGACCATCTGGCCACCCTGTTCCGCGCCTGGGCGCTGTTCGGCCTGCTGTTTCCGCTTCTGGCGGTGTGCGCAGTCAATCTGGCGCCCCTGGGCGGAGAGATGAAGCTGGCGGTCAGCGCCGGCCTGGCGGCCATTCCCTTCCGCAGCCTGGTGATCCTGGTGCTGCAGCGTCGCCGGGCCGATGGCGAGGTCGGGTCGGCGGCGGCCCTGGATATCGTCCAGTCGATCGGCGGGTTTGGCATCGGCGTGGCCCTGGCCGGACTTGGCCTGGGCGGGGCGGCGCCGATGATCGGCATGGCGGCGATTTCGGCCCTGTCCGCGGCTGTGGTCCTGCCCCGCGAACTGGCGGGCCTGAAAGGCGGACATTGGCAGACGCCGCGCATCAAGGGCTATGCGGCCTATGGCCTGCCCATTGCCCTGTCGCTGATCCTGTCTTTGGTCATCGCCAGCACCGACCGGTTTGTCCTGGCGGCCTTCGAGGGCGAGGCGACCGTCGGCGCCTACCATGCCGGCTACAGCCTGGCCAACCGCACCCTGGACGTGATGTTCGTCTGGCTGGGCATGGCCGGAGGGCCCGCCATGGTGGCGGCCCTGGAGCGAGGCGGACAGGCGGCCCTGATCCGCGCGGCCCGGGAGCAGATCTCCTTCATGGTGCTGCTGACCCTGCCCGCCGCCATCGGCCTGGCCCTGGTCTCGGCGCCCCTGGCCCAGCTGCTGATCGGTCCTGCCCTGGCGGCCGACGCCGGGCGGGTGACGCCCTGGATCGCCTTGGGCGGCTTCTTTTCCGGGATCACGACCTATTATTTCCATGAGGCCTTCACCCTTGGCCGCTGCACCGGCCTGTTGATGGCGGCCATGGTCCTGCCGGCCGGGCTGAACCTGGGCCTCAACCTGATCCTGGTGCCGCGCTTTGGCATCGACGGCGCCATGTGGGCGACCACCGCCAGCTATCTGGCCGGGGCCGTGGCCAGCTGGGCCCTGGGACGGCGGGTCACCGCCCTGCCCCTGCCGCTGGACACGATTGGCCGGGCGCTGCTGGCCTGTGTTCCCATGGTGCTGATCGTGCTGAGCCTGCCTGACCTGGGCGGCCTGCCGGAACTGGCGTTGAAGGCCTCGCTGGGCGCGGCAGCCTATGGCGTGACGGCCTGGCTGCTCAATGCCGGGGGCCTGCGGGTGCAGGGGCTGAACCTGCTGCGCAGCTTCCGGGCGAGGCCGGCGGCGTGAGCGGCGCCCGGCCGGACATCCTGGTCGACAATGCCGCCTGGACCGGGGCGAACCCCCGGCTGTCAGTGCTGATCCCCTTCCTGGGGGATGATCCGGTTCAGCTGGTCAGCGAACTGGCGGCGCAGGCGGCCGATGTCGAGATCATCCTGCTGGATGATGGCGGAACAGACGAGGCCCTGGCGGCGCGGGTGACCAGGGCGGTGCAGGACAGCCCTGTTCCCGCCCGGCTGCTGCGGTCGGGCCAGAACCTGGGCCGCGCAAAGGGCCGCAACCGCCTGACCCA
>CAMAVA010000262.1 GCA_945861515.1 Brevundimonas vancanneytii | reverse complement strand
CGGCCCCAGGGCGCCCTGCCCGGCGATGTGGTCCATCTGGATGGTCGGGTGCTGGGCCGCCATGACGGCGTGACCCGCTACACCATCGGCCAGCGCCGGGGCCTCAATATCGGCGGCGGCGATCCGATGTTCGTCGTGCGGATCGATGCGGCCGCCAGGCAGGTCATCGTCGGCCCGCGCGAGGCCCTGCTGACCACCGCCCTGACCCTGAAGGAGGTCAGCTGGATCGGCGATGACGACCTGGCCACGGCCGGCGCGCAGCGGCGCCCGGTCCTCGCCCGGGTGCGGTCAACCCGCGAACCGGTCGCCGGCTGTCTTACCCAGATCAACGGCGAGATCGGCGTCGCCCTGGACCTGTTCGAGGAAGGCGTCGCCCCCGGCCAGGCCTGCGCCCTCTATGATCCGGAAAGCCCGGACCGGGTGCTGGGCGGCGGCTTCATCGCGACGGCGGTCAGGGTCTCGAGCCTCCCAGAAACCCCGCACATTCAACGTCATCCTGAGTAGCCCCGGCACGGGGCGTGTCGAAGGACGCTGCCCTTTGGCCGCATCCCTTGTTCGCCGCTGAGCCGGCCTGCGTTCTTCGACACGCAGCCTGCGGCTGCTACTCAGAAAGACGAAGCATTTGCTGGGCCCCGGCGCGCCCTACCCCGCAAACTCCGCATGCAGCGCCGGCAGAAACCCCGCCAGGTGCGGCATTTCCTGGGCGCAGTGGACCAGCAGGGCCCGGGCGTCGCCTTCGGTGAGTTTCAGGACCCGCCGGGCCGCCATGGCCGCCAGCCCGCCCATCAGGTTGCGGCCCGCCACATGACGGCCGCCCATCCAGAAGCGCGAGCGCATCTCCGATCCGCCGGGCACGGCGCGGACGTGATGGGCCAAATAGCCCACCTCGACGGGCGCATCCCCCAGGCCGATCCTGGCGCAGACGATGGTCGCCTGTCGGTCATCCGTCAGGCTTTGGTCCTCAAACCCCATGGAGGCCGGCGTCACAAACCGGATGGAGCCCCGCACCAGGTCGCTGCCGATGTATTCATCGACCAGGGAGGTCTGGCCGACATAGAGCGCCCGTCCTCTTGCGCCGGCGGGGGGCGAATCTCGCCAGGCGACATGGATATGGGCCTGGGGGTGCCACAGCTTGTACTTGGCCGGCGTATCGCCGTGCCAGCCGAACCACCAGTCGACCATGGCCGGCGTCACCCCCGGCATGGCCGTCCGGACGCTGACCCGCATGCCGCCATCCGCGGTGAGGACATAGCCGTCCTCCAGCAGCGGCGGGGCGCCGAACAGGTTTTCCGCCGCCCCCTCCAGGCCGGGCAACAGATCCTGGGGCACGCCGCCCCGGTCCAGGGCGGCGCAGACATGATCGGCCAGGGGCGCCATGACGGGATTGAAGTACCGGGCGAAGGGCTGGCTCTGATCGCCCGCCCGATACCCCAGATAGCGGCCTGGAACAGGCTTGCTCGGCCTCATGCGATCCGTCCCATATAGGGGTTGAAGCGGCCTTCCGGATCATGCCGGGCCCGCAGGGCGTCCAGCCGGGCCAGATTGGCCGGCGCCATGAACGGCGCGGGGCGCCGTCCCAGGTTCTCGTCCGCCAGCTGGATGCCGACGCTGTGCGCCGACAGGGCCTTCATGTGATCGGTGGCCCAGGTCTCGTCTGCTGCCGAAGCGGCCCTGCCCTTCAGCCCGCCATAGAGGGCCAGATAGGTCCGGGCTTCCAGGGAAAAGGCCATGTCAGGCCGGCTGGCCGGACCGTTCCAGTTCAGCCACAGGGCATGGCTGGGGGCCGGCGGCTGGCTGTCGGCGATCTGGCGCAGGGCCGGCAGCAGGGGATCGATGGGGCCGTTCATCCACATGCTGTCGGCTGTCCAGCGGGTGTCCGGCAGAAACAGGGTCTTTTCGCCGGTCTTCATCATGAAGTTCAGCGACATGGGGACCAGGGGAAGGGACAGGCTGGCCAGGCTGCGGATCGGGCTGGCCTCGATAAAGGCCACGGCGTCGCGCGCCGCCTTCCAGCTGTCGCTCAGAACGGGGGCCATGACCTCGATGCCGTGGGCGCCGATCCCGAAGGCCTTGCGATTGAAGACCATCTGGAACTCGACCTCGTGGGGGACATCCGGCCCGATCCGGTCAGCCCAGGACAGGACCGTCTCCAGATGCCGGATCCGGAAGACCTGGACCTTCAGCCCCACGAACCGCGACCTTGGCCGGACCTTCAGGTGAAAGGCCACCACCACCCCGAAGAAGCCGGGCCCGGCGCCCCGGGCCGCCCAGAGCAGGTCGGGGTTTTCCGTCTCGCTGGCATGGATCAGGCTGCCGTCCGCCAGAACCACATCAATGGCCACGACGTTCTGGCAGGCCAGACCGGAGGCGCGGCTGTTCCAGCCAAACCCGCCCTGCAGCAGGAACCCGCCCATCCCGACGGTCCAGGCATGGGCCACGGGAAAGAAAAGCCGACGTTTTGCGAGGGCCGCATTAAGCTCCCCGGCGAGGCAGCCCGGCCCGACCACCGCCACGCCGCTAGGCTCATCAATGGCGATGCTGTTCAGCCGCGACAGGTCCAGCATCAGGCCGCCGTCGCGGATATGATTCTGGGCCCAGCTGTGGCCACCCGAACAGATCCCGACCTTCAGGCCCTCTTCCCGCGCCCGCTTCAGGGCCGCCACGACGTCGTCGACATCATTGGCCTGGATGATCAGGTCGGGCCGGCGGCCCGGATCCTGGGCATTGAAGCTTGTGCCCAGCAGCGCGGCGTCGAATCCCGGCGCGCCCGGGGTGATGACCTGGCCCCTGCCCGTGATGCGTTTCATGGTCTGTCCCTCTGGGGCTTTGGGTGCGGAGAACCGGCGTTCAGGGGCGGTGCGGCGACCGGCAGGGCCAGCCAGCGTAGGGGTATCTTCGGCGGCGGGGGAAAATCGACCGGCTCGCTGGCCAGATGCCCGGCCGCGTCCGGCTCAAGGCCCAGGATGCCGAGCAAACGGGCGGTGGCGGCGTCGATGGTCGAGGCTTTCAGGACCCCGCGATGCAGGTCCAGCGCCAGCCCGCTGATCGCCCCCGCGACCAGACTGACTGTCAGGTCTGGATCGGTGGTCCGGAACAGGCCCCGCCGGGCGCCCGCCTCCAGGTCCAGCTTCAGCTGCAGCCGCAGTTCCGGGCTCAGGCTGTCGACCGGCAGGCCGACATCGAACATCAACCGGCCAAGGCCCGGCTCGAGGGCCACAAACCGCAGGGTCTGACGGGTGACCCGGGCAAACCGCACTGCCGGATCGTCAAATCCGGGGCCGGAGACGCCTGCCAAAGCCGTCATGGCCGCAGCATGGGTGGCGCCCAGCAGCTCGGCCAGATCGTCGATCAGGGCTGCGATATCGGGGTAGTAGTTATAGAAACTGGCATGGACCAGGCCGGCCCG
>CAMAVA010000261.1 GCA_945861515.1 Brevundimonas vancanneytii | reverse complement strand
TCGAGCGCGGCGAACAGGACCTGGCCGCCATCTGCTACACCTCCGGCACCACGGGACGGTCCAAGGGCGCCATGCTGACCCATGGAAACCTGGTCGCCAATGCGCGCACCCTGGTCTCTCTCTGGCGATTCACGGCCGAGGACGTCCTGATCCACGCCCTGCCCATCTATCATGTGCATGGCCTGTTCGTGGCCACCAACGTCGTGATGGCGGCCGGGGCGGGGATGATCTTCCGGCCCAGATTCGACGCCGCCGAGGTCCTGTCGCTGCTGCCCAGGGCCAGCGTGCTGATGGGGGTTCCGACCTTCTACACCCGGCTGCTGGCCCAGCCGGGTCTCGACAGGGCGGCGGTGGCCGCCATGCGACTGTTCATCTCGGGATCCGCGCCCCTGCTGGCGGAGACCCACAGCGAGTTTGCGGCGCGCACCGGCCAGGCCATCCTGGAACGCTACGGCATGACCGAGACCGGCATGAACACCTCCAACCCCTATGAGGGGCTCAGGGTCGCCGGGACCGTCGGACCGCCGCTGCCGGATGTCGCCCTGCGGATCACCGATCCCGACACAGGCGCGCCCCTGGCTGGCGGCGAGATCGGCATGATCGAGGTCAAGGGACCCAATGTCTTTGCCGGCTACTGGAACATGCCGGAAAAGACAGCGGCCGAGTTCCGGCCCGGCGGCTGGTTCATCACCGGTGACCTGGGAAGGATCGAAGCGGACGGCTATGTCCAGATCGTCGGCCGGGGCAAGGACCTGATCATTTCCGGCGGCCTGAACGTCTATCCCAAGGAGGTGGAGGCCGAGATCGACGCCCTGCCAGGCGTGGTCGAAAGCGCGGTGATCGGCCTGCCGCATCCGGACCTGGGAGAGGGAGTGACGGCGGTCGTGGCCACCGGCGGCCCGACCGATCTGACCGAAACGGCTGTTCTGACGGCCCTTTCTGACCGGCTGGCCAGGTTCAAGCAGCCCCGGAAGGTCATCTTCGTGGACGATCTGCCGCGGAACGCCATGGGAAAGGTTCAGAAGGCCCTGTTGCGTGACCAGCATTCGGCGCTCTACAGGGACCTATGAGCGATATCCTGATCATTGGCGGCGGGCACAATGGCCTGACCTGCGCGCATTATCTGGCCAGCGCCGGCCTGAAGGTCACCATCCTGGAACGAAGGACGGTCATCGGCGGCGCGGCAGTCACCGAGGAATTCCATCCCGGTTTCCGCAACAGCGTGGCGGCCTATACCGTCTCGCTGCTCAATCCCAAGGTCATCCGGGACATGGACCTGCCGCGCCACGGCCTGAAGGTCGTTGAGCGGAAAGCCTCCAACTTCCTGCCGCTGGACGGGGACTATCTGGTCACGGGCGACGGCCGCACCAAGGCCGAGGTGGCCAGGTTCTCCCAGAAGGACGCCGATCAGCTGGACGCCTACAATCATCGCCTGGAGGTCATCGCCGACGTCCTGCGCGATCTCGTGCTCCAGACCCCGCCGGACATGGTCGAGGGCGGGTTGATCACCGCCCTGCCGGAACTGCTCAAGAGCGCGACCCTCGGAAAACGGATCTCCAGCCTGGACACCACGGCGCGGCGGGACCTGCTGGCCCTGTTCTCGCAATCGGCCGGAGACTGGCTGGATGGCTGGTTCGAAAGCGATCCGATCAAGGCGGTGCTGGGCTTTGACGGCATTGTCGGCAACTACGCCTCCCCCTATGCGGGCGGGTCGGCCTATGTGCTGCTGCACCATGTGTTCGGCGAGGTGAACGGCAACAAGGGCGCCTGGGGCCACGCCATCGGCGGCATGGGTGCCATCACCCAGGCCATGGGCCGCGCCTGCGCCGAGAAGGGCGTGGAGATCCGCACGGGTGTCGGCGTCGCCCAGGTCCTGACCGAAGGCGGCCGGGCGGTCGGGGTGGTGACCGACACCGGCGAGACCCTGCGCGCCAGGGCCGTGGTGTCCAATATCCATCCCCGGTTGCTGTTCCAGACTCTGGTCGATCCGGCGGTGCTTTCGCCTGACTTCAACGAGCGGATCGAGCGTTATCGGTCCGGTTCCGGCACCTTCCGGATGAATGTGGCGCTGAGCCAGCTGCCCAGCTTTACCTGCCTGCCGCAGGACGGCGATCACATGACCGCCGGCATCATCATGGCGCCCAGCCTGGCCTATATGGAACGGGCCTATATCGACGCCCGCACCCATGGCTGGTCGAAGGAACCCATTGTCGAGATGCTGATCCCCTCGACACTGGACGACAGCCTCAGCCCCCCTGGCCAGCATGTCGCCAGCCTGTTCTGCCAGCATGTGCAGCCGGTGCTGTCCGGCGGCCGGTCCTGGGACGATCATCGTGAAGAGGTTGCGGACCTGATGATCGACACCGTCGACCGCTGGGCCCCGGGGTTCAAGGCGTCCGTGCTGGGTCGTCAGGTCAAGAGCCCCATGGACCTGGAGCGCGACTTTGGCCTGGTCGGCGGCGACATCTTCCACGGCGCCCTGACCATTGATCAGATGTTTTCGGCCCGGCCGGTCCTGGGTCACGGCGCGCACCGGGCGCCCCTGAAAGGCCTCTACATGTGCGGCGCCGGAACCCATCCGGGCGGCGGGGTCACCGGCGCGCCGGGCCACAATGCGGCGCGGGAGATCCTGAAGGATGCCCGGCGGCGGGCCTTCTGAAGCCGCCCGCCATGACTGTTTCCTCGCCGCCAGACTGGTCAGCCCGTTTCAGCGACCGCATGTCCCGGATCCGGGCCAGCGAAATCCGCGAGCTGCTCAAGCTGCTCGACCAGCCGGACATCCTGTCCTTTGCCGGCGGCATTCCCGACCCGGCGCTGTTCCCGACGGACCGGATCGAGGCGGGCTATCGACAGATCCTGGCCGATCCAGCACTCGCCGCCCAGGCCCTGCAGTATTCGGTCAGCGAGGGCTATCTGCCGCTCCGCCAGTGGATTGCCGAGCGTATGACCCGCGACGGCATGCCCTGCGACGAACGCAACATCATCATCACCGCCGGGTCGCAGCAGGCCCTGGACCTTCTGGGCAAGCTGCTGCTCAGCGACGGCGACACCGTTTTGACGGCAAGGCCGACCTATCTGGGCGCCCTGCAGGCCTTCAACGCCTATCAGCCGGCCTATCTCGACCTGGCTGAAGGCGCCTTGTCCGGCAATGTTGACCCGACTTTCGAGGCGCGGGCAGCCGGGGCGGTGGGCTATTTCGTCCCCGATTTCGCCAATCCGACGGGTCAGAGCCTGACGATGGACGAGCGAACCGCGCTGCTGGACCTGGCGGGCCGTCTGGACATCACCCTGATCGAGGACGCCGCCTATCGCGACCTGCGCTTCAGCGGCGAGTCCCTGCCAACGCTCCTGTCCCTCGATATCGACAGACACGGCTCCATCGAACAGGCCCGGACCCTCTATTGCGGCACCTTTTCCAAGACCCT
>CAMAVA010000260.1 GCA_945861515.1 Brevundimonas vancanneytii | reverse complement strand
CGGCCTGCCTGGGGAAAGCCCCGCGCCGCGCTCCGCTCGGGAAAGTCCGAGCCGCCATGGTCGGCCGTCAGCACGACGATCGCGCCGCCGGGAACCGACTTCAAGCCGGTCAGAAAGACCCCGAGCGCCTCGTCGAGCCGCAGAAGTTGCTCGCACATCTCGGGCCCCTGGGTGCCCGTTCCGTGGCCGATCCGGTCGGTGCCCGACAGGCTGACGCCCAGGACATCGACGCCCGCGCCCTGTCCCAGCTTCTGTTCGGTCAGGAGGGTCTGGGCCGCTTCAAGGGTCAGTTCGTCCAGCAACGGAGAGTTCTCGACGGCGAACCGCTGCGGCGGCAGGGTCGATTTCCAGGTCTGGCCGCCGATCTGATACTCGCCTTCCAGCTTTCGGCAGGCGTCATGGCGGTAGGTCCAGCCGGGCGCCTCGGCGGCGAAACGGGCCTTGATCCGGGCATTCAGCGCCGCCACTGGGGCCAGCCGCGCCTCGGCATTCTGGCCGGGTTCAACCCAGGTCGTGAAGCCGAAATTCTTCAGATACCAGAAGACCCCGTCGCCCTTCTGGCCGGTCAGGGCGATGGCGCCGCGATCCTTGCCGGACACGCCATAGACGCGGGTGGGTCCGCCGGCCGCCTTCAGCCAGTCCCCCAGGGTGGAGGCCCGCATCTGCTCCGGCCCCACCGGGCCATTATCGCCCGGACCGCCATCGGCCAGGGTATTGGCGGTGTTGCGGAAGCAATAGACCAGTTGGCGGCTGTCGCGGTCCAGCCAGTCATTGGTGGGTATGCCGGTCTTGTTGGGGTGCTTGCCGGTCAGGATGGTCGAATGACCCGGGCAGGTCTCGCTGTTGGCATGGGCCTGAAAGCCGTTGGCATAGACCAGGCCCTCGCTGGCCAGTGTCTTGAGGCCGCCGGTGAACTGCGGCCGGTACTGGTTGAACAGGTTGGAGCCCAGCTGATCAACGGCGATCACCACGACCAGTTTGGGGGCCGGCCTCTGCTCTGCCGCAGCCGGCGCCACGGCTCCCAAAGCCGCGAACGCAAGGCCAGCGGAGGCCGCCGCGACAAAGGACCGAACACCCATGACAAACTCCAGCGCCGACAATTCCTATCCCCGATAGCGACGGCTCGCGACCGGAGCATGACAGGCGACGGATCAATCAGGCATCGGCAAGCTGGGCCATGATCGGCAGCTTGCGGATCGGCTTGCCGGTCAGGGCGAACAGGGCATTGACCAGGGCCGGCGTGGCCGGCGGCAGTCCGGGTTCGCCGATGCCGCCGATGACCTGGTCATTCTCGATGAAGTGGGTCTCGATGACGGCCGGCGCCTCGTTGATGCGCATGATGCGGTAGCTGTCGAAATTGCGGTTTTCGCAGGCCCCGTTGCCGACCTCGATCCCTTCGAACAGCGCCGAAGACAGGCCCTGGACGATGCCGCCCTCCATCTGGTTACGGGCCCCGTCGGGGGTCACCACCCTTGCGCAGTCGATGGCGCAGGTGACCCGGTGGACCCTGACCTCGCCATTTTCGAGGCTGGCCTCCACCACCTGGGCACAGAGGCTGCCATAGCTGTAGACGAAAGCGAACCCCCGCGCCCGGCCGGCTGGCAGGGGCTTGCCCCAGTCGCCGGCCGCCGCAGCGCGGTCGATGACCTTCAGGGCGCGCGGGTCGTGGGCGAGGAGTTCCCGGCGCAGGGCGACCGGGTCCTTGCCGGCCGCCTTTGCCACCTCGTCCAGGAAGGCCTCCATGAAGTAGCCGTTCTGGGTCGCGCCGACAGCGCGCCAGGGGGCCATGGGCACCACCTGATCGACCCGGACCCAGTCCACCCGATAGGCGCCGGTACGATAGAGGGTGTCGGTCAGGGTCTGGACCGAAGAGCCGTCGACTTCGCCTTTTGGCAATCCGGCCGGCGAAAAGCTCTGGCGCATGGAGGGCCCTGCGGTGCGCACATGCAGGGCGATAACCTTGCCGGTCGCATCCAGACCTGCCCGCATCCGCGCCACCTGGGCGGGGCGATAATAGCCCTGGCCGATTTCGTCCTCGCGCCGCCAGAAGAACTTGACCGGCTTTTTCACGGCCAGGGCAGTCAGCACCGCCGCTGGCAGGCCATCATCGCCAAGCCGACGGCCAAAACCGCCGCCCAGCATCAGGGTGTGCAGTTTGACTTTCGAGGGATCGAGGCCTGCGACCTTGGCGGCGGTATTGCGGTTTCGATCCTGGGTCTGGAACGGGCCCCAGATCTCCAGCCCGCCATCGGCAGTGGGCTCGACGGTGACGTTCCACGGCTCCATGGGCGTGTGGGCAATGTAGGGGACCTCATAATCGGCCTCGACGATCCTGGCCGCCCCGGACAGCGCTGCTGCCGCATCGCCGTCCGCCCGGGCCTGCAGGGCCTCGCCATCCTTGTCCAGCCCGGCCAGCATGGCGGCGGAAATGGCGGCCGACGACAGCCCGTCATAGGCGGTGGAAGCCCAGGAGACCTCGAGCGCGCCAGCGCCCTTCATGGCGGCCCACTGCGTGCCGGCGATCACCGCGGCTCCGCCCGGGAAAGTCACGACCCGCTGCACGCCCTTGACCGCCAGGGCCGGCGCCTCGTTGATCTGGCGCGCCAGACCGGTCCAGACCGGTGAGAGCACAGCGCAGGCATAGACCATTCCCGGCCGGGTGAAGTCCTGGGAGAAGACCGGTTCGCCCCGCACCTTGGCCGGGATGTCCACTCGCGGCGTCTGCTTGCCGACATAGCGGTAGGTGGCAGGATCACGCGGCGTTCCCTCAGCCGGGGGGGCGGTGGCGGCCAGCCTAGCTGCCTCGCCCAGAGGCATAAGAATCTTGCCGCCGCGCCGCACCTGGCCATCCTGGATCGAGACCTCGGCGGCGGGCAGGCCAGCCTTGGCGGCGGCGGCGTTGATCAGGCTCTGGCGGGCGGAGGCGCCGACCTTACGCAGCGGATCCCACCAGGCCCGCACCCCGGCCGAGCCGCCCGATCCCATGGACCCGCCGCGCCGGAAGGGATCGGAGGGCATGGGCGTGTCGACCTTGACCCAGTTCAGAGGAACGCCGATCTCGTCGGCGATAATGGCGGCATGGGCCGTATGGGTACCCTGCCCCATCTCGGTGGTGGGCGACATCAGGGCGATCCGGCCGTCGGTTCCGATGGTCAGATACGCGGTCCAGGGAGAGCCCGCAGCAGCCTGCTGGGCCCCGGCCAGGGGCGTTACGACAAAGCTCAGGGTGAAGGCCCCGCCGGCGGCGAGGAATCCACGGCGGTCCAGGGCGATGGTCATAGCGTCTGATCCCTTCACGCGGCCTGGCCGCTGGCCAGCTTGATGGCGGCGCGGATGCGCAGATAGGTGCCGCAGCGGCAGAGATTTCCGGCCATGGCGGCGTCGATGGCTGCGTCATCAGGCTTTGCGGTCTCGGCCAGCAGGCCCTTG
>CAMAVA010000259.1 GCA_945861515.1 Brevundimonas vancanneytii | reverse complement strand
GACCTGTTCCTGGCCGAGCTGTTCCATGGCCCGACCCTGGCCTTCAAGGACGTGGCCATGCAGCTGCTGGCCCGGCTCTATGACCATATCCTGGGCCGCCAGGGCCGGGTCCTGACCATTGTCTGCGCCACCTCCGGCGATACGGGCGGCGCGGCGGTGGAGGCCTTCCGCGGCCGGTCCAATGTGCGGATCGTGGTCATGTATCCCGAGGGCGGCATCAGCGAGGTGCAGCGGCGCTTCATGACCACGGCCACGGATGACAATGTCGCCTGTGTCTCGGTCCAGGGCAGTTTCGACGACTGCCAGGCGATCCTGAAATCCATGTTTGCGGACACCGGCTTTGCCCGGGATGTCGACCTGTCGGCCGTCAACTCGATCAATTTCGCCCGCATCGCCGCCCAGTGCGTCTATTTCTTCACCGCCGCCGTGGCGATTGGCGCGCCCCACAGGCCGGTGCGTTTCGCCGTTCCGACGGGCAATTTCGGCGACGCCTTCGCCGGCTATGTGGCGGCCCGGATGGGGCTGCCGATCGAGCAGATCCTGGTCGCCACCAACAGCAACGACATCATGGCTAGGGCCTTCGAGACCGGCCGCTACAGCCGGGGCAGCGTCGCCTCGACCATCAGCCCGGCCATGGACATCCAGGTCGCCTCAAATTTCGAGCGGCTGTATTTCGAGGGCGTCCAGCGCAACGGCCAGGAAACCGGCCGCGCCTTCCGCGCCTTTGCCGGCACGGGGGAGCTGGATATCCCGCCGGGCGCCCTGGCCGCCATGCGCCAGCTGTTCGCCGGCGCCGCCACCAGCGAGGACGAGACCGCCCGCACCATTCTCTCGACCCTGAACGAGACCGGCCGGCTGATCGACCCCCATACGGCCGTGGCGATCAGCGCCGCCCATCGGTCGGGCGCCGACCCTTCTGTCCCGACCATCGTGCTGTCCACGGCCCATGCCGCCAAGTTCCCGGAAGCGGTCAGCGCTGCTGCCGGCGTGACGCCGCAGCTGCCCGGCGGCCGGACAGGGTTGTCGCAGAAACCAGAGCGGTTCGACCGGCTGCCGGCCGAGGCCGAGGCCATCAAGGCCTATGTCAGGGCCTTCGCCGCCAATTGACCCCCACCCTTCACACCCTGGCCAACGGCGTGCGGGTCATCTGCGATCCCATGCCGGGCCTCCAGACCCTGGCCCTGTCCGTCGTCGCCGGCCGCGGCGCCGCCCATGAGGATGCTGGCCGCTCCGGCTGGTCGCATCTGATGGAGCATATGGTCTTCAAGGGTGCGGCGGGCCGCTCCGCGCGCCAGATCGTCGAGGCGGTGGAATCGCAAGGCGGCCAGATCAACGCCGCTACCGGCTATGAGCGCACCAGTTTCCAGATCCGCGCCCTGGCCGGCGGCCTGCCGCTCGGCATGGAGATCCTGTCGGACCTGATCCTGCGCCCGACCCTGGATGCCGCCGACCTGAAGAAGGAAAAGGCCGTCGTCGCCCAGGAGATCGCCGAGGCCGCCGATACCCCCGACGACCTGGTCTTCGAACTGGCCCAGGCCGCCGCCTATGAGGGCCAGTCCCATGGCCGGCCGATCCTCGGCACCACCGCCTCGCTGAAGCCCGCTGATCCTGCGACCCTCGAGGCCTGGCGCGCCGCCCTCTATGCCCCCGACCGGCTGGTGGTCAGCGCCGCCGGGGCGGTTGACGAGGCGCAGCTGCTGGCCCTGGCGGAGGCTGCCTTCGGCCATCTGCCGGCCCGGACCGGGGCGCCCCAGCCCCCGGCCCCCGTCTTCACCGCCGGCGTCGCCGCAAAGTCGCGAAAGCTGGAACAGGCCCATCTGGTCCTGCTGCTGCCCGCCGGCGGCGCCCGGGATGACGACTATTTCGCCCAGCGCCTGTTCGTCGAAATCCTGGGCGGCGGCATGTCCTCCCGCCTGTTCCAGGAGGCACGGGAAAACCGCGGCCTGGCCTATGCCATCGACGCCTGGTCAGACACCTATTCCGAAGGGGGCATGCTGGGCGTCTATGCCGGCTGCGCGGCCGCCGACGCCGCCGAACTGGCCCGGGTCTGCGCGGGCCAGATCCTTGGCCTGACGGCGGGCGTCACCGAGGCCGAACTGGCCCGCGCCAAGGCCCAGCTCAAGGCCCACATGTTCATGGCCCGCGAACAGCCCCTGTCCCGCGCCGAACAGGCCGCCGGCCAGGCCCTGCTTTTTGGCCGCCTTTACAGCCCCGCCGAATTGGCGGAGGTCATCGACGCCGTTGGGCCTGAAGACATCGCCCGTATCGGCGGGCGGATGCTGGAACCCGGCCTGACGGCGGGGGCGGTGCTGGGGTCGAAGGCGGCCCTGGGAGCGGTGGAACTGTTCGGGCAGTCCCTGAAGGCGGGGTAGGGGGCGGCGGGGTAGCCCGTACTACATACCCGTCAGGGCCGAACCGAGGTTTGCAAAAATCCTTAAGTTTGGCCTAGTGTCGTAGAACGCTGTCATGTCTGCCGCGCAGGGTGGGCCCGCAAGGTCGCCGAGGAGGACTTCATGCCAAGGATGTCTCGAGGGGTCACGAAGGCTGATCGGGTTCTCCCGGCCCTCGAAGACGGGGGGCGAACCCAGCGACCGATCGCCCCTGCACCGGTCAGTCAGACGGTCAGTGAAGCGGGACCCGGTCCGTTGAACGCCGGCGCCGGTGCGCCGGGTCTCTCCGGCCTGACCCCCGCGGTCGCATTCGACGAGAACCACGTCAATGCCAGGCCACAGCTCCTGGACGCGGATGTGGTCTTCTCCGATCCGGAGGGTGACTTTGCCGGCGGAACCCTGACCCTGTCGGGGCTGCTGGCCGAAGACCGGGTCTCGGTGCGAAACGAAGGCACGGGCGCGGGCCAGATCGGCCTGTCCGGCGCCGATGTCACCTATGGCGGCGTCGTGGTCGGGACCCTGGCTGGTGGTGTTGGCGGGACCCTGACCGTCACCTTCAATGCCGCGGCGACCTCGGCGGCCATAGACGCCCTGATCCAGAACCTGACCTATGCCAATGCAGCAACACCCCGACGGCCAGCCGGGATCTGCTGCTCAACATCACGGATGCGTCCGGCGGCAATCTGGCCGTTCCGACCTTCACACAACGCAATGGCGCAGCCAATCCGTTCGAAGGAATCTTTGTCCCAGGCTTCGCAACGCCAACCTTCGCCGACCTCGATGGGGATGGAGACCAGGACGCCCTGATCGGGGCGGCGGATGGCACACTGAACTACTTTCAGAACTCCGGATCGGCCAGTCTCCCAGTGTTTACACTGGTCACAGGAGCGGCCCACCCCTTTAGCAACGGTGGCGTGATTTCGGAATACTACAGCAGGCCGACTTTGGTCGATCTTGACGGAGATGGTGATCTAGGCGATGTGGACAAAGTGTCTGATCCACAATCGAATGGAGGCGACGAGGACGAAGCCAATGAAGCTGTCGGCTGTCTTGTCATATCGAGTGGCCAGCCTTCTGTTGTTTTTGAGCTTTGAGAAGCAGCGCTCGACGAGGTTTCGC
>CAMAVA010000258.1 GCA_945861515.1 Brevundimonas vancanneytii | reverse complement strand
CGAAGCGTGGCGGTATCCAGAGGCAGGCTCAGGCGGGGCTGGCCCTTGACGTCCCGCACCTCGACCAGGACGCGGGGCGCCGGCGGGGTCCAGTCGATCGTGATCAGGCCGAAGTTCTGCTCCCGCAACACGTTGCCTTGCCGCAGGGCATTGGGCGGCGTGACCGGCCAGACCTCCGTCAGGCCTGAAGAGGTTACATCCCAGATCGGGTAGGGCGTATTGACCGACAGCTTCGAAATTTCACCGTAGTGGGTGTCGCCGCTAATGCAGAACAGTCGCTCGGCCCGCGTCCTACGAAGGCTGTCGAACAGACGCTGGTGGTCGTTGGCATAGTTGATCCAGCCTTCCCAGCCCGCGAAATCGGCCAGAACCTGCAGGCTGCTGGCCAGGAGGCGCAGATCGGCGGTTTGGTTCAGCTGGTGCTCAAGCCAGGTCCATTGGGCCTCGCCCAGCATGGTGGCGGCCGGGTCGGGATCACGGGCATAGGGGCCCGGAACGGGTTGGCCCGACAATGTCTTGGCGGCAGCCCAGTTCTTGTAGTCGACGCCGTCCAGCTTGCGGATGGGGGTCCGGTTCCAGCGCAGGTCTGGCAGGATGATCTGGACCTGCCGGCCGGTTGGACCGAAACGGTAGGCGGCGTGGATGCCTTCCCGGCTGCGCCTCGGGCTGTCTGCAGGCTCGCCCCAGAAATCGCAGAACTGGCGGCGGGATTCGGCCTTCATGGGATAGTCGCCGCCGGCGTCATTCTCGCCGTAATCATGGTCGTCCCAGGTGGCGCAGACCGGGACAGTGTCCCGTAGTTTGCGGAACCCCGGCTTGGCGGCCAGCCTGGCGTATTTGGCCCGCATGACCGCGGGGTCGCGGGTGTCGGCATAGATGTTGTCGCCCAGGAAGATGAACAGGTCCGGCCTGGCGTCCAGAACGGCCTCCCAGATGGGTTGGTCCTTGTCCTGGTGGGCGCAGGAGCCAAACGCGATCCGGGTCAGGGGTGTCGCAAGGGCCGGGTGGGGCGCGTCCGGTCCGGCGGCGGTCTGGGTCCGGGCCAGGGCTGGCGACGCGAGGGCCCCCGCGGCAAGGCCGAGGGCGGTTCGGCGGTTCAGATCGCTCATCAGGGTCCCTGTCCTGTCATTCGAAGCAGCAAGGGCCGGGAGCAAGCTCCCGGCCCCGCCAGAGTACCGTCGTTAGACCAGGGCCTAGAAGGCCTTCTTGACGGTGAAGAACACCTGACGCGGAGGAGCGTTCAGGATGGTCTGGGCAAAGCCGCCAGCGTCGTTCTTGACAAAGCCGCCCGAACCGATGGTGGAGATATAGTCCTCGTCGAACAGGTTGGTGACATTGGCCTGGATGTCGAGGCCTTCCAGCCAGGGGTTGCCCGAGAAGTGGTAACCCAGGGTCAGGTCGGTCACCGTGTAGGCGTCAACCTCACCGCCGATGTTCTCATAGCTGTAGAAGCGCGAGCCGGTGTAGGACACAGCCAGCTTCGAGAAGAAGCCGTCCCGGTCGTAGGACAGTTCCGCCTTGAAGAGGTTTTCCGGGGTGTTGACCACGGTCTTGCCGGCCGTCGCCATTTCCACCACGCCCGTCGCAGAGACGACGTCGTCCTGATATTCGGACTTGTTGTAGGCGTAGGAGGCATAGATCGACAGGTTGTCGGTCAGTTCCAGTTCGCCAGCCAGTTCCAGACCATTGGTCTCGACCGAGCCGACGTTGGACAGGACCGCCGGCAGACCGAGGATGGGTGCAGCCGTGCTGGCCGCCAGAAGGCGGTTGTCGAAGGTCACGTGATAGACCGCTGCAACGCCCTGGAAGCGGTCGTTGCGGTAGCGGAGGCCGCCTTCGAAGGTCTTGGAGGATTCCGGCTCAAGGTTCTTGGAGACGTAGTCTACCACCGACTGACGCTGCGAGGCGAACGGACCGGCGGTGCCGGCCGAGACATAGGCTGCGACGTTTTCAGTGTAACCGCCGAACACTTCGATGCCGTTGTCGGCCTGATAGACGAAGCCGATCTGGGGCAGGAAGTTGTCTTCCGAGTCCAGCTGGGCTTCCATGGCGCGGGTCGGGTCGAACACCTGGACCGTGCTGACTTCGTTCTCGACCTTGAGGGTCTTGAAACCGAAGTTGACCTTCAGGGACTCGGTGATGGCCCAGACGTCCTGCAGGTAGAACTGCACGGTGCGGGTCTCAAAGGCGTATTCCCATTGGGTGAAGAACGGGTTGGACTGGAAGCCCAGCGGGTCCCGCGAAGGACGGTTGAAGGTCTCGGCATAGAAACGACGAGCCTGGTTGAACTCGTTGTTCTCGACCCAGAAACCGCCGCTGACGGTGTGGGCGCCCAGATCCAGGGTGACGCCGCCGACAAGGCCCTTGCGGTCGATTTCGTACTCGGTGGTCCGGATCGACAGGGGGGCGGCGTTGGAGCCGACCGTGCCGTAACCGGGGCTGGCGAGGTAGGGCGTGTACCAGAGGCCCTGGCCTTCGTCGGTGTGCGAATAGGCCGTAGCGTTGACGGTGATCATGTCGCCAATCGGCAGGTCCAGGCTCAGGCCAGCCAGATTGTCGTCACGAACGCCGGCGCCGGCGTAATAGGCATCGTCCACCGTGCCGAAGGGCGCGGGCAGGGGCGTGCCGTTCTGGTAGGCAGCAGCGGCGGCGATGGCCAGATCCCAGTCGGGCTGGGTGTTGTCCCAGTCGCTGCCGAGCCGCTTGATGATGTCGAAGGACAGGTCCTGATAGTCCTGCTCGCGACGCTCAGAAACGTTGTAGAAGGCGGTGATGTCGCCCTCGCCCACCGGCAGAACGGCCTTCACATCGAACTGGCGCTGCTTCTGTTCGCCGCCGCCCTTCCACTTGTCGGTGCTCTGGTCGGCGTAGGAGATGTACCCGCGCAGGCCGCCAAGCGCTTCCAGTTCGCCGCTTTCGAGACGCAGGAAGCCGCGGCGCATATTGTCCGAACCCAGGGTCACATTGGCCTGGCCGCCGAAGGCGTCGGAGGGATCGCGCGAGAAGAACTGGATGGTGCCGCCCAGGTTCGAGCTTGAAGGGTTGGACAGGGCGCCGGCGCCCTGGGCCAGTTCCACCTTGCCGATGTCTTCGCTGGCGATGGCGCGGCTGATGTGCAGGCCGTTGTGGTTGCCATAGCTCATGTCGCCGAGCGGGACATTGTCGAGGGTGAAGCCCAGCTGGTTCTGGTTGAAGCCGCGGATCGAAATCCGGGTCGACCATTCGTAGGTCCCGAACGGGTCGGCCGACTGGAAGGTGACGCCTGGCAGCTTGTCCAGGACCTTCAGCGGGCTGACGCCGGAGACCGACTCGGCGATCTGGGCTTCACTGACGGTCTGGACCTGGCGGCTCTGGCCTTCGCCATAGATGATGATGGCTTCGACTTCGTTGGCGCCGTCGGCGGCAGCGCCGTCAGCCGCGAAGGCGCCGGGTGCGAAGGCGCTCAGCAGCGCGGCCGCACCGACGCCGGCGATCAGATTGAGTTTCATTTTGACTATCCCCTTTTGGCGGACCGGGCGCGTTG
>CAMAVA010000257.1 GCA_945861515.1 Brevundimonas vancanneytii | reverse complement strand
GCCTGTCTCCCTGGTCCGACGCCGCATCGGTGATCCCCATGTCGGCAGGCAAACGCGGCATTGGCATGGCGGTTCCAGACTGGACCGCTTCGAAAGCCGCTGGCAGGTGACAAGCGGCGAGGGTTTGGCCAATCTGGCCCCATGACCCTCATGCCCCTGCCCGCCCAGCCCCATGACACGCCCTGGCCGCCACAGTCCTGGCCGACCGGCCCTGCTCTGCCGGGCGCGATCATAGAACGGCTGGACGGCGCCTTCACGGCCCAGTCCGAGGCGCAGATCGGCGCGACCGACGCGCTTGTCATCATCCAGGGCGGGCGGCTGGTCTATGAACGCTATGGCCCCGGCAAGGATGCGACCAGCACCTTTCCCTCCTGGTCCAAGGCCAAGAGCATCACCCCGGCCCTGGTCGGGCTGGCCGTGGCGGACGGGCTGATCGATATCCACGCGCCAGCCGGGGTTCGGGCATGGCAGGCGCCGGGCGATCCCCGGGGGGCCATCACCCTGGATCACCTGCTGCGGATGTCCAGCGGCCTGAAGTTCATCGAGGACTATGTGCCCGGCAGCGTTTCGGACGTCATCGAGATGCTGTTCGGCGCCGGTCAGGGCGACGTGGCCGGCTATGCCGCCGATCAGCCGCTGATCCATGCGCCGGGATCGGTCTGGGCCTATGCCAGCGGCACGACCAACATCATCTGCAGTATCCTGCAGCGCGCCCTGGGCCTGCAGGGCGAGGCCTTCGAGGCCCACATGAAGGACCGGCTGTTCGGGCCCCTGGGCATGACCAGCCCGCAGCCAAAGTTCGATGCGGCGGGCACCTTCATCGGTTCGTCCTTCTGCTATGCCACGGCGCAGGATTTCGCCCGGTTCGGTCTGCTCTATCTGCGGGGCGGGGTCTGGGAAGAGCGGGCGCTGCTGCCCGCCTCCTGGGTCGACTATGCCAGGACCCCGACCCCCGTCCCGGCGACCGAGCTGGACGGCTATGGCGCCCAGTGGTGGCTGGGGATGGCGGGCGAGGGGTCTTTCTCGGCCAATGGCTATGAGGGGCAATACACCCTTCTGGTCCCGGACCTGGACCTCATCCTGGTGCGGCACGGCCGATCTCCGCTGGAGGTCAAGGAGGCCCTGCGGCAATGGGTGCAGGATACGGTGACCCTGATAAGGTCCGGTGGCGCGGGGCTTGCGTCCTGACGCCATCTATTGGCATGATGCGTGTCAATAAGAAGCCGACGATCCGGGGAAAACGCCATGACCGCACAACAGCCTGTCGCCCTGCTGGGCGCTCCGGGTTCGCCCTATACCCGCAAGATGGTTGCGGTCCTGCGCTATCGCCGGATTCCCTATCGCCTGTTCTATCGCGGCCGGGAGCCGGCGGACTACCCCAAGGCCAAGGTGCCCCTGTTGCCGACCTTCTTTCTGCCGGACGCGGAGGGAACCCTGCAGGCGGTGACGGACTCCACGCCGTTGATCCAGCGGTTCGACGCTGAATATCCGGAGCGCCGCATCCGGCCGGAAAACCCGGTCATCGCCTTCCTCGACGCCCTGATCGAGGACTATGGCGACGAGTGGCTGACCAAGGCGATGTTCCACTACCGCTGGGCCCATGCCCGGGACGCCGAGTTTGCCGGCCGCCTGCTGCCCACCTGGGGTCCGGCGCCCCTGGACGAAGACACCCTGCCGGCCATGGCGAAGATGATCAGCGACCGGCAGATCAGCCGGCTGCGCTATGTCGGCTCCAATCCCGAGACCGGGCCGGTGATCGAGGCCAGCTATGTGCGGCTGCTGGACGCCCTGGAACAGCATCTGGCCCGGCATCCCTTCCTGCTGGGCGGGGCGCCGGGGGCCGGCGATTTCGCCCTGTATGGACAGCTGACCCAGCTGGCCGGGGTCGACCCCACGCCCCTGGCCATCGCCCAGGATCGCGGCCCCCGGATCATGGGCTGGATCGGCATGCTGGAAGATCTTTCAGGGCTCGAGCCCGGGCCGATGTTCGATCCGGCGGATCTGCCGCCGACCCTGATGGCCCTGCTGGCGGAAATGGGCCGGGTCTATCCGCCGCTGCTTCTGGCCAATGCGCAGGCGATCGCCGCCGGGGCCCAGTCCCTCGAGACCGTCATAGATGGCCAGGCCTGGAGCCAGCAGGCGTTTCCCTATCAGGCCAAGTGCCTGAAATGGCTACGGGAAGAACGGGCGGCGCTCAGCGACGCCGACCGCACCAAGGCTGACAGCGTGCTTGGCGGCACGGGCTGGACCGCCCTGTTCGGCTGACCTGACTGGAGGCTTCAGAGGTCCAGGCGGTAGACGTCCACCCCGATGGCGAAGGCCCGGGTGACCCGGCCGGCCTGGACCACCCGGACCTTGTTGACGGCCCGGCCGAAGGCCACCGGCGCCCAGGTCCGGCCGCCGTCGCGGGTCTCATAGCCGCCGGCCCGGCAGCCGACCCAGCCCCACTGGTCATTGACAAAGCCGATGCCGAACTCCTGGACCCCGGCCTCCGTGACCAGGTCCAGTTCCTGCCAGCTGGCGCCGCCATCGACGGTCTTGATGACCAGGCGGCGGGTGTTTTCCGGGCTGTCGAGATAGCTCTGGACGGTGGCGTAGCCGACGCGGGCCGAGGGCCAGCTCATCTTCCAGCAGTTCTCGAAGGGCCGGTTTGACCGATAGACCGGCGTCCAGGTCGTTCCGCCGTCCTGGGTCCGCAGGATCATGGCGTTGGCCTGTTCCAGATCGGCGCTGGAGGCTGCGCAGAGGAACCCGGTCGAGGGACTGAGGAACTTCACATCCAGGATCATGCCGATCTGGCTGGACAGGTCCTGGACGCTCCAGGTCTGGCCGCTGTCCCGGGAGGACAGGATGGCCGGCGGACCACCGACCCGGCCGGCGGCATGGATGATGTGGCCGGTGCGGACCTCGCCCTGGAAGATCTGCTTCACCGGCAGGATGTCGATCCCGCAGATGCCGCCCACGGCCTCGATGCCCGGCGCGGTGATGGCGGTCCAGCTGCGTCCGCCGTCTTCGGTGCGATACAGGGGCTTTGGATCGGAGACATTGGGGTAGTAGCCGACCCCGACATTACCCAGGAACCCGACCTTGTCATCGATGAAACCCAGGGCGCGGATGAAGGTCCCGGGCTGTTCCCAGACGGCCGACCAGGTCTCGCCGCCATCGACGGTCTGATAGAGCTTGCCGGCGCCATTGCCGTACCAGCCGATGTCGGGACTGGCGAAGGCGATGTCATCCTGCTTGCCCGGATAGGCCACGGTGGCGAGCTTTCGCCAGGGCGTCGCCGTCTGGGCGCTGGTCACGGCCGGAAGCGCCGCGGCGGCCCCTGCCGCCAGGACGCCCAGACCCAGGTCCCGCCGTGAAGGCCCCGTTGAAATCGTCATCCCCGTTCTCGCTCCCGGCGGCCCGGCCGCCCCTGCGGCGAGGCCCGATCCCGGAGCAAAATCTACCGGGCCCTGCCCTTCGACAAGCGCGGCGGGCCTGAAAACCTGCAAGGTGAAGACGAATTAATCCGGCCAGCGGCGCC
>CAMAVA010000256.1 GCA_945861515.1 Brevundimonas vancanneytii | reverse complement strand
GGCCGCATTGGTGATCCGCAGCTTGAAGCTCTGGCCAAGGGCCTCGGAGGCCAGGGTGGCCGGAGACAGGGCCGGCAGGAAGCGGCGCTTGGTCTTGATGTTCGAGTGGCTCACGTTGTGGCCGACCATGGGACCGACACCGGTGAGTTCGCAGCGACGCGACATAATAGCGACCTTCGCAATAGAATTTCGGACACGCCTGGGGTGGCCCAGGCGCGAGAGGGGCGTCTATAGGGGACTGGGCGGCGAGACGTCAACCCTTGGCGCGCCTTTCCGCCCGGCCTTCATGGGCGCCACCAGCTTTGGGAAACAGCCAAGATGAGCATCGCCGACAGGGTCAGGGTGGAGTCGGTCCGGCTGCTCTCAGACAACTGGTACATCCTGAAGTCCACCACCTTTGCCTTCCTGCGCAGCGACGGCGCCTGGCAGACGCAAAGCCGGGAGACCTATGACCGGGGCAACGGGGCTGTCATCCTGCTCTATGACCCCGATCGCCGGACGGTGATCCTGATCCGGCAGTTCCGCTATCCGGCCTTCGTCAATGGCTGCGACGACCTGCTGATCGAGGCGCCCGCCGGCCTGCTGGACGACGCCGAACCAGAGGCCCGCATCCGCGCCGAGGTGGAGGAAGAGACCGGCTATACCGTGCGGGACGTCACCCGGATCTTCGAGGCCTATATGAGCCCCGGCGCCGTGACCGAGAAACTGCATTTCTTCATCGGCCGCTACAGTCCGTCCGACCGCACCTCGGCCGGCGGCGGTCATCCCGACGAGGGCGAGGACATCGAGGTGATGGAGGTGGCCTTTGACGAGGCCCTGGCCATGATGGCGTCGGGCGCCATCCAGGACGCCAAGACCATCATGCTGCTGCAACATGCGGCGCTGCATATCTTCTGACAGCCCGCCGCAACCGCTGACGCGCGAAGGCGCTTTCAGCGGCCATTCATGCGCCCTCATTATAGGGTCAAAGCCATGGACCTGCCCGATGGAGCCCGACCCAAGATGATCCGCCCGGCCGCATTGCTCGCCCTCGCCGCCCTTCTGGCGATTCCGGCCGCCGCCTCCGGCCAGACCAGCAGCTCCATCCTGCCCGGCTACTGGGAGTACAGGAGCCGGGTCTCCTTCGGCATTTCCAGCACCAGCATCGAGAACCGCTGCGTCAAGCCGGCCGACATCGAGAAGTTCTTCAGCGGGCCCAGCAACCGCCACTACAAATGCACCTACCCCACCCGCCGGGTGGGCGATGGCAAGGCCGAGTTTGACGGCATCTGCGTCGACAAGCGCGGCCGCAAGGCCTTTGTCACGGCCTCGGGCACCTACAGCCCCAAGGCCTTCGCCCTGAATGCGAAGATCAAGACCTCGATCATCGGCATCAACCTGACCCCCACCGGCTCCATCGAGGCGCGCTGGCTGAAGGCGGACTGCCCGCCGCCGCCGCCGAAGAAGCCGAAACAGGGCTGAGCCCGAAATCGCCGCGAAAACCGCGCGAGGCCCGCCTTCCTCCCGGAACCCGATTGTGGTTAATGGCCGTTAAGATACAATGGGTTGGGGTGAACAAACACCGAATCGGGCGACGTCGCTGATTCGGTCATGATTCGTTTCATCCCTGTTCGGCGGGTTTGGTCGCGCCGTTAACCGGCGGCGGGAGACAGCCATCATGATCAGACCCCGAAGCGCAATAGCCCCCCTCGCCGTCATGGTCGCCGCCCTGTTGCTGGGGGCCTGTGCTGCGCAGGCAAGGCCGGCCGATGGCGATGATTTCCTGATGTTCGGCGGCCCGATCCTCACCGGCGGCGGAACGCCCGGGCCGGACGGCGCCGTGGTGGTGACGCCCGCAGAGGCCCTGGTGGTCCGGGATGGCAAGGTGGCCTTCGTCGGCGATCTGGCGGCGGCCCGCCAGCAATCGAAAGGCCTGCCGCAATATGACCTCAAGGGCGCGGCGGCCTATCCAGGCCTCGTTGATTCCCATGTCCACCTGACCGGGGTGGGCCTGCGCGAGATGACCCTGAACCTGGATCAGGTGAGGTCCGCCGCAGACCTGACCCGTGCGCTTGCCAGCCATGCCGCCGCCCATCCGGGCAGGGACCCCATCGTCGGCCGGGGCTGGATCGAGACCCACTGGCCGGAAAGGCGCTTTCCGGATCGCAGCGACCTGGACGCCGCCGTCGCCGACCGGCCTGTGGTGCTGGAGCGGGCCGACGGCCATGCCGTGGTGCTCAACACCGCCGCCCTGGCCCTGGCCGGGATCACGAAGGACACGCCAGACCCCTCCGGCGGCCGGATCGAGCGCGGCGCCGATGGCCAGGCCACCGGCCTGTTGATCGACACCGCCGCCGCCCTGATCGAGGCAAAACTGCCGCCCCTCAGCCTGGCCCGGCGGCGGGAGGCCCTGACCATCGCGGTCAACCTCTATGCCGCCCGGGGCTGGACCGGGGCCTCCAACATGAGCACCAGCGCAGAGGATGTGACCATCCTGTTCGACCTGGCGCGCAAGGGCCAGCTGCCGATCACCGTCGATGTCTTCATGGTCCCGGAAGACGCCGGCGAGGTCCTGCGGCGCGGCCCCTATGCTGACCCCACCGGCCGGGTGCGGGTGCGGGGGGTCAAGCTCTATATGGACGGAGCGCTTGGCTCGCGCGGCGCCCTGCTGCTCAAGCCCTATTCGGACCAGCCGTCCGGCTCGGGCCTGCAGATCGCCGAGCACGACCAGACCCTGGCCATCCTGAAACAGGCGCTGAAGGTACGGGCCGATGTCGCCCTGCATGCCATCGGCGACCGGGGCAACCGCCTGGCCCTCGACTGGTTCGAAGAGGTGCTGGCCGCCGACCCGGCTGCCGCCCGCGCCGTCCACTGGCGGATCGAGCACAGCCAGATCATCGATCCCGCCGACATTCCCCGCTTTGCGAAACTGGGCGTGGTGGCCTCCATGCAGCCCTCCCACGCCATCGGCGATCTCTATTTCGCCCCGGCGCGCCTGGGTCCAGGCCGTCTGGCCGGCGCCTATGCCTGGCGCAGCCTGACCGACAGCGGCGCCCTGGTGATCGGCGGCAGCGATGCGCCGGTCGAGGTGGGCGATCCCCTGATCGAGTATTACGCCGCCACGGTCCGCAAGGACCTCAAGGGCGCCAGCGGCCCGGACTGGGGCCCGCAGGAGGCCCTGAGCCGCCTCCAGGCTCTGGACCTGTTCACCGTCAATGCCGCCAAGGCCGACCATCGGCCCGCCGGCTGGGGCCGCCTGACCCCGGGCAGCCCGGCCAACATCACCGTCCTGTCCAAGGAAATCCTTACCGCCCCCGACCCCGACCTCCTGGAGGCCGAAACCGTCATGACCGTGGTCGCCGGCAAGGTGGTGATCGACCTGCGCTAGAGCAGGGTCCGATAAGTGTGAAACGGTTATCGGACCATGCTCTGACACTCTGAACTAGAGCCTGCTCCGTTTTGATCGGTTCGATCAGAACGGAGCAGGCTCCAGAGGGGACATCTGAAGCCTGCCGTCAAAATCCTTCGACTCGGCCGCTGCTCGACCTTCTCTAG
>CAMAVA010000255.1 GCA_945861515.1 Brevundimonas vancanneytii | reverse complement strand
CCATCGGCGAGGACTGCCTGCTCCATACCGAAAACCCCTGGAGCGAGGCACAAGGCCCGCAGCTCTATGGCTTCCTGACCCGCGAGGAACGCCGGGCCTTTGTGCTGCTCAAGGCGATCCAGGGAGTCGGGCCAAAGGCCGCCATGGCGGTTCTGGACGTGCTGAGCCCGGCGGAACTGGCCGGCGCCGTTTCCCGCGACGACAAGGCCCTGGTCGGCCGCGCCCAGGGTGTCGGCCCCAAGCTGGCCCAGCGGATCGTCACGGAACTGAAGGACAAGCCGATCAGCGACGGCCCGGCCGTGTTCCAGCCCCAGACCGGCGCCGCCCGCGCCCCGGCGCCGCCCTCGGCCGTCGGGGAAGCGGTCGCGGCCCTGATGGGCCTGGGGGTCGCCGAGGCCATGGCTCGCAGGGTGGTCGAACAGGCCGAGGGACGCCTGGGACCCGGTTCTGATGTCTCGGCCCTGATCAAGGCCGGCCTGCAGGAGCTGGGGCGTTGACCCGGATCGTGTCGCCGGATGCCGCCCCGGCCGAGGCGCCGGACAAGGCCCTGCGCCCCCAGACCCTGGCGGAGTTTGTCGGCCAGCAGGCCATCAAGGCCAATCTGAAGGTCTTCATCGACGCCGCCCGCAGCCGCAACGAGGCCCTGGACCACGTCCTGCTGTTCGGCCCCCCGGGCCTGGGCAAGACCACCCTGGCCCAGATCGTCGCGCGGGAACTGGGGGTCAATTTCCGGGCGACCAGCGGCCCCGTCCTGGCCAAGGCCGGGGACCTGGCTGCGATCCTGACCAATCTGGAACCCAACGATGTCCTGTTCATCGACGAGATCCACCGCCTGGCCGCCAATGTGGAGGAGATCCTCTACCCGGCCATGGAGGACCATGTCCTCGACCTGGTGATCGGCGAGGGGCCCTCGGCCCGGTCCATCCGGATCGAACTGGCGCCCTTCACCCTGGTGGCCGCCACCACCCGGGCCGGCATGCTGGCCACGCCTCTGCGCGACCGGTTCGGTATCCCGCTGCGGCTGGAATTCTACACCATCCCCGAACTGCAGCAGGTGATCCGCCAGGCGGCCCGCAAGCTGGGCGCGCCGGTCTCCGAGGACGGCGCGGCCGAGATCGCCGCCCGGGCCCGGGGTACGCCGCGCGTGGCCGGCCGGCTGTTGCGGCGGGTTAGGGACTTCGCCCTGGCCGACGGGGTCGAGACCATCGACAAGGCCCATGCCGCCCGGGCCCTGGCCCGGCTGGAGGTCGACGAGGTGGGTCTGGACAGCCTGGACCGCCGCTACCTTCGCGCACTCATCGAGCACTATGGCGGCGGTCCGGCCGGGGTCGAGACCCTGGCCTACGCCATCGCCGAGTCCCGCGACGCCGTCGAGGACGTGATCGAGCCCTATCTGATGCAGCAGGGCTTCATCCAGCGCACGCCCCGGGGCAGGATGGCCTGCGGCAAGGCCTATCTGCATCTGGGCCTGAAGGAGCCGGTGGTGATCCGCCCGCCGGCCGACCTGTTCGAGGACGAGGCCTGAGGCGATGAGCGACCTGCCCACTCCCACCGCCGGACTTTTCGTCGGGCGAGAGCATCAGTTGCCGGTCAGGGTCTATTACGAGGACACCGATTTCACCGGCGTGGTCTATCACGCCAATTATGTCCGGTATCTCGAGCGGGGCCGCAGCGATTTCCTGCGGCTGGCCGGAGTGTCCCATTCTGACCTGCTGGAGCGTCCCGATCCGGCAGCCTTCGTGATCACCCGGATGGAAATCGATTTTCGCAAGGCCGCCCGCATCGACGACAGCCTCGTGGTCCGCACCACCTATGACGCCGTCAAGGGCCCGAGGCTGGCGATCAGCCAGACCATTACCCGGGACGGGGATATCATCGCGGCCGCAGCCGTCTCCGCCGCCTGTATTTCCCTGGACGGACGCCCAAGAAAGCCGCCATCGGGCCTTGTGGAAGCCTTGCGGCCCTGGTTTTGCACGTGACACCGTCACATGCGTGCATTCTGGTCACAGTGACTTAACCACTTGAGACCGGGGCGATCACACGCCTTATTGTCACCAAAGCCCGGCACAAGATGTCGGCATTGTCGTCAGGCCGCCAACGGGGGAATCCGAGAGCGCATGGAACCGCAGTCGATCTCGCCTGAAAACTTCTCCCTCGTGGAGCTCTTCATGACCGCAGACTGGGTCATCAAGGGCGTCATGGTCGGCCTGGCCCTGGCCTCCTTGATCTCCTGGGCCGTCATCATCGAGAAGTTTGTCCGCTTCACCGGGCTGAACAGCCAGGCCAACGCCTTCGAGAACAAGGTCAGTTCCGGCAGGCCGCTGGAAGAAATTGCCGCAGAGGCCGGCCCGGCGACCAAGCACCCCCTGCCCCGGCTGCTCAATGCCGCCTTGCGGGAATGGCGTGACACCAGGGCCAAGGGCCAGATCGGCGACACCCAGACCGCCCTGCTGATCCAGCGGATCGACCGGGTCCTGGACAGCCATATCGCCCGCGAAAGCCAGCGGGCCGAGGAAGGCCTGGGCACCCTGGCCATTGTCGCCACCGCCAGTCCCTTCATCGGGCTTTTCGGCACCGTATGGGGCATCATGAACGCCTTCAAGAACATCGCCCTGGAACAGAACACGTCCCTACCGGTGGTGGCGCCGGCCATCGCCGAGGCGCTGTTCGCCACGGCCCTGGGGCTGATGGCGGCCATTCCCGCCTATATCGCCTACAACAAGTTCTCCACGGACGCCGGCAAGTTCGCGGCCCGCCTCGAGGGCTTTGCCGACGATCTTTCGACCGCCATCCAGCGCCGCCTGGCCGAGAAGGTCTGATCCATGGCCCTGTCGTCGAATGACGCCTTCGGCGCCGTGGGAAAGCGACGTGGCCGTCGGGGTCGCGGCCGGCGCGGCGCCCTGTCGGAGATCAATGTCACGCCCCTGGTCGATGTCATGCTGGTGCTGTTGATCATCTTCATGATCTCGGCGCCGCTTCTGACCTCCGGCGTTTCCATCGAACTGCCCAAGACGGAAGCCGGATCGCTTCAGGACCAGTCCCAGCCCCTGACCCTGACCGTCTCCGAGGAAGGCCTGCTTTATGTGGGCGAGGAGCGGATTCCCTTCACCTCGCTCAAGGCGCGGATCTCGGCCCTGGCCGACGAGGATTTCGAGCGGCCGATCTATGTCCGGGCTGACGGCAAGACCTCCTACGAGGCCGTCGCCCAGGTCATGGCGGCGCTTAGCACCGGCGGGTTTCGCAAGATCAATCTGATCACCGACACCGGCGGGCCCACCTCCGGCCCGGCCGAAAAGCCCGACGGTCCATGATGCAGGAAGGTCGGCAACCCTGATGCGCCGGGAAGGCGGTTTCTTCAGCATCGCCCTTGTCGTCTCGCTGGTTGTCCATGCGGGCCTGCTGGCGGCTGTCCTGCTGATGATGCCGAAAAAGAGCACGCCCCTGCCGTTCGGATCGGCGGTGCCGGTGACGATCGTCAGCGACGCGCCCATGACCGAGGTCAGCGCCGCGCTCCAGGGCGCGCAGGAGGTCGACGCCCTGACCGAGGAGCCCAT
>CAMAVA010000254.1 GCA_945861515.1 Brevundimonas vancanneytii | reverse complement strand
ATGGACGAAGTGGTCGAAGACCAAGGGGTAACCATCCTTATCGATCCCAAGGCCGTTCTCTTCCTGATCGGCACCCAGATCGACTATGAGGTCAGCCGGCTATCCTCCAAGTTCGTGTTCCGCAACCCCAATGAAACGGATGCTTGCGGCTGCGGCGAAAGCGTCACCATTGTCCCGGCTTCGGCCTCCTGAAGCAGGCATGTTCAAGTCAAGCGCTTGCGGCCTGTTTCCTGAGTTCGTCCGGCGTCGGGACCATCACGGAGGCTACCACGGGCCCGCCGGTCGCCTCGGCGATCAATTCCTGACTTCGCGTTTCCACGGCTGACTGGAGCCGGGCGATGAAGTCGTCTTTCTCAAGTCCGGTCGGAATCGGATCCAGAAATTCGACGGTCGCCCGACCCGGCGTCTTGGCGAAATCCTGCTGCCGCCAGAAGCAGCCCAGGTTCGTCGCCACGGGGACCACCGGCAGGTCGAAGTCCTTGGCCATGAAGTACACGCCTGTGCGGTAACGAAAATGCTCGCCGGGTTTGGCCAGATTGCCTTCGGGAAAGATCAGGATCCGCCGACCTTCCGCATTGGCCGTGGCAGCCTGTTCCGCCAGGGCCTGGCGGGCTTCCGGTCCACCGCAATTGTCGACGATGATCGCCCCCATCTTGCGCAGGATCCCGCCAACCAGCGGGAACTTCTCCATATGATCGCCGGTCACGAAGGTCAGGTTTGGCACGTTGGAATAGAGAACAAAGCCATCGCCCCAGCTGTGGTGCTTTGCGGCGATGATGAAGGGCCCTTTTGGCAGCCGCTCTTTGCCGTTTACCTGCACCTCAATGCCGGCCAACGCCCGCATGCCCCAAATCATCCGGCGGGTATACTGCTTGATGGCCCCGGCGATGGGGCGCCGGCCGGGCAGAGCAGCCAGCATGACAGCGCTCAGGGCGTAAAACACAGTCGCGATCCAGTAGTAGCCGGCAAATAGGTAGGCGCGCATGACGCAAGGGTCCTGTCTGGAGGTTAGCGGGCGAACAGTACGGCCTTGACCGCGGCTGTCATGAGGGGAGCGTGAACCGACAGGCAGTCATCGCCCAGTCGGCCATAGGCCTTGTTGGTCGCCGTCTGTGTGATCACACCGATCGCCATGGCGGCCAGGACCCGGGGATCGGCCGGCGGTATTTCCGCGCTGATCATAGCCTGCTTGATCACGGCCTCGGTGACGCTTACCGGATCCCGACCATCTTCCTGGTATAGCGGGATGAACCTGTGCAGTTGGGTCAGATGGAAGGCAAAGGTCAGCCAGTCTTCGTCGGCGACCTGACAATAGGCCCGGACGATCGCGGCCGCCTTGTTGTCGATCCCGGTCGCTTCATTGGCCGAGTCCCTGATCAGGGTTGAAAGTCTCCGGTGGATCGTCATGAAAAGGCCGGTCGCCAGTTCGTCCTTGCTCCGAAAATGGCGGTACAGGGCGCCTTCCGAGACACCGGCTTCAATGGCGATGGCCCGGGTCGTGGCAGCGTCCACGCCATCGCGGACGAAGACTTCCAGCGCGGCGCGTTCAATGCGAGGTTTGGTGGACATGGCGGGCCCTTCGGGTGTGTGTGAACATTTACTCACACCCCATGCGTATTGCAAGTGATCATTTACTCACACCCAGAGCAGGCTGAATGGACGACCTACAGACGCGCATCGTCGATCTCTTCGAACCGCTGGGTCCGGTGGTGGTCAAGCGGATGTTTGGAGGGCACGGGGTATGGTCGCAAGGGCGCATGTTTGCCCTGGCCTTTGGAGACACAATCTATTTGAAGGTCGATGATCGGACCGTCGATAGCTTCCGCTCCGCCGGCTCCAGGCCCTTCGTCTATCAACAGAAAAGCCGTAGCAGGGAGGCTGCCCTGAACTATTTCAGTCTTCCGGACGAAGCGGCGGATGACCCGGCCGAGGCCTCCCGCTGGGGCCGGCTGGGCATAGAGGCTGCGCTTCGTGCCGCTGCCCCGAAGACAGGGAAGACGGCCCGGGCCGATATCGGTCCCGGGCCGTGGGATGGCTGAAGGAAAGGGCTAGCGTCCCTTGAAGGCGGCGACACGCTTCTGAAGGAAGGCGGAAACGCCCTCGATGAAGTCTTCCGACTTGCCGGCGATTTTCTGGGCCTTCCGCTCCGCCTGAAGCTGTTCGCTCCAGCTGTTGTCCTGGCTCTCCCAGATCAGCTTGCGGATCTGGCCGAGCGACGCGGGTCCACTGGCCAGTTGCTTGGCCAGGTCCACCGCGACGGTCATAAGGTCTGCGTCAGGCACGACCCGGTTGACCAGGCCCCATTCTAGGGCCTTAGCGGCCGAGATCTTGTCGCCCATCAGGGCCATTTCCATGGCGCGAGCACGCCCGATCATCCGCGGCAACAGATAGGTCGACCCGCCATCCGGCACCAGGCCGATACGGCGGAAGGCCTGGAGGAAATAGGCGCTTTCGGCAGCAACGATCAGGTCCCCCAGCAACCCGAAGGAACAGCCGATGCCGGCAGCGGCGCCGTTGACGGCAGTCACCAGGGGCAGCGGACTGTCCTTCATGATCGTCACCAGCGGATTATAGATGGTTTCCAGGGCTCGACCGGCGTCGGGCTTGCCATCGACATCCAGTTCCCGGGCGGCGGCGGCGCCGCCCGCTAGGTTAGCGCCCGAACAGAAACCGCGCCCCTCACCGGTCAGAACAATGGCCCGGGCGCCGCCCTTGCCTGCCGCTAGGTCACTGAAGGCGTGGGCGAGTTCCGCGGCCAGGTCCATGCCCGCAGCATTCATTGTCGCCGGGTCGGCCATGGTGACGATGGCCACGCCATCATTCACCGATACCTTGATCTTTGTGTAGTCCATGTCGAAACTCCCTGACGCCGTCTATTTCACGCAGGTAAGCTGCAATAACGCCGGGGAATGCCAGAAAAAAATGCGCTCCGCTCGATAGTGAAAGCTATGGTCAGGCTGCGACGGATGCGACTCGCTCGCCGTTGGTGACCCGGTTCCGACCGGCCCGCTTGGAGATGTAAAGAGCCGCGTCAGCCCGCTCCATCGCACAGGCGCTGCCTTCCCCCGCCTTCCGCTGGGCCAATCCGGCGGAAATCGTGATCGTGCCCAAGTCTTCGTTTGTGGACCGCCGCTTCAGCATCCGCGAAGCGACTTCGTCTCGAATCTCTTCAAGGCAGCCCTCGACGATTCCGGCGTCTTCTCCCGGGAAGATCATGGCGAACTCTTCGCCGCCGTAGCGCGCTGCAAACCTGGGAGTCGCCCCGATGCGGCCGATCACGCTAGCAACGAACCGGATCACCTGGTCGCCGGTCTGATGACCCCAAGTGTCATTGAAGTTCTTGAAATGATCGATGTCGAGAACCGCCAGGGTGAGGGGCACGCCCTGCTCATCGGCATCGGCGCAGGCCCGCGCCAGCTCGTCATCGAAGGCCTTTCGGTTGGCTAGGTTTGTAAGCCCGTCGGTCGTGGCATCCCGGCGAACCTGCTCGAGATGTTCCCGCAGCCTCGCGACTTCCGTTGTCGACTCAGAGAGCTTCTTTTCGAGGGTCTGATTCTGCTGCTGAAC
>CAMAVA010000253.1 GCA_945861515.1 Brevundimonas vancanneytii | reverse complement strand
TGGCCGACCGGTCTGGTGTTGGATGATCTGATCGGAAGGTCTGAACTCGCGCGGGGCTGGTTTGCAGTCAATCATCGCTCCGCCGGCATCGTGCGGGCGCGAGCACTGCTTCCCGAGCTTGAGGAAGACGGCGTAGCCCTCGCCATTGCTGTGGCTGAGGTCCAGGAGCATTTTCGCCTCGAGATTCGCCTCGACCCAAAGGCGGCCCATTTGGACGAAGCTGTCCTCGAAGTCGAGATCGGCAGTCCGACCGCTGCAAGGCGCCTGATCAAGTCAATGGGAGACTGCCTGCCCGATTTTGGCGAAATCGACAGGATCCAAATTGTCAGGCGCTTCCGGTCAGGACTTGGCCGCACTGAAGCCGGGAAAGAGGAGGTACTGGCCACCCTGGGCCGTCGCATGCTCGTTACCCGCAACTATCATCGATATAGGCTTTCATTTGTCCGGGATCGCCACTTTCGGCCTTCCGGGCCACAGCGGGAAGGCTCCGCAGAAGACTGTTTTCTGGTGGTTGAATTTCGCCAGCCTTTTGCGATCGCAATTCGCAATATCCGACTCTGCTCGGTTCCGGACGTCTTGCCGCACTCCCCACCGGGCTATCTCGCCCTTGAGGATCGGCATATCCAGGCCCAGGCCGGGGTTCTGACGGGCCTAGACGCCTGGGTTGCGCCCAGCCCACAGACCCCGAATCTTTCTGCGGCAGTCGCCATCGAAGCCAGGAAGTGGCGCTGGACGGGCGCGCCTGACGGCGGTCTCGCCGTTCTGATTCACGGCGCCGAAGCCGTCCAATCCGCGCTTGAGACCCTTGACTGGCTACAGCAGACCACCAGCATTCCCCATACGGTGGTTATGCTCTGCGGGCCAATGGACAACGTCCGGCGGGTGCTGTTGGGTCATGCCGTTGAAGGCAGGCCCTGGATTTCGGTGATCGAAGCCAGGCCGGGGTGTTCAGCCAGCGAGCAGCTGGATGCGACCTTGCGAGGTGCTGACGCAGTGTGGATCGTGAATCTGGCCGCAGGCGATCGAACGGCGCCTGACTGGCTGGAAGCGATGGTTCTCGCTTCCAGCCAGGACCCGCAGATCGGGCTATGCGGGCCTCTCACCAATGCCGCGTTTCTTGGCCTGAATGGCGCAACGCCTGCCGATGCTGACGGCCTGCAACCCCAACCGCTACGCCCGGGTGAAACGCTTCAGGCCCTGGCCGCCGAGCTTCCTCGCGTTGCCCCACAATTTCCGATAACTGTTCCCGTTCTGTCGGATACTGCCCTGATGGTTCGGCGAGCTGCCTTCATCGCGGTAGGCGGTCTCAACACGACGGCCTTTCCAGCTGTGGCTGATGCGCTTCTGGAATTCGGTCTCAGGGCATCCAGGGAAGGATGGAGGCTGACCCTTGCGGCGGCATCCTTTGTCTTCCGACCCCCGGCTGCTTCCAAGGCCGTATCTGTTCGAGGCGAGGGCCCGACGGATGGGTGGCAGGAGGGCGAGACCTTGCCGGTCCTATTGAGGCAATGCCGCGAACTGCCAGAGATATCTGCGATTCGCGCGGCCCGGCAGGTTTCCTGGAGCCTTGGTCCGATTTCGAGTGCAGTTCGGGACTTGGATCATCCGCAGACGGTGCAAGGGACTTGAAGATCATATTTGTTTTGCCCGGACGAGGCGGGGGCGGCGGGACCCATTCTGTGGTCCAGGAAACACTGGGTTTGCACAGGATTGGCATTTCGGCGTCGATCGCAACAACGACAGAGACAGCATGCGCCTTTGGGCGGCTCTATCCGGAACTTGAAGCCGCCGGTCTGAAAGCACTGGAGTTCCAAGGAAGCGATGGATTGGCCGCAGTTATCGCAGGTTCGGACATGGTTATCGCCACCACGGCTGCCTCGGCGCAGTTGCTCGTTGACAGTCTGCGGCGCCTGGATTTGGAGGGCGGCAGGGTCCCAAGGCCCGCTTATTACGTTCAGGACTATGAGCCTCTTTTTTTCGCGCCAGGGTCCGCAGCTTGGAAAACGGCTTGGAGCTCCTATTCTGCCCTGCCTGACGCTCTGCTGTTCGCCAAGACAAACTGGCTTTGCGAGATGGTGGCCAGCAATCACGGCTTGAAGGTGCAAAAAGTCCGGGCCAGTCTGGATCATGACCTGTACTATCCGGATATGGGAGCATCCCGCTCAGGCCCCGTTCGCATCGCGGCCATGATCCGGGCCAACACACCGCGTCGCGCGCCGCACAGGACCGCAAGGATCATGGCGCGCCTTGCGGAGCTTCATGGCGACAAGGTTGTCCTGACCAGCTTTGGAAGTCAGCCGGACGAGCTGCAACGCCGCGGTCTGGAGCTGTCGGATCGGATTGATCACCGCGGCGTGCTGGACCGTGGGCAGGTTGCCGATGTTCTGCGCGCCTCCGACCTCTTTCTGGATCTTTCGGACTATCAGGCCTTCGGGCGCACGGCTCTGGAAGGCATGGCCTGTGGCTGTGTTCCGGTCCTGCCACTATTCGGCGGCGCCGGCGAATATGCGAAGGATCGTTGGAATGGCTTTGTCGTCGACACCCGCAGCGACGAGGCCATAATGACTGCGGTCTCAGACTTTCTGACGTGCAGCCCGGAGTCCCGGAATGACCTTCGTCACAACGCCTTGTCGACCGCGCTGACCTATTCGGTCGCTCAGTCTGCCTATTCAGTAGCTGATCTTTTTGCCCGCGCGTTGCAGTAAACGGATTGGATTCAACGCGTTTGGGATGCTCGGGCTTGCCCTTGAAGGGCCCAACTGGCTAGATTACCGAATGCGGTCGGGCTAGGTGTTTGATCCCAGGCTTTGATGGATCGGGTTTAGCCTGAATCGTTCGGGCTCTTTTGTCCACTTTTTGCAGATGAACTCGTAGGGCGTCAGGCCCTTGAGGGTCTTGAGTCGTCGGCCATAATTGTATGCGGCGATGAAGACGGACAGGTGAGCCTCAAGCTGCTGATGGCTGTCGTAGTGATAGCGCTTGACGGTGGCTTCCTTGATCGTCCGGTTCATTCGCTCGACCTGGCCGTTGGTCCAGGGATGCTTGACCTTCGTCAGACGGTGTTCGATGCCGTTTTCCTGGCAACGCATATCGAACATGTGGGTCATGAAGCGGGCAGTGGGGCCATCGGCGTAGCGGGGCGGGAAGGTGAATTGGACGCCGTTATCCGTCAGCACGGTGTGGATTTTGTAGGGTACCGCCTCAATAACACGCTCCAGGAAAGCCGACGCAGAGGTTCGCCCTGTTTTGTTGACCAGCTGGACGACGGTCAATTTGCTCGTCCGATCAATAGCGACATAGAGATACAGCTTTCCTTCGGCGGTCTGGACCTCGGCGATGTCGATGTGGAAATAGCCGATAGGGTAGGCCTTGAACCTCTTCTTGGCGATCTTGTCGCCGTCGACCTCAGGCAAGCGAGAGACGCCGTGACGCGCCAGGCAGCGATGCAGTGACGATCGCGTCAGATGCGGAATCGTCGGCAGAAGCGCATAGAGGCAATCGTCCAGCGGCAGCAGCGTATGCCGGCGAAAGGCAACGATAATCGCCTCGTCCTCGACGGATAGCACCGTCGATCTTGGCGCTTTTGGAC
>CAMAVA010000252.1 GCA_945861515.1 Brevundimonas vancanneytii | reverse complement strand
CATCATCCATCGTCGAAGGACCGTCTCGTGCAGGCCCAGCTCCCTGGCCACCGCGCCAGCCGACAGGCCGCTGCTGGCGACTCGGTCAACCGCTTCTCGTTTGAAGGTCTCCGGAAACACCCGACGCTTCACGTTCATCGCACACTCCTCTCCAGCTTCGAAAAGCTAGCATGGGTGTCCACTGAAACGAGGGAGGATCAGCTTGAACCGGACCATCGGCTCGGAGACAGAAACCTTAACCTCGATAAGTACGAGGCGTCCCCGCATGACACCTGCGGAGTCCAAGCGGGCTCCGACCGCTCCCACATCGTTGAAGAACTCCTGATAGCCCCAATTTTCAGTCAGCCACGAGACGGCTGCATTTTGGATCCGGCCTTCAGGATAACGCTCGTACATGTTCGGTGAGTCCCTAGCAGAAAGCCAGTTTAAAGCCCGCATAAAACTCTTGGATACGAAATCGGGCGCCACCTTGGCGACGATGGCGGTACTCGCGCCGGTGTCATCGCCCCCGCACAGGCCTTGAAGGTCGTTCTCCGCGCCGCCAGGTCCACCTCCCGCAGAGTCCGCCCGGCCAGCAGCAGCTGAATCCGGGCGAACAGATCCGGCGGGGGTTCAGGGCCTCGGATCTGTGCGGATATACCGTCAAAGGCGCACCTCAGCTTGGAGACTTGCCTTGGATCGGAGGAGATTCCAGGGGACCCGCGGTTCAACGAAGCAGCCAGTTATTGAACTTTGATCACCCAGCTCGCCTTCGCTTTTCCGAATGTCGAGTGAGCCACTCACGCCTGTGCTGTTGCTTCCGCTGGGCGACAGAAGCATCGGAATCGAAAGATTTTATGTACTCCAGACGGGCGGTCTTTATACGATCAACCTCCCGTTCGCGTTCTGGAATGCCGAGTTTGATCCGCGATACTTGTACGAAGCGGTCTCGGTCAGCCTTAATCTCATAATGGGGAAACGGTCAGTGGTTCCGGCAGAGCCGTCGAAAGTATCGGTGCAGCAAGTTCTGTATTCAATGCAGAGTCTGGGCTCATTGTGGGGTTGTACGGCGTCGAAATGGTTGGTGTCCATAGTTTTTTGAACAACAATGGGACAATCAGCGGCCTGTCGGATGTATACAGCGGCATCGGCGTGTATATGAGGGGGGATTTTGCTGATATCCTCAATGTCGGGACGATTTCTGGCGATCGTTCCGTCGTGCTGGATTCCATTTTCAACGAAGCCAGAATTCGAAATGCGGGCATCATTTCCGGCGACGACATTGGCATTGATGCGGTCAAGATGCTGGCCACAGATGCAAACGGTGTACTGACGATTTCAAACGACGGAACGATCGGCGGCGACTGGTCGATAAGCTCTCAATATCAGACCAGATTGACCAACTCTGGCCTGTTGAGCGGAGCTGTCAGTCTTGGCGACAGCGCAGACTATTTTCGCAACGCCGGAACCGTGATCGGCCAGACCGAACTCGGCGCCGGTGATGATCAGTTCGATGGCCGAGGCGGTTCAAGTGAAGGCTGGCTCGTCAATGGCGGCGCTGGAGAGGACAGCCTGATTGGCGGCGCCTCCGAAGACAGCTTCAACGGTGGGGACGACAAGGATATCCTCAGAGGGCTTGCCGGCGACGACCTTCTCCAAGGCGGTCGAGGCGCGGACAGTCTGTTGGGCGGCCGTGGCGGAGACATGTTCCTCTATTCAGCGACAACTGAGTCCGGCATTGATGCCGCAACCCGCGACACCATTCGCGACTTCTCCACAGCCGAGGGCGATCTGATCGATCTTGGCCTGATCGACGCCATGACCGGCCGAAACGGCAATCAGGCGTTTAAGTTCATCGGCGCTAGCGAGTTCACGGGGCGGGCTGGTGAACTGAGATACGAGCTTGTGGCGGGCGGCGGTGTTCTGGTGGTAGGTAATACAGATACCGATCTGGATGCCGAGTTTTCTCTGTTGCTGAAAGGGGCCTCCAGTCTCAGCTCCGGTGATTTTGTCCTATAGTATCCATGTTAGGATGAATAACCGTGCAGCATGAATTTGGAAAATGGCTCAATAGTCGTCCTTCTGAATCTGTCCTCCTACCCTGTCTTGCGTTAGAGCCGCAAGCCGATAGTTCTGACGATCATCCGATCGCCCTGCAATCCTCAGGTGGAGCCGCGTTTGGCCGGAACACGAACCATGGTCTGGACAATCCTGGCCTGGGCTGCGGGTCTTGCCCTGCTGGGCGTCGTCGCCCTGGCGGTCTGGCTCCATGCGCCGGACAAGCCCCGCGCGGAGCTCGAGGCGGCCTATCCTGGCGAGTATCGCATCGTCGAGGGGGTTAGGCTGAGGCTGCGGGATACCGGCCCGCGTGAAGCGCCGGCGCTGATCCTGCTGCATGGCTTTGGAGCCAGTCTGGAGACCTGGGAACCCTGGGCCCGGGCCCTGTCGGCGGACTATCGGGTGATCCGGATCGACCTGCCGGGGTTCGGGCTGACCGGTCCTGACCCTTCCGGCGACTACAGCGACGCCCGGGCCATCAAGGTTCTTGTCGGGCTGATGGACCAGCTGGGCATCGACAGGGCCAGCCTGGTCGGCAATTCCCTGGGTGGACGGATCGCCTGGAATTTCGCCGCGCAGCATCCGGAGCGGCTGACGCGGCTGGTGCTGGTCTCGCCGGACGGGTTCGCAAGCCCGGGGTTCGAGTATGACCGGGCCCCGAAGACGCCCCTGGTCATGAAGGTCCTGCCCTATGTCGCCCCTCGCGGCCTGTTGAAGGCCAATCTGGCCGCCGGATATGGGCGGCCTGAAACCCTCAGCGAAGCCACCCTCACCCGCTATCGAGACATGCTGGTGGCGCCCGGAGTGCGGCGGGCCATCCTGGCGCGGATGGAACAGGTGATCCTGAAGGAACCTGGTCCGACCCTGTCGCGGATCACCGCGCCGACCCTGCTGCTGTGGGGGGAAAAGGACGGCATGATCCCGATCAGCAATGCGGCCGACTATCAGCGCTACCTGCCGGATGCGACCCTGCTGCGTTTGCCGGGCCTCGGCCACCTGCCCTTCGAGGAGAATCCGGCCGGTTCCCTGCCGCCGGTGGAACGGTTCCTGGCGGGCGAGGCGCCGTGAGGCGCGGGTGTCGGATAAAGGGCAGCGTCCTGCGACACGCCCCGTTCCAGGGCTACTCAGGATGACGAAGACTGTGGTTTGGGGTTTCGCCCGATAGCTCGAAATTCATTGTCATTGTGAGCAGCCAAAGGCAGCGTGTCGAAGAACGCAGGCTGGTTCAGCGGCGACTCGTCAATACAGCCGCCCGCCCTCTCAGGGTCGTAAAATTTGACAGTCTGTCATTTATGACATTATGTCATTTCATGGCTTCCCAGACCTCCACCCAATCCGGCGCCAAGCGGGCGCGCACCCGGGATCTCTTGCTGGTTGCGGCGCAGGATCTGTTGATGGAGCGCAGCACGGCGGGCCTTGGGATCCGCCAGATCACCGACCGGGCCGGCCTGGTCCATGCCAGTTTCTATAACTACTACCCCGATATCGCAGCCCTGATCGACGATCTGGCCGAGCTGCTGGGCGCCACCCATGCTGCGGCCATGACGGCTTTGGCAGGCGTCTCCGGCCCCGGATTTGACGATCCGGC
>CAMAVA010000251.1 GCA_945861515.1 Brevundimonas vancanneytii | reverse complement strand
GCGGCGTTGTCCTCGTCGCAACCGAGGAACCTCCCCGTCATGTCGATCCTGTCCCGCCTCAGGGCCTATCATGCCCTGCTCGCCATTCTGGTGCTGGTCGCCTATTTCGGCGCCGACTGGCATCGGTTGCATGCCTGGGTCGGCTATGGCGTGGCAGCGGTCATCCTGCTGCGGCTGGGGATGGCGCTGAGCGGTTCGCCACAGCTGGGTCTTTCGCGCTTTTATCCGCAGTTTTCCGGCCTGACCCTGAATACCCTCGCGACCCATCCGCTGATCAGTCACAGCCTCTTGCTGGGTATCGCCATCTGCCTGCTGGGCGTCACGGGCACCGGTATTGTCATGGACGGCGGCAGGGCCTTTGGCCTTGCCCGACCAGCGGCGGTCGGCGCCATGCCGGATCGTCCGGCGGCGACGGCCCCGGCAGTCAGCGGCCGCGAACGGGATGAAAGTCCTGAGTCCGGCGAGGGCGAGCGCCATGAGGGCGGAGAAGGGGACAGGGACAGTCCACTCGGCGAGGCGCACCAGCTGTTCGCCACAGCCCTGATGGCTTTCGTCGCCACCCATGTCGCCTACCTGCTGCTGTTCAAGCGTCCCCTGGCCCGGTTCATGATCTTCATTCCGGCACGCAAGGCCAAACCTTGAACGCCAGAACTGCGGCCGGTGATCTGCCTGATGATGGTGCGACCGGTGGTCAGGCGCCGCAGGCGGTGAAGGGTCTGACTCAGGCAGAGGCGGCGCTGCGTCTTGCCCGGGACGGTCCCAACGCCCTGCCCGCGTCCACCGGCAGAGGCCTGCTGCGCATCATTGTCGACACGATGCGCGAGCCGATGTTCCTGCTGCTGATCGGCGGCGCCGGGCTCTATCTGGTGCTCGGCAGCCTGGGCGAAGGTCTGTTCCTGATGGGCGGCGCGATCGCCACCATCGGGCTGGTGGTCCTGCAGGAAAGCCGCAGCGAAAGGGCCCTGGGCGCCCTGCGCGATCTCTCCCAGCCAAGGGCCCGCGTGATTCGCGACGGGATCGAGCGGGTGATATCCGCCAGAGACCTGGTTCCCGGCGATATGGTGCTGGTCGGTGAAGGCGAACGGTTGCCCGCGGACGGCGTCCTGTCTTCCGGCGATGTCCTGTCGGTCGATGAGTCCGCCCTGACCGGCGAGTCTGCTCCGGTCTCCAAGCGGCCGCTCCGACCTGGCGAAACCCCTGACGCAGCGGCGGCCCCGGGATCCGAATCCGGTTTCAACCTGTTTTCCGGGACCCTGATCGTGCGCGGCCAGGCCGTCGCCTGCATCACCCGTACCGGGCCGCACACGGCGCTGGGCAGGATCGGCGCATCCCTGGCCGCCATCGTCTCCGAACCCACCCCACTACAGAGGACCGCCGGTCGTCTCGTCGCCTGGCTCGGCCTTTTCGCCATCGGCTTCTGCGTCCTGGTCGCAGTCGCCCATGGACTTCTTCGGGGCGACTGGATCGGCGGGGCCCTGGCCGGCATCACCGTGGCCATCGCCCTGATCCCGGAAGAGTTTCCCATGGTGCTGGCCGTGTTTCTGGCCCTCGGCGCTGGACGGCTGGCCCACCACCGGGTGCTGGTCCGGCGCAGCGCGGTGATCGAGGCCCTGGGCGGGGCGACTGTCCTGTGCGTCGACAAGACCGGCACCCTGACCGAAAACCGCATGCGGGTCACCCGGCTCTGGACCGATGCCCAGGACCTGGCCATCGCCGAAGGCGCCTCCCCCAGCGGGGCCAGCGCAGAACTGCTGCGTCTTGCCGGCCTGGCCTCTGCGGCCCGGCCGGTCGACCCCATGGACCGGGCGATCCGCGATCTGCTGGATCGCCAGCGCTCCGGTCGGCCTTCGGCGGACGCAGCCCCGCTGCGCAGCTGGCCGCTGCAGCCAGAGCGGATGGCGGTTGTCCAGTCCTGGGCTCAAACCGACGGCGCGCCCATCACCGCCGCCAAGGGTGCGCCCGAAGCCATATTCCAACTCTGTCACCTGGACGCCGATCGTCGCGACGGCCTCACCCGCACAGTCGAGGCCTTCGCCGGCCAGGGCCTCAGGGTGCTGGGCGTCGCCTTCAACAACCAGCCGTCGGCTTTTCCGGATGACCCCGACGACGCTGATTTCACCTTCGCCGGTCTGGTCGGATTCCTGGATCCCGTTCGCAAGGATGTCCCGGCCGCCCTGGCACAGGCCCGGTCGGCGGGCCTGACCGTCGTGATGATCACCGGCGATCACCCCGCCACGGCCCTGGCCATTGCAAGGACAGCCGGAATTGATGTCACCGGCGGGGTCATGCTGGGCGCCGAACTGGCCGCCCTGCAGCCTGAGGTCCTGGCTGAGGCCCTTGAATCTGTCCGGATATTCGCCCGGATCACCCCGGAACAAAAACTCCTGTTGGTCGAGGGATTCAAGGCGGCAGGGGCCGTGGTCGCCATGACCGGCGACGGCGTCAATGACGCCCCGGCCCTGGAAACGGCCCATATCGGCATCGCCATGGGCCGCAATGGTACGGATGTGGCCCGGGAATCGGCGGATCTCGTGCTAATGGACGACAGCTTCGCCTCCATCGTCGGGGGCGTGGCCCTGGGTCGGCGCATCTTCGACAATCTGCGCAGGGCGCTGATCTATGTGACGGCGATCCATGTGCCGATCGCCGGGCTCGCCATCCTGCCCATCGCCCTGGGGCTACCGCCCCTGCTCTACCCCATGCATGTGGTGTTTCTGGAGCTGGTCATCGATCCGGTCTGCGCCATGGTGTTCGAGGCCGAGCCTGGATCAAAGACCGCCATGCAACGCCCGCCACGCCCCCGGAACGAGCCGCTGTTCGGTCCCGTCCAGATCGCCCTGGCCCTGATCCAGGGTCTGGGCGTACTGGCCGGCGTCATGGCGGTCTATCTCTGGGCGCTGGACCACTATCCCGAACCGGAGGCCCGGGGCGCCGGCTTCATGACCCTGGTCGTCGGCAATCTGACCCTGGCCCTGGTCGACGCCGCCTCGTCGGGAGGAAAGCTCATCTCCGCCCACCGCCGGATCTATTGGATCATCGCCTCTGTCGCCGGGGGTGTGCTGGCCCTTGTCCTGACAGTTCCAGGCCTCTCGACCATATTCAAGGTAGCGCCGCCGCATCCGGAACTATTGGTTCCGTCTCTACTTGCCGCCCTCTTTTGCGGCAGCGCAACCGGCCTGGTGCAGCGGCTGGTCCGATCGACCCGGCCGCTGCTCCAGTCCGCCCGTTAGGCAAGGCCGCCAATCTCCGCACGCTGGTTTGCTGAACTGCGATGTCGCAACCTCTGCGCTCTCGCTCCCCCCCCCCCCCGTCATCCCGGCCGCAGCGCAGCGAAGAGCCGGGATCCAGAGGGAAGGGAGCGCAATCCCGGCGGCGGCGCTTTCCCAGCCTCGGCCTCCTGGTCATCCCGGATCGTCCCTTCGGGCCGTCCAGGATGATGTGGAACAGAGCCGTATCAACCTCCCCATCGCCGGCCATGGGATAATGCCTCCTCCCGCTTCGATCCCTTTAAGGAGGCCTCCCCATGGCGAAACTCTCTCCGGCCAGTCGGCCGCTCAATCACCGGCAGTCGCGGTTTGTCGATGAATATCTGCGCAGCGGCAGCGCCCGGGAGGCGGCCGAACGGGCCGGCTATCGGTGGACGGCGGC
>CAMAVA010000250.1 GCA_945861515.1 Brevundimonas vancanneytii | reverse complement strand
GGCGGCGAGAAGAAGCGGATGGAAATCTTCCAGATGGCGATGCTGTCGCCGCGCCTGCTGATCCTCGATGAGACCGACAGCGGCCTGGATATCGACGCCCTGAAGATCGTTTCGGCCGGCGTCAACGCCATGCGCTCGCCGGACCGCGCCATGCTGGTCATCACCCATTACCAGCGGCTGCTCGACTATATCAAGCCGGACCGGGTCCATGTCCTTTCCGCCGGCCGTATCGTCGCCTCGGGCGGCCCTGAGCTGGCGCTGGAGCTGGAGCGGGATGGCTATGACAGATACGTTCAGGTGGCGGCATGAGCCTCGCCTCGGCGCTTCGCACCGGCGACCTGACCCAACTGCCATCCCGTCGGAATGAAGACTGGCGCTGGACCGATCTTCGCGGCCTGATTCGCGTCCTGCCGCCGGCAGCCGAGCCGGGCGCGATTGAGCTCGAAGGACCATTTTCCTCATTGGGCGGCGACGAAGTCAACATCGCCAATGGCCATGTCGAAGGCGTCATTGGGTTCAGCACGTCTGGCGAGCCGCAAGAAACCGTGCAGCTTCGCTATGTGGCCACAGAGGCGAGCAGCAATGACTCCCATTTTTTTGTTACCGTTCGCGCGGGCCACAGCTTGTTGCTGCTGGAAAGCTATGAGGCTCTCGTCGACGGCGCACTAACCAGCGCGGACCTCGACATCTCGGTTGAATCAGGCGGCACATTGCGCAGGATAGTCCTGGCTGCGGACATGGTTTCCAGCATAACGGTTTCGACAGCTACCGTGGCTCTTTGCGCCGGCGCGGTCTTTGAACAGACCGTGCTGACCACCGGAGCCCGACGCCAGCGGATCGAGACCCGGGTCGCCCATCCCGGCGCGGGCGCCACGGTCCGCCTCGATGGGGCCTATCTTCTCTCCGGCCAGCGCCATGCCGATCTGACCACCATCGTCACTCACGGCGGCGTGGACGGGACTACCAGCCAGATGACCAAGGGCGTGGTTCGTGATCAGGCCCGGGGCGTGTTCCAGGGCCGGATCGTTGTGGAACGTGGCGCGGATCGCACGGACGCGCGGATGGGCCATCACGCCCTGATCGTCAGTGATCGAGCCGAGGTCGACGCCAAGCCGGAACTGCTGATCTTCGCTGACGACGTCTCATGTGCTCATGGCAACACGGTCGGCGCCCTGGACGAGGAAGCGATCTTCTACGCCCAGCAGCGCGGAATCCCGGCCGACGTTGCCCGCGCCATGTTGACCACAGCCTTTGTAGGAGAGGTGATCGATCGTATCGAGCATTACGGCGCCCGCGACATCGCCCGCGCCTGGGCCGTCCAGCAGCTAGGAACGGACCTCTGATGCTTGCCCAGGTTCATTCTGCCGCCAAAGGCGCCGAGATCGATGTGGCGGCCATCCGCGCCCAGTTTCCGATCCTGTCGCGGCAGATCAACGGCCGGCCCCTTGTCTATCTGGACAATGCCGCCAGTGCCCAGAAGCCCCGGGCCGTCATCCAGGCCATGACGGCGGTGATGGAAGGCAGTTACGCAAATGTCCACCGGGGGCTCCACACCCTCGCGAACGAAGCCACAGAAGCCTATGAAAAGGCGCGCAAAAGCGTCACGCGATTCCTGGGCGCCGATGAGGGCGAGATCGTCTTCACCAAGGGCGGCACCGAGGCAGTCAATCTGGTCGCCAGCAGCCTTGGCCAGGCTTTGGTCGCCGGCGACGAGGTGTTGATCACCCAGATGGAGCACCACTCCAACATCGTTCCCTGGCACCTCTTGCGGGAACGTAAGGGCGTGGTGCTGCGGTTTGCGCCGGTCGCCGAGGACGGCAGTCTGGACCTGCCTGCGATCCTGGCGATGATCAACGAACGCACGCGGGTCGTGGCCTTCACACATATGTCCAACGTGCTTGGGACCATCAACCCGGTCCGGACCCTGGTGGATGCCGCCCATGCTGCCGGCGCTCTGGTGCTGATCGACGGCTGTCAGGGCGCAGTCCATCTGGCCATCGACGTCAAGGCGCTGGATTGCGACTTCTATGTCTGCACAGGTCATAAGCTCTATGGTCCTACCGGCATCGGCGTTCTCTATGGAAAGGCCGAACGCCTGGCGGCGCTGCCGCCCTATCAGGGCGGCGGCGAGATGATCGGGACCGTTACGGAAACAGCAATCAGCTATGCTGATCCTCCCATGCGGTTCGAGGCCGGCACGCCGCCGATCATCGAGGCCATAGGCCTGGGCGCCGCCGTCGACTGGATGATGGATCTCGACCGTGACGCCGTCGCGCGACATGAGGGGGCCCTCTATGACCGGGTGATCGAAAGGCTGGACGGGGCCAACTGGCTGCGGATCCTGGGGACCACGCCGGACAAGGGGGCGATCCTGTCCTTCACCGTCGAGGGCGCCCATCCCCACGACATTGCCCAGATACTGGACAAGCAAGGGGTCGCCGTCCGAGCGGGAACCCATTGTGCGGAGCCCTTGATGGCCCGTTTTGGGGTGACTGCAAGCGCCCGGGCCTCCTTTGCCCTATATAACACCTTGGAAGAGGCCGACGCGTTCGTGGATGCCCTGGCCAAGGCCCGCAGCTTTTTCGCGTAAGAGAGCCATGACCGACGCTGTCCCGACCCCGACTGAAGCGCCCGCCGCAGAGATCGCAGCAGCAGGCCCGCCGCCCTTGAGCCAGAAGGAACTGGATATCCTGACCGACAAGCTGGTCGAACAGCTCAAGACCGTCTTCGATCCGGAAATCCCTGTCGACGTCTATGAACTTGGCCTGATCTACAAGGTCGATCTTTCGGACGATAAGCATGTCGCCATTGACATGACCCTGACCGCGCCGGGCTGCCCTGTCGCCGGGGAGATGCCGGGCTGGGTCGAGGACGCCGTGCTGAAGATTCCGGAAATCAAGTCCTGCACCGTCGATCTCGTGTTTGAGCCGCCCTGGGATCCGTCGCGGATGTCTGACGAGGCCAAGCTGCAACTGAACATGTTCTAGGACCTGGATCCCAGCCCATGGAAACCTCCGTCACCCCCCGCATCCGACGCCCTCGTCCCAAGGTCGTCACCTTGAGCGAAGCTGCAGCGCTTCGCGTCAAGGAGATCATGGACCGGGCTGAAAAGCCCTATGCCGGCCTGAGGGTGGGTGTGAAGAACGGCGGCTGCGCCGGGCAGGAATATGTTCTGGAGTATGCCGAGGCTGCTGCGCCCATGGACGAAGTGGTCGAAGACCAAGGGGTAACCATCCTGATCGATCCCAAGGCCGTTCTCTTCCTGATCGGCACCCAGATCGACTATGAGGTCAGCCGGCTATCCTCCAGGTTCGTGTTCCGCAACCCCAATGAGACAGATGCTTGCGGCTGCGGCGAAAGCGTCACCATTGTCCCGGCCTCGGCCTCCTGAAGCAGGCCTGTATTAGGTCAAGCGCTTGCGGCCTGTTTCCTGAGTTCGTCCGGCGTCGGGACTATCACGGAGGCTACCACGGGCCCGCCGGTCGCCTCGGCGATCAATTCCTGACTTCGAGTTTCCACGGCTGACTGCAGCCGGGCGATGAAGTCGTCTTTCTCAAGTCCGGTCGGAATCGGATCCAGAAATTCGACAGTCGCCCGACCCGGTGTCTTGGCGAAATCCTGCTGCCGCCAGAAGCAGCCCAGGTTCGTCGCCACCGGGACCACTGGCAGGTCGAAGTCCTTGGCCATGAAGTAAACGCCTGTGCGGTAACGAAAATGCTCGCCGGGTTTGGCCAGATTG
>CAMAVA010000249.1 GCA_945861515.1 Brevundimonas vancanneytii | reverse complement strand
CTTCTGGGGGACGGCCCGGAGCCGCTCCTGAAAGAGCTCCAGGACCGCTTTCCCAGGGCCAACCTGATCGGGGCCGACCGCGAGTTCGAAGCCATGGTCGCCCAGGTGGTCGGTCTGGTCGAATCCCCCGGCCTTGGCCTCGACCTGCCTCTGGATATTCGTGGAACAGCCTTCCAGCAGCGGGTCTGGCAGGCGCTCAGGACCATCCCGGCCGGAACCCGGGCGAGCTATGGCCAGATCGCAGCCCAGATTGGCCAGCCTTCTGCGGTGCGGGCCGTGGCTGGCGCCTGCGCCGCCAATGCCCTTGCCATCGCCATCCCCTGCCATCGGGTTGTTCGCAATGATGGCGCCCTGTCTGGCTACCGCTGGGGCGTGGAACGCAAGCAGGCCCTGCTGGAGCGTGAGGCTGCAGCATGACCGACCCCGTCGACACGCAGGCCATGCAGCAAAGGCTCGCTTCGGCTGACTGGGACAGGATGGCGACCGATCTTGACCGCCAGGGCTGGTCGGTCCTGCCCGCAATCCTGTCCGCGCAGGACTGTGAGTCGATGGCCGGGCTCTATGACCAGGCCGACGGGTTCCGCAGTCAGATGATCATGGCAAGGCACGGCTTCGGCCGGGGCGAATACCGATACTTCGCCTATCCGCTGCCTGACGCCGTTCAGGCCCTGAGGGCCGAGCTCTACCGGCGCCTGGCCCCTATCGCCAATCGCTGGCATGGGGCCATGGGCATCGCGGGAGACTTCCCGGCCAGTCACGCCGACTATCTGGCCCGTTGTCATGCCGTCGGCCAGGCCAGGCCTACGCCCCTGCTGCTGCGCTACGGGCCTGGCGACTACAACTGCCTGCATCAGGACCTCTACGGCGCAGAGGTCTTTCCCCTCCAGGCCGCCCTGCTCCTCAGCCAACCTGCCAAGGATTTTGATGGCGGGGAACTGATCCTGACAGAACAGCGCCCGCGCATGCAGTCCCGGGCCATGGTCGTCCCGGCGCGCCAGGGCGACATGGTGGTCTTTGCGGTCAATCACCGTCCCAATACCGGGGCGCGGGGAACCTATCGGACCACCCTTCGGCATGGCGTCAGTGAAGTCCGGTCCGGACGGCGTCATGTGCTGGGGGTCATCCTGCATGACGCAGCCTGAGCGTCATTTTTGTCTGTGTCCTTCATCCAAAAACTTGCCTATCGGCTTTTGTTTTCCCCTGTTAGGGTAACCCAAGGTTCGGCGTGTGCCGATGGGGAAATACAATGAAAAAGGTTGTAGCGGCTCTTGTCGCGCTCTCGGTGCTTTCGGCCTGTGCGACAGCGCCGGACAGAATACAAGCCAGCTATGTCTCTCCTATGCAGTACAGTGGTTATGATTGCGACCAGATCAGGCAGGAACTAATGAGGGTATCCGGCAAAGTTCGCGAAGTTGCCGGTGCTCAGAAACGTCAGTCAAACAGTGATGCTATAGCCATGGGTGTTGGCTTAGTTATTTTTTGGCCGGCCCTCTTCTTTCTGGCTGGAGGAAGCGATAGGAAGGAAGAACTGGCTCGCTTGAAAGGTGACTATGACGCACTTGAACAAGTGGCCATTCAAAAAAAATGCCCTGTGGCAGAAGAGCTAAAAGTTAAGCCCTAGGTCACGGTCACCGACAAGACCGCCGGCACCGGAGCGGCCGCCGTGGCCGGCAACGTTCTGGTCGGCGGCGTGATCGGCCTCGGGGTCGACATGGTGACCGGCGCGTCCCAGGACCTGACGCCCAATCCCGTGACAGTCGTCCTGGAAAAGAAGGACAAGTAGTCCCCGCTGCCCCCATCGGGCTGCCAGGGAAACATTGACGGGGCGCCGGTTGCCGAAGTTTGAAGCCATCAGACCGGATCGACCGGCGCCCCTTTTTGATTTGAGCGAGACTCAAGCCGATCAAGGCTCGGGCCCGGTCTGCCAGGGGCGGGCTGTGGGACGGGGCAGTTGGGCGTCCGGACCAGACCGGGCTGATCGCCCCGACGGCCGAACCGGGCGTCTGAAACCTCGAGGATCGACGAGGTCGATTGTCCTTGACGTCCGGTCCGGCTATCAACCGCCCTCGCCGTTTCCGAGAGCCTGACGATGTCCGAGACCCTGCCCGACCGCCTCTGCACCAATCCGCGCAGCCCCTATTATGACGCTGACCTTCTGCAGCAGGGAATCGGCATCAAGTTCCGCGGCGAGGAAAAGACCAATGTTGACGAGTATTGCGTCAGCGAAGGCTGGGTGAAGGTCGCCGTCGGCAACAAGGTCGACCGCAAGGGCAATCCCATGACCATCAAGCTGTCGGGACCTGTCGAGCCCTATATCAAGGGCAGCGAATAGGCCGCTGGCCGATCCGGCCCTGAAGGCCGAAAATCAATTGTCAGCTATGCCGGGTCAGACCCCCGCAGAACAGCCCCGCTTGGCTATTTCCCAGTGAAGGGGTAGGCGAACCCGTTTGCATGGGTTATGACTCCTTGGTCGATCGCTTACCAGATCGATAGACTTTGGGGGAAAAGTCGTCATGCCCGACACTGCGGGACGGCTTGCGCTTGGCGCAAGCGGGTCAATCTTGGCCATCTGCCTGATATTCATGGTTCCGACTGCGGCGCTGGCCGACCCCTGGCGGGTCAAGACTGCAGCCGACATGCCACCATGGCTCACTGTCTCCGGAAGCAGTCGCTTCCGGTATGAAACCCTGGACGGCCAGTTCCGGCCAGGTCGGGATGGCGGCGACCAGATGTCATCCATGCGCACAGCAGTCCTGGCCGAGGCCCGGTTCAAACCGGTTCGTCTCGGGCTCGAAGTGCTTGATGCACGCATCCTCGACGCCGACAATGACGTTACGGCGGGGACGTCAGACGTCAACGCCCTGGAGGTGATCCAGGCCTATGCGGCGGTTTCGACCGATGCCGGCGCCGGCAAGCTGGATATCATGGCGGGCCGCTTCACCATGGATCTGGGATCCCGGCGGCTGGTCGGAACCTCGAACTTCAACAATGTTCCGGCGGCCTATACCGGCGCCAGACTGGACTGGGCCGCGCCGTCCGGTCAGGCGTTCACGGCATTCTATACCCTGCCGGTGACGGTTCGCCCGTTCGACCGACCGTCCATTCTCGACAACGATGCCAAGTCCGACAGCCAGAGCACGGACACCCGCTTCTACGGTCTTTTCGGGACCCTGCCCAAGTTCGCCCTGAAGGGCGATCTGGAGATGATGGCCCTGCGACTGGAGGAATCCGATGACGGCACGATCGCGACCCGCGACCGACGGATTACGACGGTTGCCGCCCGGTTTTTCCGCGAGCCCAAGCCCGGCCGCTTCGACTACGAATTCGAGGCCGGCTACCAGACCGGCACGGCCCGGGCTTCCTCAGCGGCTGGCGATGTCGTCGACCTGAAGGTCAGGGCCGGCTATGCCCATCTGGAAGCTGGCTATCGCTGGAACAGGCCCTGGTCGCCCCGACTGTCAGCGGAGTTTGACTACGGTTCCGGCGACGCGGACCGAACCGATCGCAACTACGGGCGCTTCGATGGACTCTTCGGGCCAAGGCGGCCAGACTTCGGCCCCGGCGGACTTTATGGGCCCCTCGCCCGGTCCAACATCCTGTCCCCCGGATTGCGTCTGGAAGTCACGCCGGACAAGCGACTGGACGCCACGATCTTCTACCGTGGCCTCTGGCTGGATCAGTCCCGCGACGCCTTTGGCTCCACGGGACTGAGGGACGCGACCGGACGATCCGGAACCTTCGCCGGCCACCAGATCGAAGGACGCGCCCG
>CAMAVA010000248.1 GCA_945861515.1 Brevundimonas vancanneytii | reverse complement strand
GACAACTTCCGGCAGGCCGGCCAGGGAACCGCCCTGGCCATGGCCGCGCACCACCACACCCTGGCGATCCAGCACCAGGACCGAGGCCAGGGTCGTCTGGACCGATCGGTCGATCACCGGCTCCATCAGGGCTGTGGCGGCGACCGCCGCCGGATCGGCCGGCGGCCCTGTCATGGCGGCTGGACGCTCGGACAGGATCGGGGTGGCGCTGAGGTCGATGGTGGTGCGCTCTGGCCGGTAGTAGCCCTCCGCCCGCGTGTCGATCGGCCCCTGGGGCGGGGCGCCCGGCCAGTCGGCCGTGGCCACGGCCGCCAGGACGGCGCCCTGGGCAACCAGCTCCGCCTCGGTCTGGCGGATCAGGGTGTTTTCATAGACCCGCAGGAACAGGGCGCCCGCCACCGGCATGGCCGCCACGAGCAACAGCACGGCCAGAAGGATGGTCCTCAGCCTCAGGGCCGGCCAGTAGCGTTTGGCGAAGTCCTTGAAGACCTTGATCACGAAGCGGGACTGCCGCCGCTGCAGGGGCCCAGACGATAGCCGACCCCGGCCTTGGTCTCGATCACGTCCAGTCCGCCCAGGACCGCGAACTTGCCCCGCAGGTTGCGGATATGGCTGTCCACCGTCCGGTCGGTGATGGCAAAGCCCGGGCCATGCAGCCGGTCGATGATGGCGTCGCGGCTGAAGACCCGGCTGGGCGCCGCCGCCAGGGCCGACAGGATACCGAACTCGGTCACGGTCAGGGAGACTTCGGCGCCGGCCCAGAGCGCGGTCCAGGACTCGGGGTCCACGGACAGCCGGCCATGGACCAGTCCCCGGGCGGCGACAGTCTCGGACGACGCAGCGGCGGGGGATCCTGCCGCCCGGCGCAGGATGGCGCCGATCCGTGCGGTGACCTCCCGGGGGCTGAAAGGCTTGACCACATAGTCGTCAGCCCCCAGCTCGATCCCCAGCACCCGGTCGATCTCGTCGTCCCGGGACGACAGGAAAAGGATGGGCGTCTGGCCCTTTGCCCTCAAGCGCCGGCAGACCTCCAGTCCGTCCAGCCGCGGCATGTTGATGTCCAGCACCACAAGGTCAGGCATCGACGCCTCTACAGCTTCCAGCGCCTCGACCCCGTCCTGGGCCTGGCGGGTGGCATAGCCGGCCTTGGTCAGGGCGAAATCCAGCAGTTCGCGAATATGGGGGTCGTCATCGACGATCAGGATGGAGCGGGACATGGACGGCATCATTGTGAAACAGGACCCCGGGTCAATGCAGCGCGCACTGTGGCCCCTGCTGATGCAGCCCTGAGCCGGGCAGAATGCAGATGTCGTGCAGACCCGTCAGCCGCCCGGCCGGTCGTCATCCAGGCGCCGAAGGGGCGACAGGGCATAGATCGCCGCGATGGTCGCCAGCATCAAAAGGCCGGGAACCAGGACCGCCAGATGTGGACCTACGGCCTTGGCAAGAAAACCATAGGCCACGGCGCCCAGGGGACCGCCCCCCATCAGGCCAAGCGTGAAGATCGACAGGATCCGGCCCCGGCTTTCCGCCGGCGCATAATGCTGGACCAGGCCCCTTCCCAGCGTCATGGCGACACCACCGCCCAGGCCCCAGATGAAGTTCAGGCCGCAGAAGGCCCAGAAGGGCAGGGTCAGGGCGCAGGCTGTCAGCACGGCGCCGCCGCTGGCCAGGGCGGCCAGATAAACACGGCCCTTGTGACGGATATGGCCGATCCGCACCAGAACCAGGGCCGAGATCATCGATCCGGACCAGAAACACAGGCTGAACAGGGCCAGGGCAGAGGCGACATGGCTCTTGTCCGGGTCAGCCGTGAAATAGCTCTCAACGATCAAGGGCAGCAGCACATAGAAGCTGCCCATAAAACAGACGCCCATGGCCACGGCGCAGATCACCACGGCGGCAATGACCGGCGTGTCCGCCGCCGCCTTCAGGCCGCCGGCGATATCCGCCGCCATGCGGCCGAGCAGATTGCCTTCCCCGGCCACGGCGCGGTGTTCGGAAATCCGGGGCCGCAGGCTGGCGGCGGCCCAGGTGGCGCAGACCATCAGTCCCGCAAGCGCCAGCAACAGCGGCCCCACGCCCAGGAAAGGCGCTGCAATGGCGAAGATCATGCCCAGAATCTGGGCGGCAAACTGGGCCAGGCCCGCAAAGCTGACCGCCCGCTGGATGCCGGCGGCGTCCTGACGCGGCGCCACCAGGCTGAGCAGGCTGTCCCGGGCCGGAATCGCAAAGGCGCCGATGGACCCGACAATCAGGGCATAGGCGATGGTCAGGCCATAGGTCAGGTGACCGGTGGTCACCATCAGCCCAAGCGCCAGGAAGGTGACGACGGTCAGGGCGCAGGCAAGGGTGACGATCCGTTTGGGGTCCCCCCGGTCGGCGACAAAGCCGCCGATCAGGATCAGCACCGTGGTGGGCAGCTGCAGGCACATCTGGGCCAGGCCGAACCGCACCTCGTTTTCCTGCAGCAGGATCCGGACGATGTAGGGGAACAGCACCATCTGCACCCCGAACGCCAGGTACCAGGCGCCGTGGCTGAACAGATAGGCGCCAAAGCCCGTCGGCTGTTCGGCGTCATCGGCAGTCGGGGTCGCGGACTGGGTCAAGGTCTTTTGTTCCGGCGGAAGGGGGTCGTCTATTTGCGGGTGCCCAGCAGGTTGCGGGCAACGACCCATTTGTGGACCTCCGTCGGGCCGTCATAGATGCGCATGGTCCGCACCTTGGCCGCCATCAGATGCAGCGGCAGTTCACGGGTCATGCCCATGGCGCCGAAGGTCTGCATGGCCCGGTCGATGACCTCCCAGGCCATCTCGGTGGCATAGGCCTTGATCATCGAGATCTCGGTCCGCACGTCCCGGCCCTGGTCCATCTTCCAGGCGCAATCATAGGTCATCAGCCGGGCGGCATGGATGCGGGTCGCCGCGTCCGTCACCCAGAACTGGATGGCCTGGCGCTCCGACAGGGGCACGCCGAAGGTTTTGCGCTGCGGCGCATACTCGATGATCATGTCCAGGGCGCGTTGGGCGAGACCGACTGACCAGGCGGCCATCTCGCAGCGGCGGGTTCCCAGCCGCACCTGCATCGGTGCAAAGCCCTGGCCCTCGGTCCCCAACAGTTTCCAGCCCGGCACCCGGCAGTCTTCCAGGGCCACCTCATAGGTGACTTCCGTGCCGATCATCGGGATGGCTCGCAGCACCTTGAACCCTGGCGTCTCGCGGTCGACCAGGAAGGCCGACATGCCGCCCCGGCTGCCCTTTTCCTTGTCGGTCACGGCCATCAGGATGGTGAAGTCGGCCTCGGCGGCCCGGGTGATCCAGATCTTGCGGCCATTGATCACCCAGTCGTCGCCGTCACGCTCGGCCCGGGTCAGCATGCCCGAGGGGTCGGCGCCGGCCCCCGGCTCGGAAATGCCGATGGCGGAAATGGTCTCGCCCCGGGCATAGGGGGCCAGATAGGCCGCCTTCTGCTGTTCATTGACCGTGGTCATCAGCATCCGCAGGTTGGGACTGTCCGGCGGCAGGGTATAGGCGGTGATGGTGCGGCCCAGGGCCTCCTTGACCGCCACCATGGCCACATGCGGCAGGTCATAGCCGCCCATATCGACCGGGGCGTCCAGGCTCCACAGGCCCAGATCCTTGGAAACCTTGTCGATCCGCGCCTTTTCCTCATGGGTCAGGACGGCCGGCTGGCCGCTGGCTTCGCGCTGCAGGATGGCTGGCTCCATGGGGATCAGCTCGTCCTCGACAAACCGCCGGACCAGGTCCGCCAGCATGCGATGGTCTTCGTCCAGCTCGAAATTCATGGCGGTCTCCTTCGTCCCGGATGGCGCAGGGGGCAGTGATTTGTCAGCAGTCTAACAGG
>CAMAVA010000247.1 GCA_945861515.1 Brevundimonas vancanneytii | reverse complement strand
TGCGGACCGCTCGAGAACTCGAGGAAAGCCTGGCTCTTGAGCTGCGGGATCGGCACCGCCGTGGTCTGGTAGTTCAGGAAGCCGACGGCGTCGAAGGGCGCCGAGACCTGGATGCCTTCGACGATGAAGGCGTCCTGGGCGTATTCGATCGTATAGGTTCCGCTGGTGCCCAGGGTGATGTCACCCCAGTCGGTGTTGAACTCATACTCGGCCATGTAGTCGACGCCGGAGGTCTTCACGCCGGCGCCGTTGACGGTGTCGACCCGGACCCGCGAGATGTTGGCCGAGTTGCAGACGCCCTGGAAGGTGAAGCGGGCCTGGAGGCCGGCATAGAGGGCGTTGCCGCAGTTGCCGACGCCGGCGGTCGGGAACATGGCCGCAACCATGGCGCCGACCGGTTCACCGGTGATCGGGTTCTCGAAGTCGAAGTTCCAGTAGTCGACGCTGGCCTTGAAGTTGCCAGCCTTGACGATGGCGCCGAGATTGTAGGTCAGGGCGGTTTCCGGCTCGAGGAGCGGATTTCCGAAATAGTCCACGGCGCGGAAGGAGCCGAACAGGAACTGCAGCGAGGTCACCGAGCCGCCCGCGAGGGAGGTGATCGGCGGACCGCGGAAGGTGGTGCCGACAGAGCCGCGCAGGGCCAGCCAGTCCGTCGCCTGCCAGCGCAGAGAGGCCTTCGGGTCGAAGGTCGAGCCGACTTCGCCGCCGTAGTCTTCGTAGCGGGCGGCCAGCTGCAGCTGCAGCTCGTCAAAGATCGGCACGCCCAGTTCGCCGAAGACCGAATAGTTGTCGCCGGTCAGCTGTGAAGGCGAACCGCCGCCCAGGAACATGAAGGGTCCGTTGCGCGTGGCGCAGGTGGTGCTGCCGTTGATCGGGGTGTCGATACAGGGCGTCTTGTTCAGGTCGCTGAGGGTGTTGTAGGCGGCCGTATAGCCACCCTTGCGATACTGTGTGCCAAGGGCCCAGGCCAGGTCGCCGCCCGGCAGGGTGATGCCGGTCTTGCCGCTGAGCGATCCTTCGACGACCCAGATATACTGGCGCTGGGTGGTCGAGAGTTTCTGGAAGAACCAGCGGGTCAGTTCGGTCGAATTGGCGACAGCGGCGCTGTAGGCCGGGTTGGTCTGGCCAGTGATGGTGTTGCGCTGGATGCTGTTGCCGAAGGGATTGAAATACTCGCAGGTCGAACCGGCATTGCCTGCCACGATGCCGTTGCAGTTGGCGCCGCCCAGGCCGCGCAGGGCCAGCTGGAAACGGCTGACGACAGTGTCGTAGCCGGTGCGGGTGGCTTCTTGTTCCGAATAGGTGACGGCCAGATCGTAGTTGACCCCGCTGTCGAAGGTTCCCTTCAGGTCTGCGCTGACCCGGAAGGCGCGGTAGTTCCGCGAACCGCGCGAGGGGCCGTTGCCGAACAGCGGATTGCCGCCGACGGAGAAGGGCCGGTAGAGAACGCCCGGGATATAGATGCCGTTGGCGACGGCCGGCAGGGCGCCCGGGTTCTGGGTGTTGTAGAGCTGATAGCCGGGGTTGGTGGAGGGCACGAAATAGCCCGCCGCCAGGGTGCCGGCCGCCGGGCTGGTCAGGGTCGTGGGGACCTGCAGCGCCAGATAGGACGGCGAGGTCTTCCACTCCGGAACATCGGTGCTGGCGTACAGGGCCTCGACATGGAAGGTGTCGTCGGCGGTCAGGTCATAATCGACCGAGCCGAACAGCTGGTAGCGGTCCTCGACCTCGACCAAGTTGTCATAGGCCGAGAAGTTCCAGTTGCAGGTGCCGGTGGCGAGGGTGCCGCCAGGGGCGCCGTTCAGCACCAGGGTGCCTCCCAGCGGAACACAGCTGGAGTCCGTCTGGAGGCCGCCGGCGGGGGCAAAGACGCCCGGCGCCGGGCTGAAGGTCGGCAGGAAGCGGGTGATGGCGTTGCCGCCGGAATAGCCGCCCTGCGGGTTTTCGGCGAAGCTGTTGATCGCCCAGTCGCGTTCGGTGGTGGTCAGTTCCGAGCGATGCTGGAAGCCGGCGGTGAGCAGGATGTTGGCCTTGTCGGTATTCTGCCCATAGACGATGCTGCCGGTGTAGTCGCCGTCCGAGCCGTCGATGACGGTGTAGCTGCCCGACAGCTCCATGCCCTCGAAATTGGTCCGCGTGATGAAGTTCACGACCCCGGCGATGGCGTCAGAGCCATAGGTGGCGGCGGCGCCGTCCTTCAGGACCTCGACCCGGCCGATGGCGGCGGAGGGGATGGTGTTGGTGTCGACGATCCCGGTGCCGACCTGGCCGAAGGGGTTGGGGGTGATCCGGCGACCGTTCAGCAGGACCAGGGTCCGCTGGGAGCCGATGCCACGCAGGTTGACCGAGCCGGAGCCTTCCGAGCCCTGGGCGCGGGCGTCGAACTGGTTGGTGTCCCCGAGCACGCCGGAGCTGACCGACAGGGACTTCAGCAGTTCCACGGTGCTGGGCGCGCCGGTCTTGGACAGTTCGTCCGCGCCGATGACGTCGACCGGCAGGGCCGCATCTTCCGGCGTACCGGCGATCAGAGAGCCGGTGACGACGACTTCCGTGACTTCGTTGCCTTCGTCCTGGGCTGCGGCGATGCCGCCGAACCCGATCGCAATGGCCATGGCGAGGGCAGACCCGCCCGCCAGATAAGCATTCCTACGCATAATCCCTCCCTGTTGTTTCCGTTGACCCTGCGCTTCTTGTGATCTGAGCGTCAGTGGCCTTGTTTGCTGATGGTCATCCGCTTCCGGGGGTCAAACCTCCGGCAAGCCAATCCTGGGGCCCGCCGGCCCAGGGGGCGCAGCGTGCGGATCTGGGGTTGGCGGGGCGGAGGCAATGGCATGCAGCCTGCAGTCCGGTCGCTGCCGGATGCTTGGTTTTCGAAACCTGGCTCGCCAATCTGCTCAATTCACGCCCCGGACAGCCAGCGTCAGAAGAGACGGTCTGGCTAAGGCAAGCATGATGCGGCAGGTTTTCCCCCTGCGTCAACCGGGTTGGACAGAATTCGTTTCATCTTCGAAACAGGGCGGCCCCAACTTCGCCTTGAAGGCGAAGGCCAGCCGGCATTCAACACCGTCAAGGGGCCAGACAGCACAGGGCGACAGGCTGGAGCGTCACGCGACCCCGCTGTCGGGCCGAGGGATCAGATATCGATGTCCCAGCGGTCGCTTGTCAGGCCAAGGGGCGATCCCTGCGGACCGCCGAGGCCACGGATCATGCCGCGGACATCCAGCGGCGGACCCATATCTGTCGGATCGAGATCACGGACCCGGTCGAACTGATCCACGAAAACGGTGTCCAAACGCGCCGTCTCTGTGATGGGCGCTTCCCATTGATGCAGGGACAGGGTCGAGCCGGTCGCCTGAAAGTCAGGATCAAACACCGAGGCCTGCAGGACCAGGGGCGTTTCGAGCCGATGCTCGGCCAGGAACAACGGCTGGTTCGAGACCGCTTCCTGCAGAACCGGCAGGGCAAAGGCTTCGGACTGGGCAGGGGCTGGCGCCGGGCTGCTGATCTTTGCCGCACGCTCCACGGACGGCGCGGACTGGACGGTCACGACGGGCGCCGCAACCTTGAAGCTGGTGACGCCCGCGAGGGTGTCCAGGAAGCTCAGGCCGCCGTCATTCACGGTGTTGCGCTGGGAAATCGACTTCAATTTCATCGTTGCCGCCCTGATCGAGGACGCGGCGCCGCTGCGCCACCGTCTGCTGCAACCCTAGTCGCGTCCCTTTTTCCGGACAATTAAAATCTTGAAGACGACCCCGGACGCAAAAAACCCTCCGGCGGTGTCCGCCGGAGGGTTTCGTGGGTCTTTGAGCCTTCGGGAGGCTGATGGACTATTCGACGATCTTGCTGACCACGCCGGCGCCGACGGTGCGGCCGCCTTCACGGATGGCGAAGCGCAG
>CAMAVA010000246.1 GCA_945861515.1 Brevundimonas vancanneytii | reverse complement strand
ATCCAGGCCTGCGACATCCTCTGCATCCCCGGCGGATTCGGCACGACCAACGCCATGCAGGACGCCGCCTTCCTGGACCAGATCCGCCGGCTGGCCGGGATGTCGCGCTATGTCACGTCTGTCTGCACCGGCTCACTCATCCTGGCGGCGGCCGGGCTTCTGACCGGTAAGCGGGCCGCCTGCCACTGGGCCTGGCGCGATCACCTGGCCCTGTTCGGCGCCATTCCCGATCCGGCCAGGGTGGTGCGCGACGGCAATGTCTTCACCGGCGGCGGGGTGACGGCGGGTATCGATTTTGCCCTGACACTAGCGGCCGAGGTGGCGGGCGACGCCTTCGCCAAGACCCTGCAGCTGGGCCTGGAATATGCCCCGGCCCCGCCCTTCAACGCCGGGCGGCCGGAGACCGCGCCGCCGGAAATCCTAGCCCTGTCGAAAGGCTTCTATGAAGCCGACATGCCCAAGCGCCTGGCGGCGGCGAAAGCCGCAGCGGACCGGCTATAGAGCCGCGCCATAGACCACCGAGGTCATGGAAATCCCGGCGAAGACGTCGTCATTGAAGAAGACCGGCATCTCGCCTTCCCTCGCTGCCCCCAGGACATAGAGCAGGGGCAGGTAGTGTTCGGCCGAGTTGATGGCCATGGCAGCATCGTCTCCCAGGCCCTCCGGCGCAATGAGCGGTTCGTGGTCGCCGGCCTGGATCAGGGCCTTGGCCGTCTCGTTGAAGCGGGGCGACCAGGCCGGGGTCTGGCCGGACCGGAAATCGACATCCCGCAGGTTATGGACGATATCGCCGCTGCCGACGATCATCACGCCCTGGTCCCGCAGGACGGCCAGGCGCCGACCGGCCTCGTAGTGCCAGCGGTTGGACCTTGTGCGGTCCAGGGAAAGCTGGACGATGGGGACATCGGCCTGCGGATACATGGGCATCAGCACGCTCCAGACTCCGTGGTCGAAGCCGCGCTGAACATCCTGGGTCACAGGATCGGGCGTCAGCAGATCGGCCACCTGCCGCGCCAGCGCCGGATCGCCGGGGGCAGGATAACGGACGTCAAACAGAGCCTGGGGAAAGCCGAAGAAGTCATGGATGGTCTCCGGCCGCTCTCCCGCCGTGACGCCCAGGCCCCGGGTTTCCCAATGGGCCGAGATGATCAGGATGGCGCGGGGCCTTGGAAGACCTGCGCCGGCCCGGGCCCAGCCCTGTCGCCAGGCATTGTCCTCGATGGCGTTCATCGGCGAGCCATGGCCGAGAAAGAGGGCGGGCATCGGGGTCAAGACACGGTTCCGTAACAAGTTTCGTCACAGATAGGGAACGGCGCAGGGCTTGCAAGCCGCACGTCCTGTTGTCTCGCAAGAGGCCCTGCGAAGGCTGGATCATGTCGCAAGCGCACCAGAGTGAAACAGCCAGCGCCGCGGTTCGGGCGCCTGGCCAGGTTGCGGGCCGGGGCGGGGCCCTGGACGCCCTGCGGTTTGTCGCCGCCCTGCTGATCGTGGTCTATCACTTCGGCGCCAATGCCCCCGTGCCCCTGGACAGCCTGCATCCGGTGTTCAGCCGCGGCTATCTGGCCACTGACTTCTTCCTGATCCTGTCGGGTTATGTGCTGGGCCGGGCCTATGGACGCCAGGTGCTGGGCGGACGGCTGGGCGCGGGCGCCTTCCTGTTCAAGCGCATCCAGCGCCTCTGGCCAGCCCAGGTCGTGGTCCTGACCTTGTTGCTGTCCATTGTCATTCTGGCCGGGGTCGCGGGCCTGCATCCAAAGAACCTCGATCACTACACGGCCCAGGCCTTTGTCATGCAGCTGTTCTTCGTCCAGGCCTGGGGGATCGAGGGCGGCGGCGGGTGGAACCACCAGAGCTGGTCCCTGTCGGCCCTGGTGGTCTGTTATGCGCTGTTTCCGATGGTCTGGGGCTGGCTTGCCCGCCTGCGCAGCCCGGCGGCCCTGCTGAGCCTGGGGTTCATCGGGTTGATGGTCGGCGACCTGTTGGTGACCGCCGTATCCGGTCGCCCGCTCTATGACATCGGGTTTGAATATGGCGTGGTTCGCGCCCTGCCGATGTTCCTGCTGGGCCTTTGCATCGCCCGGGTGGTGGAAGACGGCAAGACCCCCGTCCTGCTGGCCCAGGGCCTTGGCTGGCTGTCCGCGGGTGCGCTGGTGCTGCTGCAGGTCGCTGGCCGTTTCGATCTGGTCAGCCTGGCGGCCATTGCGGCCATCATCCTGGCCTGTGGCGTGGTGCCGGTGGCCCGGCCCTCGAAGATGATCGAGGAGGGCGCCAAACTGTCCTTCTCGCTGTTCATCACCCACGCCATCACCGGCCTGGTCTGGTTTGGCGTCACGGATATCCTTACCGCCCGACTTGACCTGCCCGTTGCGGTTCAGTGGGGCCTGTGGGTCCTGTCCGTCCCGGCCGCCCTGCTGTTTGCCTGGCTGTTCCATGTCCTTGTGGACGGCCCGCTTCAGGCCAGGATCGCAGGGCTGCTGAAGGCCCGCCGGCCGGCGGCCAGCAAGCTGCCCGCCTGATCAAGGTCAGACGGCGTCCAGGCCGATGTCGAGGACCGGCGCCGAGTGGGTGAGGGCGCCGACGCTGATGACATCAACCCCGGTGGCCGCGATGGCGGCGACCGTCTCCAGATTGACCCCGCCAGAGGCTTCCAGCACCACCCGGCCGGAGGCCATGGCCACAGCGCGTTCCAGGTCCGCCAGGCTGAAATTGTCCAGCATGATGACGTCCGGACCGGCCCCCAGGGCCTGTTCCAGCTGTTCCAGACTGTCGACCTCGCATTCCACCTTGACCAGGTGACCGGCAAAGGCCCTGGCCCGTTCGATGGCCGGGATCACCCCGCCACAGGCCGCCACGTGATTGTCCTTGATCAGGATGGCGTCATCCAGCCCGAAGCGGTGATTGACCCCGCCGCCGCAGCGCACGGCGTATTTTTCCAGCGCCCGGAGGCCAGGCGTGGTCTTGCGGGTGTCGGTGATCTTCGCCGCCGTTCCGGCGGCGGCCCGGACATAGGCGCGGGTCAGGGTGGCGATGCCGCTCATCCGGCCCAGCAGGTTGAGGGCTGTGCGTTCGGCCGACAGCAGGGCCCGGGCATTGGCCTCGACCCGGGCGAGGACAGTCCCCGCCGGAGCGTCATCGCCATCGGCCAGGCGCGCCTCGAAGCGGGCCGAGGGGTCCAGGGCATGGATGGCCAGCCGGGCGCAGGTCAGGCCTGAAATCCGGCCGTCCCTGCGCGCGGCAAAGTCCGTGGTCAGCCGCGCGTCAGCGTCGATGCAGGCCAGGGCGGTGATGTCGCCGGCCCGGCCCAGGTCCTCGGCCAGGGCGGCCCTGACGACGGGCTCGATCAGGAGATCAGGGAGGGGCGCGATCATTCGGCGGCGACCTTCATGGCGTCCAGGCCGGCCAGGGTGACGAAGGTGCGGGTCGGCAGGGCCAGGTCTGGCCAGTCGGTGCGGCTGTGGCCGCCCCGGCTCTCGCGCCGGTCCAGGGCGCAGGCGGCGACCAGTCGGGCCGCAACCAGGATCGGCCCCTCGCCGTACTGGGCGCAAAGCTGGTCGATCAGGGCCAGAAGGGCGGTCAGTCCCTCGCCGTCCCGGACGACGCCAGCATGGCGGCTCATGGCCTGGCGCAACGCGTACAGGGCGTCGTCCGGCAGGTCCGGCCAGGCCTCGATGGCCAGGGGCGGGGTGGCCGGATCGAGGGCTTCGCGCAGGGCGAGGCCAGCCCGGGTTCCGAAGACGGCGGCTTCCAGCAGGGAGTTGGAGGCCAGGCGATTGGCGCCATGGACGCCGGTGGCGGCGCATTCGCCGGCCGCCAGCAGGCCCGGCAGGCTGGTATGGCCGTCGAGATCGGTGGCGATCCCGCCCATGTGATAATGGCAGGCCGGGGCGACCGGGATGGTCTGGACCCGGGGATCGATCCC
>CAMAVA010000245.1 GCA_945861515.1 Brevundimonas vancanneytii | reverse complement strand
GCGACGATGTTGGTGATCTTGATCATCGGGTTCACGGCGGGACCCGAGGTGTCCTTGTAGGGGTCGCCGACGGTGTCGCCGGTGACGGCGGCCTTGTGAGCCTCCGAACCCTTCTTGTGCAGGACGCCGTCCTTGTCGGTGAAGCCTTCCTCGATGATCTTCTTGGCGTTGTCCCAGGCGCCGCCGCCGCTGGTCATGGAGATGGCGACGAACAGGCCGGTGACGATGACCCCCATCAGCATGGCGCCCAGCGAGGCAAAGGCGTTCTGCTTGGTGGAGATGGCGTTGATCACGAAGAACAGGGCGACCGGCGAGACGACCGGCAGCAGGGACGGCACGATCATCTCGCGGATGGCGGCCTTGGTCAGGATGTCGACGGCGCGGCCATATTCCGGCTTCACCTCGCCGGTCATGATGCCGGGGTTTTCCCGGAACTGACGGCGGACTTCATGCACCACGGCCTCGGCGGCCCGGCCCACGGCGGTCATGGACATGCCGCCGAACAGGAAGGGCAGCAGCCCCCCGAACAGCAGACCGACCACGACATAGGGGTTGGACAGGTCGAAGGCGACTTCGCCCAGGCCGAAGAAGAAGGAGCCTTCAACGGCCTTTTCCGCGAAGAACTTCAGGTCCTCGGTATAGGCGGCGAAGAGCACCAGGGCGCCCAGGCCGGCCGAACCGATGGCGTAGCCCTTGGTCACGGCCTTGGTGGTGTTGCCCACGGCGTCCAGGGCGTCGGTGGTGACGCGGACTTCCGGGGGAAGCCCAGCCATTTCAGCAATACCGCCGGCATTGTCGGTGACTGGACCAAAGGCGTCCAGGGCGACGATGAAGCCGGCCAGGGACAGCATGGTGGTGGTGGCCACGGCGATGCCGAACAGGCCGCCAAGCTGGAAGGTGGTGATGATGCCGACGATGATGACCAGGGCCGGAAGGGCCGTGGACTCCAGGGACATGGCCAGGCCCTGGATGACGTTGGTGCCATGGCCGGAAACCGAGGCCTGGGCAACGGACCGCACCGGGCGGAAATTGGTGCCGGTGTAGTATTCGGTGATCATGACGATCAGGGCGGTGACGACCAGACCAGCCATGCCGCAATAGAACAGGTCCATCGGCGAGCGGATGATGCCGCCGATCTCGATGCCGGCGGCGGGCACCAGGCTGGTGATCACCCAGTAGACGGCCGGAACAGACAGGACGCCGGTGACGATGAGGCCCTGGTAGAGGGCGCCCATGATGTTCTGGGACTTGCCCAGACGAACGGCGAAGGTGCCGATGATGGAGGTGACGATGCAGACGCCGCAGATGGCCAGCGGCAGCATCATCATGGCGCCCAGATGGTCGGCGCCGGCAAAGATGATGGAGGCCAGAACCATGGTGGCGACCGTGGTCACCGCATAGGTTTCGAACAGGTCGGCGGCCATGCCGGCGCAGTCGCCGACATTGTCGCCGACGTTGTCGGCGATGGTGGCCGCATTGCGGGGGTCATCTTCCGGGATGCCGGCCTCGACCTTGCCGACCATGTCGCCGCCGACGTCAGCGCCCTTGGTGAAGATACCGCCGCCGAGGCGGGCAAAGATGGAGATCAGGGAGGCGCCGAGGCCCAGGCAGACCAGGGAATCGATCACCACGCGGGACTCAACGACCACGACCTGGGTCAGCACGTAGTAGTAGACCGCGACGCCGAGCAGGGCGAAGCCCGCCACCAGCATGCCGGTGATGGCGCCGGAGGCGAATGCCACCGACAGGCCCTTGCTCAGGGACTCCGAAGAGGCCTGGGCGGTGCGGACGTTGGCCCGGACCGAAATCAGCATGCCGACAAAGCCGGCGGCGCCCGAGAGCACCGCGCCGACCAGGAAGCCGACCGCCGGGTAGGCGCCCAGCACGAAGAACAGACCGACCAGGATCACGGCGCCGATCATGCCGATGGTCGCATACTGGCGGTTCAGATAGGCCTGTGCGCCTTCCTGGATGGCTGCAGCGATCTCCTGCATCCGGGCGTTGCCCGGAGATTTCTGCATCAGCGCCATGGTCTGGAAGACGCCATAGAGCACGGCAAGAAAGCCAGCGCCGATGGCGAGCCAGAGGAAATTGTCGGTACTCATTGTGTGAAGCGCCCCTTGTGTTTGCGCGGGAGGCTTTGGCCCGCTGCTCCAGCGGCTTCCAGACCCCCTTCTCCCGGGAGGCGTTCGTTGCCGCCCCCGCCTCGAAAAGACGCCCGTCTTTGCCAAATACGGAGAGGCCGCGCAATGCCGCAGGTTCAGTCAATGCCACTGGATGGGCCAGGGATGCGGAATGATCGCGAAATCTGCCCGGAGCCCGTTCTGTTCTGATGCAGCCGGTGAGACCCTTGCAGGCTTCAACCCGAGAGTCTGGAGCCTGTTTCGACCCGACCGCCGCAACATGCCCCTCGGAACAGACGCTAGCCGGGGGGGCGAGGCAGATTGCTGCGCTGCTTCGGGGTCTGGGAGGTGACCGTGATGCTGACGATGTTTCGGGCCCCGCCAATGGCGCCAGCATCCTTCAGCAAGGCTGCTTTCAATCGGGCTTCATCCAGCTGGACATAGCTCTTGGGGTCGGTGAAAGGGGTGCGATGCGCCGCCCGTACCAAGGCGTCACGGAAATAGGGCTCCTTGGTGCGAAGCTTGGTGGCGTCTGCGGTCGGCGACAGATTGATCCTGACCATCAGAAAAATGTAGTTGATGATCCGCCCCCGGACGATGACCGGCAGGGCGACCGGCGAGATGTCGACATATTGCGCCGCGACGGCCTTCTTCTCGGCGCCAGCAGCAGCCAGAGCCTCGGCGGGGACCACCAGGGCCAGCAAAAGAGCAAGACAGGCAAGGGGGCGAAGGCTCATGAACCCGTTCATGCACCCGTCAGGGTTAAGGCGAGGTTGAACCGACGGGGACCTGCCTCACGGCTGATGCGCCCATCCCAGACGGTCCAGCAGGAGCGGTGCGCCGTCCAGCGAGGCTGAGACCCCGCTTCCCGGGCCAAACCAGCCGATGATGGTCATGGTCAGGCCCGCCTTCGCGGCGGCGGCAACCAGGTCCTTTGCGGCCTCCGGCCTGGCGGCGCAGACAATCTCGTAGTCGTCGCCGCCCGTCGCCAGGGCCAGCCGGGCGGCCAGGGGATCAGACTGGGTGGCGAACCAACCGGCGCCCGCCCGCGAGACCGGAACGCTGTCCAGCTCGACATGGACCGCACAATGACTGGCGATGGCCAGACGACCAGCATCGGCGAGCAGACCGTCGGAGACGTCGGCGGCGGCGCTGGCATGATCCCGCAGGGCCTCACGAAGCGCGAGCCTGGGGGTCGGGCGACGATACCGCTCGCTCAGGGTGGCGTCAGGATCGGCGATCTCGCCCCGGGCGGCTCGAAGGCCCAGCCAGCCGTCGCCGATGCACCCGCTGACCAGCAGGATGTCTCCAGTCCTGGCGCCGGACCTCAGGACCATCTGTCCCGACGGGACCTGCCCCAACAGGGTGGCCGAAAGCGTCAGGGGCCCGGGCGTGGCGACCGTGTCGCCGCCGAGCAGATCGAGATTCCAGTCCTGGCCCGCCTGGGCCAGACCTGAAGCGAACAATGCCTTGTCAGCCCAGGATGTCCCAAGGGGCCAGGCGGTGGACAGAAGATAGCCGACGGGCTCGGCAGCCTTGGCGGCCAGATCCGACAGGTTCACGGCCAGCAGCTTGCGGGCGACACCGTCCAGCGGATCGTCGGGCAGGAAATGCACCCCGGCCACCAGGGTGTCCTTGGTCAGGACCAGATCCTGGCCCGGCGGCGGACGAAGCAGCGCCGCATCGTCGAGCAGATCCAACGCGCCCGGCGCGCCGCGCGTCAGCGGGCGCAGCAGCCGCTCGATCCAGCCAAACTCTCCCTCATCGGGGCCGGGTTCAGCTGCGGTGGGCATCCCGGGCGATCCCGTCCAGCGCGCCGTTTATGAACCCGGGCTCGGCGCCCTCGAAGAAGGCCTTGG
>CAMAVA010000244.1 GCA_945861515.1 Brevundimonas vancanneytii | reverse complement strand
CAGAGCCGTGGTGCGACCGATGACCAGCTTGCGGTCATGGGTGTAACGCAGGCCGCCGGTGACCTTGAAGTTCTCGACCACCTGCCAGTAGACCTCACCGAAGGCCGCGCGGGACTTCAGGTGATAGTCGCCGGTGCTGTCGAAATAGTTGCGGCCAGCGCCGGAGGGGCTGGACGACTGGTCGACAACGATACAGCCGGGCGTGGAGCCGGTGCAGAGCGGGTTGCCGGTGACCAGGGCGTTGGCGACGAGCGCCTGGCCGGTCAGGGTGTTCCCGAACACGAAGTAGTGGCCATCGGTGCTCTGCAGGTCGAGGTAGATGGCGCCGACGTTGAAGTTCAGCGGACCATCGAAGTTCGAGGCCAGACGCAGTTCCTGGCTCCACTGTTCGACGTTCGCGCTGGAAATGTCGAAGGTGGTGAACTTGTTGGACGGACCAACCTGCGGGTCGTTGACCACGCCGCCGGGGAACAGGCTGGCATAGACGGCGTTGTAGACGGCCGTCGGGACCGGCGCGCCGGAGGCGCAGGGGGCGGTGAAGTTGTTGCAGGCGGCAGGGGCCGCGCCGAAGCTGTTGATCGGCGTGACGCGGTTGTAGTCGGCCTGGGTGAACAGTTCATTCTTGCTGTAGTTGGTCAGCGAGATGATCTGAAGTTCGTCGGTGATGTCCCAGCTGGCGCCGAACTGATAGATGTCCGTCTTGGCCTGGTAGATCGGGTCAGCCGCGGATTCGATGTCGCGGATGTCCTTGACCTGCATCTTGCCGGCATAGGCGTCGCCGGCGATCAGGCCGGAGAGGTTGCCGAGCAGACCGCCGAGGGTGGCGGACGAGTTGGGCGTGCCCAGGACGTTCGGCGAGTCCAGCGGGGTGGCGAGGCAGCCCTGGCTGAGCAGGCCGCGGGTCGCAGCGGCCCGGTCGGGGTTGGCCGAGTAGGTGAAGCCGGTGAAGCCCGGATCCTTGGTGCAGAACTGCTTGCCGATCCGCGAGCGCTTGTCGTCTTCTTCGAAGTGATCCCACATGAAGTAGGTGCTGAAGGTGTCCGTCGGCTCGAAGCTGACCGTGACGCGGGTGTTCCACAGGTCGCGGTTGTCGATGTCGTTGCCGGTGACGAGGTTCTCACCGTAGCCGTCACGCTGCAGCAGGGCGCCGGAGGCCCGGACGGCGATGGTGTCGCCGATCGGGACGTTGATCATCCCGCGCGCCTTGACCGAATTGTAGTTGCCGTAGTCGCCCTTGATCAGGGCTTCGAAATCGTCGGTCGGCTTGGCGGTGATCAGGTTGACCACGCCGCCCGTGGCGTTCCGGCCGTACAGGGTGCCTTGCGGACCACGCAGGACTTCAACGCGCTCGACGTCGAAGAACTCGGATTCGAACAGGTTGTTGGCGGTGAGGGGAGCGTTGTTCAGGTGGATGCCGGTGCCGGCGTCGCCCGATCCGGCCACCAGCTTGGAGCCGATGCCCCGAATCTGGAAGTTATAGCCGGTGAAGTTGCCCTTGGAGAAGTTGACGTTCGGAATGGCCAGAACCAGGTTCGGGCCGCCGTCGATCTTCTGCTTTTCCAGGCTTTCCTGATTGAAGGCGGAAACCGCGATCGGAACGTCCTGGATGGCTTCTTCGCGCTTCTGCGCCGTGACGATCAGTTCGCCGACGGTGGTGCCTTCATCCTGTGCAAAGGCTGGCGCGGCGACGGCCATGATGGCCATAGCGGATACGCCGACTACCAGCGCGTTCCGCAGACGCAGAGTATGTCTCATTCTAACCCTCCCCGTGCGCCGCGGACCGTTGGTCAGTCCTGCGAACGCCGTGTGTTTCCTCGATGCCGCGTCTGAGTTGCTGACGGGACGCGCGACACTTCACCGTAGCTACCTTGGATTTGCCTACGTTGGCCGGGTCCCTGTCAATGCCGATGGTAGTCTGAACACTGTTAGAATAGGGGTTTTCACGAGACTGTGGCGGGAACACCGCGCCCGGAAACCGGGGCCGGGCCTGCGGTTCTACTCAGCGGGGAATTGACCGAGGGTCAGCTTACGCTAGGAGATGCAGCGGCGGGCCGAAGGGCCCTGGCGCCAATGATTCGACAGGATTTGAACAGATGTTGTCGCTATTGGGGTTTCCGGTCCCGTTTGCGGGGCAGGCGGATAAATCTGGAAGACTGGCGCCGCTGCTGCGCCGGTCCGGCTATGGTATCGGGAATCGGACCGCTGACCGGGCTTGGCGCCCGCAGAAACCAGACTTGAGGGCCCTTCGGGATGACCTATTCGGTGAAAGAGGTCTTCCTGACGCTGCAGGGCGAAGGGGGACAGGCCGGCCGGGCGGCTGTCTTCTGCCGTTTTTCCGGCTGCAATCTCTGGTCGGGACGCGAGAAGGATCGCGCCGGCGCCGTCTGCAGCTTCTGTGACACCGATTTTGTCGGCGTTGACGGACCCGGCGGCGGACGGTTTTCCACCGCTGCGGCCCTGGCGGAGCATGTGGAGGCGGCCTGGATGGGCGGCGCAAGCGATCGGCTTGTGGTCTGTACCGGCGGCGAGCCGCTCTTGCAGCTGGACGCCGAGCTGGTGGCGGCATTTCACGATCGGGGGTTTCGGATTGCCGTCGAGACCAACGGCACCCTGGCGGCGCCGGCCGGCATCGACTGGCTGTGCGTCAGTCCCAAGGCGCAGGCCGCTGTGGTCCAGACCTCCGGTCAGGAGCTGAAACTGGTCTGGCCGCAGGATGGCGTCGACCCTGCCCGGTTTGAAGGGCTGGACTTCGAGCGTTTCTATCTTCAGCCCATGGATGGTCCTGACCGGGCCGGCGCGACGCAGGCCTGTATCGCCTATTGCCTTTCGCATCCCCGGTGGGCTTTAAGCCTGCAGTCCCACAAATACCTCGGCATCCCCTAGATGGCGCGTCCGGTCCGGTCGCGCTGGCGTCTGCGACATCCATGACCACCCAGATCTTCGAAATCACCAAGGCCGCGACCTTTGACGCGGCGCATCACTTTCCCCAGGGCCCGGAAGGCAGTCCCTATACGCGCCTGCACGGCCATTCCTTTCGCGTCGAGGCGACAGTGCGCGGCGAGATTTCCGGCCCGATGGGATGGGTTGCCGATCTGGGAGAGCTTGACCAGGCGCTGAAGACCGTGGCCGCCGAGCTGGACCATGGGTTCCTGAATGAAAAGCCGGGGCTGGAGCTGCCGACCCTGGAGCACCTCTGCCTGTATTTTGCAGAGGCGCTCCGTCCGGGCTTTCCAGGGCTGTGCCGGATCACGGTCTCGCGGCCAACCATCAGCGAAAGCTGTTTGCTGTCGCTTTGAGCCCTCGCGCGACTATTCGCTGTCGACCAGCACGAGTTCGGCGTCCGACAGGGCCGTGACGATGATCTCGCCCTCGTCCCGGATGGCTGCGCCGTCGCGATCCTTCAGGGTCACGCCATTGACCTCGACCTCTCCGACGGCGCTGACCAGATAGCCGTGCCGGCCCTTGGCCAGGTGGTAGGTGGTGGTGTCGCCGGCCTTGAGGGTCGCGCCCAGAACCCGGGCCTCGGCGCGGATCGGCAGAGCGTCGGGGTCATCGGAAAAGCCGCTGGCCAGGGCCTGGAAGCTGCCGGAGCGATCCCGCTTGGGGAAGGGCTTGGCGCCCCAGCTGGGGGCGCCGCCCCGGGTGCGGGGCTGGATCCAGAGCTGGAACAGGGTCGTGGTCTCGTCTTCCAGATTGTATTCGGCATGGCGGATGCCCGAGCCTGCGCTCATCACCTGGACATCGCCGGCGCCCGTGCGGCCGGTGTTGCCCAGGCTGTCCTGGTGGGTGATGGCGCCGGTGCGGACATAGGTGATGATTTCCATGTCGGCATGGGGATGGGGCGGAAAGCCCGACTTGGGCGCGATCTCGTCATCGTTCCAGACCCGCAGGGCGCCCCAGCCCATGCGGGAGGGATCATACCAGTTGGCGAAGGAAAAATGGTGGCGGGCGTTGAGCCAGCCATGGTCGGCATGGCCAAGCTGGTCGAATGGGCGGCGTTCGATCATCGCGGATCTCCCTCTGTGGGGCTGTGATTTCGGTCCTGCCGCCCGTCGA
>CAMAVA010000243.1 GCA_945861515.1 Brevundimonas vancanneytii | reverse complement strand
TCCAGCGGCCAGCTGGCGCCCGAAGCGCTGGCCCAGGCGCGGTCCTGCGGCCAGCCGTCTCTGGGGCGGACCATGCGCAGCTCCGACAGACCGAAATTGGCCATGACCCGGGCGACCGCTCCGATGTTTTCGGCAAGTTGTGGTTCGACAAGGATGACGACGGGCGGCGGTGAAGACATTCCCCGTCTCTAGCCATCCTCGCGGCAGGACGAAACCGGCAACTGCCGCCAGCCCGTCAAACGGGGTCTCGAGATCAGGTCAGTCGTTCGAAGACCCAGCCCAGGGTCGAGGCCAGAACCCCGAAGAATGCGAGGCTGGCGGCGACAATGGCGCGCCAGACCAGCGCCAGAATGGCGACGCTCAGCAGCCCGGAAACCCATCCGATCAGGCAGGCGACGCCGTCCCGCTCGGCCAGACCCAGGGCAAAGGCGGCGATCGCGAAGCTGGGCAACATGTTGCCGAACGGAATGGGCAGAAACACGATGGCTGCGAGGATCACACAGACAAGTCCCGTGAACCGGTCAAGGATCGGCCCGTAGAGGAAGGTCAGGCGTCGACGCAGCCGCCGCTCGAGCCAGGCCAGATAGGGCGTGAGCTTGCCCATGATGGCCACATAGTCTGCCCGGCTCATGGTGCGCCGGGCCATAAGCTGTGGCAGCCAGAGCGTCCGGCGACCGATCATCCATTGGGTGGTGATGAACAGCAGCGGCGCGCCCAGAACTGCGGACACCCCAGGCGGCATGGGAAGAGCCAGAGGCGCAGCAAACACGAACATCAGGGCCCCGAAGGCCCGGTCGCCAAAGGCCTCTGTCACATCCTGAACGGACACGGTTTCATGATCCGCTGCGGCGATGCCGGCGAGGATGTCAGAAACGCGAGGCGGTTGGGCGGACGAGGTCATGTCACTCCGGCGTGCTCTATACACAGGCGGTCAAACTACGCCCGTGAAGATTTCTAAATGTAGCAAACGCTACTAGGAGGGAAACTGACGGTAGGCGTCATCCGATTGGGGGGCGCCGGCCTGTCAAAGTTCGGATTTCGGCGCTTTTTTGCCTTTCAGTCGGTCTGTAACAGGCCACGCGTTGACATTCGCCCATGGGCCGACGCAACTTCCGCCGCCCGGGCCGGGGCCCTTTGCCCCCTCCTCCCAGAGATCAAGCCGCACCTGTATGAACGTTGTCGTTGTCGAGAGCCCGGCCAAGGCCAAGACCATAAACAAGTATCTGGGGTCAGGATTCACGGTCCTGGCGTCCTATGGCCACGTCCGCGACCTGCCGTCCAAGGACGGCTCGGTCCTGCCAGACGACGATTTCGCCATGACCTGGGAGATCGACGCCAAGGCCAGCAAGCGGATCAGCGACATCGCCGAAGCGCTGAAGGGGTCCGACCGCCTTATCCTCGCCACCGACCCGGATCGGGAGGGCGAAGCCATCAGCTGGCATGTCCTGGAAATCCTGCAGAAGAAGCGCGCCCTGAAGGACAAGGCCGTTGAACGGGTCACCTTCAACGCCATCACCAAGTCTGCGGTCCTCGAGGCCATGGCCAACCCGCGCCAGCTGGATATGGAACTGATCGACGCCTATCTTGCGCGTCGCGCCCTCGACTATCTGGTCGGCTTCACCCTGTCGCCGGTGCTCTGGCGCAAGCTGCCCGGTTCGCGGTCGGCCGGTCGGGTCCAGTCGGTTTCACTGCGGCTGGTGGTCGACAGGGAACTGGAGATCGAGCGGTTCCGGACCCAGGAATACTGGAGCGTCGAGGCCGATGTGTCTGCCGGGGCCGATCCCTTCCTGGCGCGGCTGGTCAAGCATGCCGGAAAGCGGCTGACAAAGTTCGACCTCGCCAATGAGTCGGACGCCGGGGCGGCCCGGGCGGCGGTCAAGGCGACCAGTTTCACTGTGACGTCGGTCGAGAAGAAGCCCGCGCGGCGCACGCCTCCCCCGCCCTTCACCACCTCCACCCTGCAGCAGGAGGCCAGCCGCAAGCTGGGGTTCAACGCCCAGCGCACCATGCAGGCGGCCCAGAAGCTGTATGAAGGGATCGATATCGGCGGAGAGACCGTCGGTCTGATCACCTATATGCGAACTGACGGCGTCCAGGCGGCGCCGGAGGCCCTGGAAGAGGCCCGGACTGTCATCGCAGGCCTTTACGGTCGAGACTACGTCCCGGACTCGCCTCGCCTGTACAAGGCCAAGGCCAAGAACGCCCAGGAGGCGCATGAGGCGATCCGTCCCACCTCGTTGAACCGCAACCCGGGCTCTCTGCGTCTGGATGGGGATCTCGGCCGCCTCTATGAACTTATCTGGAAGCGGATGATTGCTTCCCAGATGGAAGCGGCCCGGATCGAGCGGACGACCATCGAACTGGACGGCGCTGATGGCGCCACCGCGCTGCGGGCGTCAGGTCAGGTGATCCAGTTTCCGGGCTATCTGGCCGTCTATGAAGAAGGCCGGGACGATGCCGAGGACGAGGACAGCGCCCGACTGCCGCCCGTCAACGAGGGCGCCGCCGCCAAGGTCCTGGAGGTCCGCGCCGACCAGCATTTCACCGAACCGCCGCCGCGCTATTCCGAAGCCAGCCTGGTCAAGAAGATGGAGGAGCTCGGCATCGGCCGGCCCTCGACCTATGCCTCGATCCTGACGGTGTTGCGCGACCGCGCCTATGTGCGGATGGACAAGAACCGCTTCATTCCCGAGGACAAGGGCCGGCTGGTTACCGCCTTCCTCGAGCAGTTCTTCGCCCGTTATGTGGAATATGACTTCACGGCCAGCCTTGAGGAAAAGCTCGACCTGGTCAGCGACGGCAAACTGGACTGGAAGGTCCTGCTGCGGGATTTCTGGAAGGATTTCCATGCGGCTGCCCTGGAGATCGGCGAACTTCGCACCACCAACATTCTCGACGCGCTCAACGAGAGCCTCGGCCCGCACATCTTCCCGGCCAAGGAGGATGGCTCCGATCCGCGCGTCTGCCCGACCTGCGGCAACGGACGGCTGTCCCTGAAGACCGGCAAGTTCGGGGCCTTTATCGGCTGTTCGAACTATCCGGAGTGCCGCTTTACGCGGCCGATCGCCCAACCTGACGGCGAAGGCGAGGCCGAGGCGACCAGTGATCGGGAGTTGGGGATCAATCCCAAGACCCTGCAGGCCGTCTGGCTGAAGAATGGCCGGTTCGGACCCTATGTCGAGGAACCCGGGGAAAAGACCAAACGGGCCAGTCTTCCCAAGACCTGGTCGCCGGCATCGATGGATATCGACAAGGCGCTGCGGCTGCTGGACCTGCCGCGTGATGTTGGCGCCCATCCCGAAGACGGCAAGATGATCCAGGCGGGGATCGGTCGCTACGGTCCCTACGTGCTGCATGAGGGCACCTATGCCAATCTCGAGAGCGCTGACGAGGTCTTCGAGGTCGGGCTGAACCGCGCGGTTTCCGTGCTGGCTGAAAAGCGGGCCGGCGGTCGCGGGGCCCGGGGCCAGGCGGCGGCGCTCAAGGAACTGGGCTCCCACCCCGAAGACGGCGCCCCGATCAAGATCCTGTCGGGGCGTTTTGGTCCCTACATCAAGCATGGCGACACCAACGCCAACGTTCCCCGCGGCAAGGACCCGCTGGAGGTGACGCTGGAAGAGGCTGTCATCCTGATTGCAGAGCGGGTGGCCAAGGGTGGCGGCGGCAAGAAGAAGCCCGCGCCCCGAAAGGCGTCCGCCAAGGCGCCGGCCAAGGCAAAGACCGCTACAAAGGCGCCTGCGAAGTCAAAGGCGGACGGGGCGTCCAAGCCGCCGCCGATGAAGCCGGCTGAAAAACGGATCGCCGCCAAGAAGGCCACGGCCAAGAAAGCGCCGGCCAAAAAACCGGCGGCCCGGAAGCCTGTGGCTTGATCCGGGCCCGCCAGCCGGGAGGCGGGTTCAGGGGCGGTCCAGCCTGAAATAGACGCTGTCGACCGAGGCTGTGTAAAAACGCCTTTGGCAGAGAATGACGGGCGTTCGACGGTGGGTCGGGTTTAAGTTCGACGGCTTGGATCAGCGTCGCGCAGACCCGGCAGAGCGTCTTCCTCAGGCCCGGACTGCCTGGAGAAGCGGTGCAAC
>CAMAVA010000242.1 GCA_945861515.1 Brevundimonas vancanneytii | reverse complement strand
GCATGCGCCATGGCGTGGAGCATCTCGGAGTCTTCGGGATTGGGATTGTACTTGGGGAAGGTCCAGTCCAGATCGCAGTCCATTTCATAGACCACGGCCACGCCCATCCGGCGCAGGGCGTCCGGAATGAAGGCGCCGGCGGTGCCGTTGCCGCAGGCCGCGACCACCTTAAGCGGACGGGTCAGGGACGCGCGCCGCGAGACGTCGGCGATATAGCGTTCGGCCATGCCCTCGATGCGGGTCAGCTTGCCGCCGTCCCGCGGCTTGAAGCGGCCGTTCAGGACGATGTCCTTCAGGGCGCCCATCTCTTCCGGTCCGAAGGTCAGGGGACGGGCCGCCCCCATCTTCACGCCGGTCCAGCCGTTCTCGTTGTGGCTGGCGGTGACCATGGCGACGCAGGGCGCGTCCAGATCGAACTGTGCGTAATAGGCGGTGGGGGACAGGGCCAGGCCGATGTCCAGCACCTCGCAGCCGGCCTCGATCAGGCCCAGGGTCAGGGCCTGCTTGATCGACAGGGAGTAGGAACGGAAGTCATGGCCGACCACGATCCTCTGGTGGCCCAGCGACTGGATATAGGTCCCGAGACCCAGGCCCAGGGCCTGGATGCCAAGGAGATTGATGTCGGGTCCGAACAGCCAGCGGGCGTCGTACTCCCGAAAGCCCGTCGCCTTGACGAGCGGCTCGTTCTCATAGGCGAAGGTATTGGGAAGGAGGTCGGCGCGAGGAAGAAAGGGCATGCGGTCTGGCTCCGGTACGGACACGGCGGCGGGTGTAAGCCTTGCAGTCGCAGCCGGCAATCGGCACCTGCATGCGACTCATCATTTGGCGCCGGACCTGTCCGGGACAGATCAGATGACCCCTGCGCTCAGGACGTCATGGACATGCAGCACGCCGACCGGTTTCCCCTGCTCGATAACAAACAGCACGGTGATGCGGCTTTCGTTCATGATGCGGGCCGCATCCGCCGCAAGGGAGTCTTCGGTCAGCGCCTTAGGATTGCGGGTCATGATGTCGGCGACAGTCTTGCTCGCAAGGCCTTCGAAGTTCCGGCGCAGGTCGCCATCCGTGACAACGCCGATCAGCTTTCCGGCTGCATCGACAATGCCCACAACCCCGAGCCCACGTTCCGTCATGACCCTGACAGCTTCTGGCAATGGTGTATCGCTGAAGGTCAGGGGCGCCTCTTCCAGCCGGTGCATCAAATCGCCGACGGTTCTCAGCATGGCGCCCAGTTTTCCACCGGGATGAAAAACGTGGAAGTCCTTGGGGGTAAAGCCGCGCCGCTCCAGCAGCGCCACGGCCAGGGCGTCGCCCAGCGCCATCTGCTGGGTGGTGGAAGTGGTCGGCGCATTGAGCTCGCCGGTCGCTTCGGGAGCGTCGGAGAGGCGCAGGATCACCGTCGAGGCCTTGCCCAGAGCGCTTTCCGGATTCGCCGTCATGCCGATCAGGGGAATGTCGAACCGCCGACAATAGGCGATGAAATCGGACAGTTCACGGACTTCGCCGGATTTGGAGAGGGCCAGGACGACGTCATCGCTGCCCACCATGCCCAGATCGCCATGGCTGGCTTCGGCGGCATGGACGAACATGGCCTGGGTTCCGGTCGAGGCCATGGTCGCGGTGATCTTGCGGGCGACATGGCCGGATTTTCCGATGCCTGTACAGACCACCCGGCCCTTGGCGGCATAGAGCAGTTCGACTGCAGCCGCGAAGGGCTGTCCCAGTTCCTCGGCCATCTGGCCAAGGGCTTCGGACTCAATGGTCAGCACACGGCGACCGGCGGCGATCGATTGCTTGTCTATCATTGGTCCGACCCTGCCGAAGGTTTGGTGGCAGAGCCTGTCTGGGGGTGGCCAAACGGCGCTGGAGAGGGAACACCCTGGCCCTGCGGCCAGACAAGGGCCAAAACGACCATGCCAAGAGCCAGGGCGGCGGCCAACGGGTAGAAAATACGGTCCCTCATGTCGCCGCTATAGCGCATTCGGCCAAGTATGGGAGCGCATTTCCTACGCTAGCGCCGGCCGATGGACGGAAGACGGCCGATCTGCAAGGCGGGCGTTACCCGTACAGGGCCTTTTCCAGGATGCCTTGAAATTCTCCCCGAACAACCAGTTCCGGAAGGACCTGATGCCGGTCGAAATTCATCACCGGGTGAAGCGCGACACGCGGCAGCCCTTCCAGATGCTTGGAGTTGCGGCTGTCAACCTCCATGCCTTCGCCATAATAGAGATGCACGTCGGTGGTGTTGGCCGGGTCCACGATCATAGGGCGGACGTCCAGGTTCTTGGGTTCGACCTGACGGGCGGCCCGTTTGGCAACCAGTCGGCCCCGCGGGTCGGTGCTCAGGTATTCAGGCGTTGCATTGGTTACCGAACCAAAGCCAAGCACGCTGTGCGCCCGCATATTGAGGCCGTAGAGCAGCGCCGCATAACCCCCGGCCGACGTGCCCAGGGTGACGAGGCGAGTGCACTGAAGCTCGGCAAGTTTCTCCCGCAGATAAGCGATCGTCTGATCGAAATTCAGCCCCATGCCCTTTGAGCCAGCCGCGAAGCACAGGCGGTTCCTGTCGGACATGAAGATCGCCGAGGCTCCGAGCGCGGCAAGAAAGCGGTCAAAGGTCGGAGGCGGCACGGAGAAGTTATCGCTGAGGCCGGAAAACACAATCAGCACAGGGGCCGGCTTTCCCGCAGGGGACAAGACGATCTCCTCGCCGCTATAGCTGGTCATGACCGGCCGCTTGAGTTCAGCGTCTGTCGGAACGTGGGCAGCCCAGAGCTGCCAGGCGCGCTGAAGCTTGTGGTCGGACTCGTCACCCGGCATCAGACCAGCGGGAGCCTCCATACCGAAGAACCCGAAGATCTTCAAAGCTGCCTTGCGCCTCCAGTCCGTCGAATCGGGACCGGCCTCCCTGGCCCAAGCGAGCAGGTGTTCCGGTAGGCCCGGCACAGACCGGCAATAGGGAAGGAAACGGATCAGCAGGCCTTCCCGACCGGGCGTTTCCGCAAAGCGCCTGTAGATCTCGACCGCCGCTTCCCGTTGTCCGGCGTGGTCATAGGCTCGCAGCAGGGCGCGGAGCCGCTGGCGGTCGTTCAGGTTCTCGTCCGGATTGTCCAGAACATTGGTGGCCAGATGCGGCGGCGGCTCGATGCCGAGTTCCAGCAGAATACTCAGGGCGTCCAGGCTCTTGGTCGGGGACGCGGTCGTGGGAATAGTGGACGCCCACTCCTTCAGCTTGGCCGCCAGTTCCGGAGAATCCTCGACATACGCGCTGTAGCGGATGAGCTCTTCATCAACGCGCAGGTAGGGAGCGGCCTCCCTGACGATCAATGTCGAGCCAGGCGTTGGCCCCTTGGCGCGGAAGGCCTTCACCGCCTGGCGCAGGTACCGGTCGTTTGCCGGACTGATCATCAACAGGTTCTTCACCGCCTCGGCGGTGCGCGCCGCCCCCTCGGAGTCGATGCCGATCTGGAATGCCAGCCTCCAAGCCTGACTGGCGTGTTCGGCGCTGGCGGCGGCTTCCGTGGCGGCCTCGAAGGCCTTGTCATGCCACTTTTTTCCGGCCGCGAAGTTGGCGTAGGCAAGCCAGGTCTGCGCCGGCGCCTCAAGATTTTGCGCCTTGGCCTCGACCAACAGGTTTCCGATCAGTTTCCAGTCCTGTGGCCGGGCGCGGAAGACTGTCTCCAGCCGCGCCAGCGTATCGGCCTGCTCCGGTGAGCCAGAGTCCGGTTTAGTTTTGCCAGACGGCATAGTTGTAGGCTCCCCCAATTTGAGCCAAGTCTTACGTTGTCGATCCGTTGTTTGCAAGCGGCAGTCGCGCCTGCCACGTCGCCTGCCAAAAACCTGTGCAGTCGCGCCTCTGTCCCGGTCGTCCGACAGCCTGTCCGGCTTGACCAACGTCGCCCCGCGCTTTAGCCCCAAGTCCATGTCGACCCTCGTTCTTCTTCGCCACGGCCAGAGCCAGTGGAACCTCGAAAACCGTTTCACCGGCTGGGTGGATGTGGATCTCACCGCTGAAGGCGAAACCCAGGCCCGGCGCGCCGGAGACCTGCTCAAGGCGGCCGGAATTGTCGTGGACCGGGCCTAT
>CAMAVA010000241.1 GCA_945861515.1 Brevundimonas vancanneytii | reverse complement strand
AGGCCGATGTCAAAGCCGGGCAGGACCTCTTCGTAGGTGAGAAGGCGCGGATCATCCGGGCCGTCGGTCTGGCGGGGATCCACGCTCTGGTCCGTGTAGCCGAACAGGGTCGGAACATGGCCGGCCCGGCGGGCGGCATGGGCCAGATTGTCGAACCGTCCGTCCAGCGGGGTGCCGTTGCCGACCACCCGGTGGTTCATCTGGTACATGCCCGTATAGAGGCTGGCGCGCCCGGGACTACAGGGCGCCGACTGGCTGTAGTGGCGGGCGAATCGAACCCCCTGGGCGGCCAGGCGGTCCAGGTTGGGTGTGCGGACGACCGGATGGCCGGCGCAGGACAGGCAGTCCGCGCGAAATTGGTCCAAGGTGACAAGCAGAATGTTCAAGGGTGCGCGAGTCCGTCCGCTGATCTGGTCTTCCCCTGACATATCGGGGCCTTGGTGTCGGCTGTGTGACAGGTGGCCGGGCGTCAGCCAGACTGCAGGTTTCCGGACAGTCCAAACAGAGCCGGCAGGTCGGCGACGGTATCGATGACCCTGTCGGCGCCCGCCGCCAACAGGGCCTCCCTGACCGGCGCCAGACGCTGCTGTCGCTCCGGCTCCGGCAAGGCCTGGTAGTCTTCGAGCGACAGACCCAGTCCGTTGCCCGAAGCGGCCAGGCCAATGGTGAAACAGCCGGCGGCGCGTCCTTCTGCGACGCCTGCCTCGGCGTCATCCACCTTGATCACCCTGGACAGGGGCCAGACGCCGAGGTCGGCGCAGGTCTTGTAGATCATCAGCGGGGACGGCCGGCCTTCGGGTGTCTCGCCGGCGCAGGCGACCGCTTCCGGGTTGTAGCCCTGGGCCGCCGCCCGGGTCAGGACAGGCCCCATCATCTCGCGGGTATAGCCGGTAGAGGAGGCGACCTGCAGCCCGGCGCGCTGAAACGCCTGGACGCAATCCAGGGCGCCGGGGATGAGCAGCGCCGCGGCTTCTGCAGCATCGCGCATCAGCGGGCCGAGATCGGCCATGATCCGGGCCACGTCGGTTTCAACCGGCGCTGCGCCGCGCGCCGCGACCCAGGCCGAGGCGACGTCGGAACGGTCCAGCAGCGCCCGGACATGGGCGTCCTTGGCCTTGCCCATGTCGGCCCGGGCCGCCTCGTCTTCGAGGGTCACCCCCTGTCGGTCAAACGCGGCCTTGAGGGCCTGGACCGGCGCCAGACAGCCAAAATCGACCATGGTTCCCGCCCAGTCGAAGATGACCAGGTCAAAGTCCGAAATGCTTGGCGTCGTCTTCACGGCTGGGCTCCTTCAAACAGGTCTTCGACCACATGCTCGCCAATGGCAAAGCCGGTTGAGGCCCCTGCGCCGGTGGTCACCATGACCAGCCTGACGCCCGGCATGGGCGTTTCGATCAGGACGGGTTTGCCGGGGACATGGGCATAGGTTCCGGTCCAGCGTTCCAGCACAGGCGGCACGGCCCCGAACACGGCGGCAAATTCGTCCAGGATCAGCCTGTCCACAGCTTCGGAAGCAAAGGGATCAGGGGTTGGCGCATAATGGTGGCTGTCGCCGACGACGAGGCTGCCATCGGCGCTCTGCACCACGATCAGATGGACGCCATTGGCCAGATGGTCCGGCTGTTCCTGCTGCAGCCTGGTCCGCAGGGGCTGGGCCTCCGGCAGGGCGCCATAGCCCTCGTAGCGCTCAAGGCCGAGGTCCGACATCACGCCGCCCTGCAGGCGGAATCCCGGATCGGCCAGACGCAGCATCTGCAGCTTGCAGCGCCTCACCCCCTGGGCGGCGATGTGTTCCGGGAAGAGACTGTAGAGATCATCACCCGGACAGACGGCGATGGCTTGGGCCTCCACCAGGCCCTTGGTGGTCATGACCTTTCCAGGTTCGACGGAGAGCGCAGCCTCGCCCCGCCGAAACGTGACCCCGTGATGATGCTCCAGCCACTGGGCCAGTTTCGGAATCGCCTCACGGGACTCGACCCGCAGTTCGTGCGGGCTCCAGAGGGCGCCGAGCAGGTTGCCGGACGCCAGGCCGGGTTGCCGGGCCAGGGTGTCTTCCCGGCCCAGCAGGGCGCAGCCTTCCCCCATCTCTGTCTTCAGAAACGCCTCGATCACGACCAGGGACTCGGGTCTGCGGGCCGTCATGAGCAGCCCGCGAAGCAGGATGGGAATCCCGGCCTTTTTCGCGATTTCTTCCCAGATCATCCGGCTGCGATGGGCCCAGCCCCACATGTAACCCTGGGCCTGTCCGGTGACGGTGATGAAGCCGAAATTGCGGACCGATGCGCCATTGGCCTGGGCGTCCCGGTCGATCACGACCACCTTCTTGCCGCGCTGGACCGCGGCCAGGGCGCAGGCCAGTCCGACGATGCCGGCCCCGACAACTGCCAGATCAAAGCCAGGATCAGACCGCATGGAACCTCCGGAATCACAGACCCGGTCGGCCTAGCACAGGGCAGGGGCCGGGCCCTGCGTTATCTCCTGACGGGCGGCCTTGTCATCAAACTGCAAGGCCTGGGTCCCCGGATACCTGGGCCAGGTTCGCTGTCCGCTCTGTCGCATCCTGTCGTCAGGGTTTCATCCGCTGCTGAAAAAGACTAGCCGCAGAACGGGGCGGAGGCGACGGGTCATGGGCGGATTGCAGTCACGGCTGGAGCGGGCGCATCCGGCTGTGTTCACCCTGCTGGCGGGGCTGGCCGGGTTCGCCGCCTACTTCTCCATGTACGCTTTCCGCAAGCCGTTTTCTGCGGCGACCTTCGAGGTGATCCCGGGCTGGACGTTCGCCCTGGATTACAAGGTCGCCCTGGTCCTGGCCCAGGTGGCGGGCTACGCGCTGTCCAAGATCATCGGCGTCAAGGTGATATCGGAGATCAACCCGTCTCGCCGGGGACTGGCGATCCTGGGCCTGATCGGCATGTCCTGGCTGGCCCTGGTGGGCTTTGCCCTGGTTCCAGCGCCCTGGAATGTCGCGGCCCTGTTCCTGAATGGACTGCCGCTCGGGATGATCTGGGGGCTGGTGTTCGGCTATATGGAGGGCCGAAGGGTCTCTGAAGTCCTGGGCGCCATGCTCTGCGCCAGCTTCATTCTCTCATCCGGCCTTGTGAAGTCGGTCGGGGCCTGGCTGGTCCATGTGCAGCATGTCGATCCCTTCTGGATGCCGGCGGTCACCGGACTGCTGTTCATGCCCCTGCTGGCGGCTTCGGTCTGGCTGTTGATGCAGCTTCCGCCGCCCAATGCTCTGGATGAAGCGGCGCGGGTCAGGCGCGGTCCGATGGACGCGGCGCAGCGCCGGGCCTTCCTGCTGCTCTATGCCCCCGGAATTCTATTGCTGGTGACGTCCTATGTCCTGCTGACCGCCTTCCGGGATTTCCGGGACAATTTCGCCGCCGAGATCTGGACGGCCCTGGGATATGGCGGCCAGGCTTCGGTCTTCACGGCCAGCGAACTGCCCGTTGCGGTCGTGGCGCTGGCGGCCCTGGCAGCCATCATCATGGTTCGCAATAATCTCAGGGCGCTTATGGTGATCCACGGGGTAGTCATCGGCGGATTTCTGCTCCTGGGCCTGTCGACCCTGGCCTTTCAGGCCGGCCTGTTGTCGCCCCTGGTCTGGATGATCCTGTCCGGAGCGGGTCTCTACATGGCCTATACGCCGTTCAACGCCATGCTGTTCGACCGGCTTGTGGCCTTCAGCGGCAGGGTCGCGACGGCAGGGTTCCTCATCTATGTCGCCGACGCTTCCGGATATGTCGGTAGCGCCGGTCTGCTGCTGTGGCGGAACTTCGGCGAGCCGGATCTGGACTGGCTGCAGTTCTTTGTTCTCTGCGCCTATGCGACCAGCCTTTTCGGCGCCCTGCTGGTGTCCGGTTCGGCGCTCTATTTCGGGGCCAGGGGCGCGAGACAAAAGCCCAATGATCCAGCGCCGGCCTGATCGCGGCGTGTTCTGAGCACTCCCAACCTACCCGATATACGGTCGCGTGGATTGGTCTGGGCGCCATTCGACGCTATGAGCTGTCCGAACCGAAAATGAACACAAGGCGCCGGCCTGCCGTCGGCAGCAGAACCAGGAGGAAGCCCCATGCGTGACGTCAGTGGCAAG
>CAMAVA010000240.1 GCA_945861515.1 Brevundimonas vancanneytii | reverse complement strand
GAAGGCGATGATGTGCTGGCCACCGCCCGGGCCATGGCGGCTTTCGGCGCCGAGGTTGTGCGACAGGGTGCTGGCCAATGGACCGTGGCCGGAAACGGCGCTTTCGCCGAGCCGGCGGATATCATCGATTGCGGCAATGCCGGCACGGGCGTGCGGCTGATCATGGGGGCAGCGGCGGGTTTTGATCTCTCCGCGACCTTCACCGGCGACAGTTCCCTGCGCAAGCGTCCCATGGGGCGGGTTCTGGACCCGCTGGCCCTGCTGGGTGCGCGTTGGGTGGGACGGACGGGCGGCCGCCTGCCCCTGACCCTGACGGGCGGCGACCTCAAGGCCATTCGCTATGTCCTGCCCATGGCCTCGGCCCAGGTAAAGTCGGCCATCCTGTTGGCGGGGCTGAACGCAAGGGGCGAGACGGTCGTGGTGGAGCCGGAAGCAACCCGCGACCATACCGAGCGGATGCTTCGCGCCTTCGGGGCGAGCGTCGAAGTCGCCGATACGGCGGAAGGCCGGGTGATCCGGTTGGCGGGCGGGCAGAAGCTGAACGGCGCCCCTGTCTCGGTCCCAGGCGATCCGTCTTCCGCAGCCTTTCCCCTGGTGGCGGCGCTGATCACCCCGGGGTCAGAGGTGACCGTCGAGGGCGTGATGCTCAACAGCCTGCGGACCGGCCTGTTCGATACCCTGGTGGAGATGGGCGCCGATCTGACGATTTCGAACCGCCGCCTGGCCGGCGGTGAGGAGGTGGGGGACATCACGGCCCGCCATTCAGGCCTGCGCGGTGTTGTGATTCCGCCGCAGCGGGCGCCGTCCATGATCGACGAATACCCGATCCTTGCCGTCGCAGCCGCCTTTGCGGACGGCGCCACCGTCATGCGCGGCATCGGCGAGATGCGCGTCAAGGAAAGCGACCGGATCGCCCTGATGTCCGCCGGTCTGGCGGCCTGCGGCGTGGGCGTCGAGGAAGAGGCCGAAGGCTTTACCGTCGTAGGGACGGCTGGCGCCAACCATCCGGTTCACGGCGGCGCCATGGTCGCCACCCATGGCGACCATCGGATCGCCATGAGCCATCTGGTGCTGGGTCTGTCCGCCCGGCATCCCGTGGAGGTGGATGAGCCAGGCATGATCGCCACCAGTTTTCCAGGCTTTGTCGACCTGATGCAGTCCCTGGGAGCCGAAATCGCATGACCGCCGGGCAGAACGCCTTCGTCATCGCCGTGGATGGTCCGGCCGCTTCGGGCAAGGGCACCATCGCCACCCGGCTGGGTGCGCTGTATGGCTATCCCGTGCTGGATTCCGGCCTGCTCTACCGGGCGGTCGGGGTGCAGCTTCTGGAGGCCGGCGGCGATCTTGATGATTCCGCCGCCGCCGCCGCCCTGGCCTCCAAGCTCGATCCCGCCCGTCTCGAGGACCCGGAGGTGCGCACCCGGCGCGCTGGAGAAGCGGCCAGCCGGGTTGCCGCCCATACGCCGGTCCGTGCGGCTCTGCGGGACTTTCAGCAACGGTTCGCCCGTCAGGTTCCCGGTGCGGTCATTGACGGCCGGGATATCGGCACCGTGATCGCCCCCTGGGCACCGGCCAAGATGTTTGTCACCGCCACCCCCCGGGTCCGGGCTGATCGCCGCTGGCGGCAGCTCTCGGCCCAGGGCGAGGCCGTGAGTTACGAGGATGTCCTGGCCGATATCCTGCTGCGCGATCAGCGCGACAGCGGCCGGGCCGACTCGCCCATGGTGGCCGCCCCCGACGCAGTCTTGCTTGACACCACCGAAATGGATATAGACCGCGCCTTCGATGCGGCCCGCCGCATCGTCGAGACGGCGCGCGCCCGCCAGGACCAGTCCTGACAGGCCAATCCAACGCTCCGATTCCTCGACCGGCCGCGGGCGCAACCTGAATTTCCCGTCCACAAACCGAACGCCCGGACTCTCAATGGGGCAAGACCCTGTCCGCCGTTCCCCAGCAAGAGAACGTAAGAGCCACATGGCTGATGATATGAGCCTCAATCCCACCCGCGATGATTTCGCGGCTCTCCTTGACGACAGCCTGGGCGGCGCGACCGACTTCGCCGAAGGCACGGTCGTCAAGGGTCTGGTCGTCGGTATCGAGAAGGACGTCGCCATCATCGACGTCGGCCTCAAGACCGAGGGCCGGATCAGCGTCAAGGAATTCGGCGTCGATGACGCCGGCAAGCCCACCGTCAAGGTGGGCGATTCCGTCGAGGTCTTCCTCGAGCGTATCGAGAACGCCCTGGGCGAGGCGGTCATCAGCCGCGAAAAGGCCAAGCGCGAAGAAGCCTGGACTCGTCTGGAAGAAGTCTTCGCCCGCAACGAACCCGTCAGCGGCGCCATCGTCGGCCGGGTCAAGGGCGGCTTCACCGTCGATCTGGGCGGCGCCTCGGCCTTCCTGCCGGGCTCGCAGGTCGATATCCGCCCGGTGCGCGACGTCGGCCCGCTCATGGGCAAGGAACAGCCCTTCGCGATCCTCAAGATGGACCGCCCGCGGGGCAATATCGTGGTCTCGCGCCGCGCCATCCTGGAAGAAGCCCGCGCCGAGCAGCGCACCGAGCTGGTCAGCCAGCTGCTGGAAGGCGAAGTCCGCGAAGGCGTGGTCAAGAACATCACCGACTATGGCGCGTTCGTGGACCTGGGCGGCATCGACGGCCTGCTCCATGTCACCGACATGAGCTGGAAGCGCGTCAACCACCCCAGCCAGGTTCTGGCCGTGGGCGACACCGTCAAGGTGCAGATCGTCAAGATCAACCCCGACACCCAGCGCATCAGCCTTGGCATGAAGCAGCTCCAGTCCGATCCCTGGGACGGCGTGGAAGCCAAGTACCCGGTCGGCGCCAAGTTCACCGGCCGCATCACCAACATCACCGACTACGGCGCCTTTGTTGAGCTGGAAGCCGGCGTTGAAGGCCTGGTGCACGTCTCGGAAATGTCCTGGACCAAGAAGAACGTCCATCCCGGAAAGATCGTCTCCACCTCGCAGGAAGTGGACGTCATCGTTCTGGACGTGGACAGCTCCAAGCGCCGGGTCAGCCTGGGCCTCAAGCAGGCCGCGGCCAACCCCTGGGAGAAGTTCCTCGCCGACCATCCGATCGGCTCCACCGTCGAGGGCGAAGTCAAGAACGCAACCGAGTTCGGCCTGTTCATCGGTCTGGACGGGGAAATCGACGGCATGGTCCACCTGTCGGACCTGGACTGGGCTGTTTCCGGCGAAGAAGCCCTGGCCAAGTACAAGAAGGGCGACATGGTCAAGGCCCGCGTCCTGGACGTAGACGTCGAGAAGGAGCGCATCAGCCTCGGCGTCAAGCAACTGGCTGGCGATCCCCTGGCCGGCGACACCTTCCGCAAGGGCCAGACCGTCACCTGCACGGTGACGGAAATCACCACCGGCGGCATCGAAGTGAAGTTCGGTGAAGAAGACGCCCCGATGACCGCCTTCATCCGCAAGTCGGACCTGTCGCGCGACCGTCAGGAGCAGCGCACCGAGCGTTTCGCCGTTGGCGATCGCGTCGACGCCCAGGTCACGGCCGTCGACAAGGCCGCCCGTCGGGTGTCCGTGTCGATCAAGGCCCTGGAAATGATGGACGAGAAGGCCGCCATCGAACAGTACGGCTCCTCTGATTCCGGAGCTTCACTGGGCGACATTCTCGGCGCCGCGCTGCGCGAGAAGGCTTCCAAGGACTAACGTCCGGCGTCTTGCGCTGGAGAGACGACAGGAGCGGCGGTCCGGTTAGCCCGGGCCGCCGTTTTCTGTCTGCCTATGTCCCGGCGCTTCGCCTGTCAGGGGAATGCCCATCCAGCGGGCGCCTGTGTCTTTTCGGGCGATGTCTGGGGATAACGGCCCGGCGGGCCCGCCTGCTCGCCAGCCAAACCCTTGAAGACTCTCAGCGAGTTGGGCAAAGGTCAGATAGCCTGAGGGCCGGGTGGGGATTAGAGCATGATCAAGTCCGAGTTGATCGCCAGTCTGGCGGCGGAAAACCCGCATCTGACCCAGAAGGATGTGGAACGGGTCGTGGCTGTCATCCTCGAGCGGATGATTGTCGCCCTGGAGCAGGGCGGCAGGGTCGAATTGCGGGGCTTTGGCGCCTTTTCCGTGCGGTCGCGACCGGCGCGTTCGGGGCGGAATCC
>CAMAVA010000239.1 GCA_945861515.1 Brevundimonas vancanneytii | reverse complement strand
GTCGGCGCCGCGACCGTCATCATAGAGCTCCTCCGGCTCGGGCATCTTGGCGCGCTGCAGCCGGATGAAGGCCGCCGCGATTTCCTCGGCTGACTTCTGCTCCAGCAGAAGCTTGCCGAGGGCCATGTCGTCCTCGGTGGGGGCTTCGGTCCCCATGGCGGTTTCCAGCAGGCGGGTGCGGTCGCGCTCGCGGATCTCCTCGGCCCCGGGCGGGCCGCTCCAGCCGGCGTCGATATTGGCCGAGCTGAACAGCATCTCGGCCTTGCGGCGGCGGGTATAGGGAACCACCACCACCGAGGTGCCCTTGCGCCCGGCCCGGCCGGTCCGGCCGCTGCGGTGGAGCAGGGTGGCCTTGTTCTGGGGCAGGTCGGCATGGATCACCAGGCCAAGGTCCGGCAGGTCCAGGCCGCGCGCCGCCACATCGGTGGCGACACAGACCCGGGCATGGCCGTCGCGCAGGGCCTGCAGGGCGTCGGACCGCTCCCGCTGGCTCAGTTCGCCCGACAGCCCGACCACGGCGAAGCCCCGCTCGCGCAGGGAGGCATGGAGGTGCCGCACCGCCTCGCGGGTATGGCAGAAGACCAGGGCGCCTGGGCTTTCGAAATAGCGCAGCAGGTTGACCACCGCATGCTCGACCTCGTTGGGCGCCACCCGGACGGCGCGATAGTCGATGTCGCCGTGCGGCTGGTCCTTGGTGGTGGTGTCGATCCGCAGGGCGTCCTTCTGGAAGCTGCGGGCCAGGGTGGCGATTTCCCGGGCGATGGTGGCCGAGAACAGCAGGGTGCGGCGCTCGGGCGGGGCGGCGCCCAGGATGAACTCCAGGTCCTCGCGGAAGCCCAGGTCCAGCATCTCGTCGGCCTCGTCCAGCACCACCACCCGGATGGCGGACAGGTCCAGGGCGCCGCGTTCCAGATGGTCGCGCAGACGGCCTGGCGTGCCGACCACGATATGGGCGCCGACGTTCAGGGCGCGGGCCTCGCTGCGGGCGTCCATGCCGCCGACGCAGGACAGCATGCGGGCGCCGGTCTTTTCATAGAGCCAGGTCAGTTCGCGGTTGACCTGGATGGCCAGTTCCCGGGTCGGGGCGATGATCAGGGCGAGCGGGGTATTGGCCCGGCCAAATCGCGGCTCGTCTCCCAGCAGGGTCGAGGCCATGGCGATGCCGAAGGCCACCGTCTTGCCAGACCCCGTCTGGGCCGAGACCAGCAGGTCCTGTTCGTCGGGGGCGTCCAGCACAGCCGCCTGGACCGGGGTGGGGGATTCATAGCCGCGCTCGGCGAGCGCCGCATCAAGGGCAGGGTGGCTTGGAGGGAAGGTCATGGTCACTTCATTGTGCAGCGCACAACGGCGCAAGGCGGGGCTGGTACGCCATCCGGAGGCGAAAGGCCAGCCCTGCTGAGCAAAGGACCCCGCCTCACCCCTGCGGCTGGTAGCGTTTGTCCCCTGACTGCCAGAAGATGAAGGCGAAGGCGTCCGCCCATTCCTCGTCGGCCTGTTTGCGGGTCGACCCGATGCCGTGGCCGGCCTCGAACTCCACGCGCAGCAGGACCGGCTTGCCGGAACTGCTGGCGACGCGAACCCGTTCGGAGATCTTCGCGCCCTGCCAGGGCGGGACCCGGGGGTCGGTCATGCCGGCTGTGGCCAGCAGGGCCGGATACTTCACGCCATCCTTGATCTGGTAGTAGCCATCCATCGCGGCCAGGGCCTTGAAGTCCGCTTCCACGGACGGATCGCCGAACTCGTCAAAATTGGCCGGGCCGCCGGGTGTGAAGCTCATCCGATAGGTGTTGGAGGACCCGACGCGGTCGAAGATCACGGAGAACAGGTCCGGACGCTCGACCATCACCATGGTGGCCATGATGCCGCCCGCCGAGGTGCCCTCGACCGCCAGCTGGTCGGCCCTGGTCCAGTTTTCAGCGATCAGGTGCTCTGCGCAGGCGATCACATCCCGCCAGGTGTTGGCCTTGGTCGCCTTCTGGCCGGCCAGATGCCAGTCCCGGCCGTACTCGCCGCCGCCCCGCACATGGGCCGTGGCGATGACCCCGCCCTGCTCGACGAAGGGCAGGAATCTTGGCGAGAAATAGGGATCGGAGACCGATCCATAGGACCCGTAGGCATCCATGAGGACGATGTTGGATCCGTCCTGCTTCCAGTCGGCCCGATGCAGCAGGGTGATGGGAACCCTGGTTCCGTCCTTCGCTGTGGCGAACATCCGGCTCTGGCGGAACGGGCTGAGATCGATGGGCGGTTTGGGCGACAGGCCGGTATCCTGCACCTGCCCGTTGGCGGACACCGACATCAGACTGACGGGCGTCACGTAGTTCTCTGTGGAAATGAAGGCCCCGTCGAGCAGCGGGTCCGTAAAGACCAGGGTCAGGGTGCCCTCGACCGGCAGGGCGACCTCGCTGATCTTTCCGTTGTAGGCCAGCTTGCGAAGCCGACCGACCCCGCCATCCATTTCCGAGACATAGAGGCCGTCCCTGGCCGTGCCGATGGCCTGGATGACCCGAGGGCCCTGCGGCACGACGACCTTGGCCGTGGTCAGGTCGGGGGATTTCAGGCTGGTCTTGATGATCCTGTACCGGGGGGCGTCCTTGAAGGTCAGCAGATAGACGTCGTCGCCGACCAGGGCCGGGGCGATCACCTGATCCTCCGCCTCGCACAGCAGGGTCCATTTCGGCTTGCCGGTCGCCAGCTGCTTGATTGGCGCCACCCACATCCGCAGTTCCGGGGCCACACCGGGGCTGAGCGCCGCGATCGCCCAGGGTGAGCCGGGCTGGATCGCGACGAGGGGAAACTCCGCGTCATCGACCTTGATGTCAGGCTGATAGCCCTGTCCCATGACCAGCGGGTCCGCGCCCGGGTCGGTCCCCAGCCGGTGAAGCAGGCAGCGACTGCGCAGGAAGTATTCCGGGTCGCTGGGCGCCATCCCCTCGCGCGCCAACTGGTTGTAGATGAAGCCTGACCCGTCCGGCAGCCAGGCCGGGCTGGCGTACTGGGCGCGCGGAATCCGCTCGGCCAGCACCTTGCCCGTGGCTGTTTCCAGGACATGGATGACACTGTCCTCGGACCCCGCCTTCGACAGGCCATAGACCACATGGCTGCCGTTATGGGACGGTAGCCACCAGTCCAGCGAGACATGTCCGCCGTCGGCGAGGGCGATATTGGGATCGATCAGCACCCTGGGCGCGCCCGCCATCCCCTGCTTGACGACAAGCCGTGAGCTGTTGGCGCCGGCCGGCCGCTCCTGCACGAAGACCCACGGGCCGGCCGGATGGACCCGGCGGGCCAGGGCGGCCTCTCCGGTCACTTCGCCGATCCGCCGGGCGAGCGCATCCCGCCCCGGAATGGCGTCGAACACGCTCCGCGCATAGGCGTTCTGGGCGGTCATGTAGGGAACCCAGTCGGGGTCCTTTTCCTTCGATTCCATCCAGCGGTAGGGATCGGTCAGGCTGATGCCGAAGGCGGTGTCGGTCACCGGCGTCAGTTTGGCGGGAGGCGGCGGCTTGGCGCCGGCGAAGGCGAAGGACAGGCGCGGCGCCAGAAACGCGGCGGCGGTCGTGGCGGCCATCAGGCCTCGGCGTGACAGATCGGACATGAAACGGAAACTCTCCATCCCGGGACGCCGGCGGGGGATGTTCGGGCAATCCTTCAAACGTCGTCAAGCCGCCTTTTCCCGCAAAGGGAGCCGCGATCCCTCAGAACCCGGGGCTGGAATAGTCCACCACGCCCTCGCCAAACACCGCCCTGACGGCGGCGGGGCGGCGGTCGGCCAGGTCTTCGTCCTCGTCCACCTGGTCGGGGAATTTCAGCTCGACCTTGAAGGCGCCTTCGTCGATCACATAGGTCATGACCCGCCAGGCCCGGGCCGGATCCTCCCGGCCGCAGGCGTCCCAGTAGGCTTCCAGCAGCGTGTCCAGCACCGGCGGGCTGAGCCGGTAGTGGATCACGTCGGGGTCATCCTCCTGATAGAAGACATCGGCGCTGACGCTGCCGTCCTCCATCTCGGCATAGACCATGATCTTGACCGCCTCCTCGGAGGCGACGCCCAGGGCCAGGTGGCCGATATCCTGGTAGAAGGCCTCGAAATCGGGGGTCATGGGGCAGGGTCCTGTTTGATGGCCTTGTCCGGGGGGCGGCTT
>CAMAVA010000238.1 GCA_945861515.1 Brevundimonas vancanneytii | reverse complement strand
AACCCGCCGTCGATCCCCTCGTCAAAGCCCGCATAGTCGGGCCCATAGTCGATGAAGGTCCAGCCGAAGGCGGCCGTGTAGAAGGCCTTGGTCCCGGGCAGGGCGCCGCCGGGCAGTTCCACATAGTCGATCTTGCCGTCCTGGCGCATGTCGCCTCCTTTATGTTCTCATTTTGTTTCAGGCAGGCGGCAGGGTCAAGCCGGATCCGCCCTACCGGGTCTGGCCGCCGTCCACCGGCACGACGGCGCCATGAACAAAGCTGGCGCGCTCGCTCATCAGGAAGGCCGCCATGGTCCCGATCTCCTCGGGCGTTCCAAAACGGCGCAGAGGCACCTCGCGCCGGATCCAGCGGTTCCAGTTGTCGGCCCGATCGCCGGTCGACCGGGCCTCCCAGTCGCCGCCTGGGAAGATGATGTTGCCCGGCGCGATACAGTTGACCCGCACGCCGGAGGCCCCGGTGATCCTGGCCAGTTCCTTGGTGAGATGATTCACCGCCGCCTTGGCGGTGCCATAGGTCAGGGGCGTGCCCAGGGCGCCCAGTCCCGCGATGGAACTGATGAACAGGATGGAGCCCGCGCCCCTCGGTTGCATCCGGCGATAGGCGCCCCGCGCCAGCCGCCAGGCCGAGCCCAGATTCTGGGAAAAGCCCGCGTCCCAGCTGTCGTCATCGACCTCGGCTCCCGGAGGACAGGGATGCAGGCCGACATTGGCGACCGCGCCATGGATCGGCCCCAGCGCTTCTTCCGCCCCGGCAAGCGCGGCCTCGATCACCGCCGTCTCGCGCAGGTCGCCGGCCATGGACCAGAGGCTGTCGGCCCCATAGGTCGCCGCCAGCCGGGCCCGGGTCTCTTCCAGGGCCTCCGCCCCCCGGGCGGTGATGGCGACGCGGGCGCCTTCGGCTAGGCAGGTCTCCACGATCCCCAGGCCGATGCCGCGGCTGGCGCCGGCGACAAAGATGGTCTTGCCCTTGAGTCCCAGGTCCATGGCGTTCCTCCTCACTCTGTTTGGGCCAGAGTGGAGGACGGTCCCCTGCGTCATGCAAGGGGCGAAGACTACAGCTTGAGCAGCGCCCTCAGGCCATAGGCGACCAGGGCCGTGGCCAGGGTCCCGCTGACCGCCAGGCCGACAAACCAGGCGAGGCGATGGGTCAGGGGCGCCGGCGGCTCATCGGCTTCGGGTGGGCCCTCAATGATATCCGGCATCGGCGGCCACCTTTCCCCGGAAGATCCAGTAGACCCAGGCCGTGTAGCCCAGGATCACCGGCAGCAGGATCCCTACGCCCCAGAGCATGAAGGCCAGGGCGCCGTCCTCATTGGCCGCCATCCGGAAGGTGACGTCATAGGGAATGATGTTGGGAAAGAAGCCGGCGGCCAGGCCGATATAGCCCGACAGGAAGACCAGCAGGGCCCCCAGGAACGGCGCATGGTGCGACCGCTTCCACAGCCCCCAGGCGACGATCCCAAGCCCCGCCAGACCCACCAGGGGGATGGGCAGATGGACCAGGAACACGGAAAGCTCAAAACCGCCCTCCGCAAAGCCCCAGCGTTCGGCCACCCGGGGATGGATCAGCAGGGTCGCCAGACTGACGGCGGCCAGGAGCAGGGCCGTTGCCGCCGCCGCATATTTCGCCCAGCGGAGGGCATCCTCATGCAGCAGCGCCTCGGTGCGCCAGATGATCCAGCCGGCGCCCAGAAGGGCGTAGCCGGCCACCAGTCCCACGGCGACGAGCAGGCTGTAGGGGGTCGCCCAGTCGAAGGCTCCTCCGGCAAAGACGCCCGCCTTGACGGTGATCCCCTGGACAAACCCGCCCAGCACCAGGCCCTGGGCGAGGGCTGCCGTCAGCGAGCCCCCGGCAAAGGCTGCCGTCCACAGGGCCTTGCCCCGCTTGCGGCCATGCAGCCGGAACTCGAAGGCCACGCCGCGCAGGATCAGGGCCAGCAGCATCAGCATCAGGGGCAGATAGAGAGCCGGACCCAGGATGGCGTAGGCCATGGGAAAGGCGGCGAAAAGCCCGCCGCCGCCCAGGACCAGCCAGGTCTCGTTGCCGTCCCAGTAGGGGGCGATGGAGTTCATCATCGCGTCCCGCTCCTCCGGCCCCCGGGCAAAGGGAAAAAGGATGCCGACCCCGAGGTCGAAGCCGTCCAGCAGAACATACATCAGCACCGCAATGGCGATCAGCCCGGCCCAGATCAGCGGCAGGTCGAGGGTCATGAGCGGTCTCCCTCAAGGCCTTTGTCTGCAAGGTCGCCGGGCTCGGGTTCATCCGGCGCTGCAGCCATGGGACTGCCGGGCGCCCGGTCCTCGAGGTCCGGCGCAGGTTCATGCGGGCCCGCGCCCAACGCCATCAGCCGCAGGATGTAGAGGGCGCCGGCGCTGAACACCACGGCATAGACGGCGATGAAACCCAGCAGGGTCACCGACACCTGCCCGGCGCCCACCGGCGAGACGGCGTCCGCCGTGCGCAGCACGCCGGTGATGACCCAGGGCTGACGCCCCACCTCCGTGACGATCCAGCCGCTGATGACCGCAACAAAGCCCATGGGCCCCATCAGGACGCAGGCCCGCAGGAACCAGGGCGAATGTTCCGGCCCGCCCCGCCAGCACCGCCAGGCGCCCCATGCGCCCAGGCCGATCATCGCCAGGCCCAGGCCCACCATGATCCGGAACGACCAATAGACCAGGCCGACCACCGGCCAGTCTTCTCTCGGCCAGCTGTCCAGTCCCTTCAGCACCGCTTCCTTGGGGACGCCCTGGATCATGTTGCCGATGCCTGGAATGGCGACTTCGGCGTGAGTCTTGCCGGCCGTGCGGTCAGGGATGCCGACCAGACTCTGGGGCTGGTCAGGTCCGGTCTTCCAGTAGGCCTCGATGGCGGCCAGCTTCAGGGGCTGGTGGTCGCGCACCAGCACCCCTGACTCATGGCCCACAACCAGTTGCAGCGGCGCCACGATGGCGAACATCCCGATGGCCATGCGCAGGGCGATGCGGGACTCCGGCTGATCCGGATCTCTCAACAGCACAAAGGCGCTTGCCCCGCCCACGGCCAGGGCGGTGGTCAGGAAGGCGGCCAGGGACATGTGCATCAGCCGGACCGGGAAGGTCGGGTTGAACACCACGGCCCAACAGTCGGTGGCGATCAGGCTGCCGTCAGGCTGAACCGCGAAGCCGGTCGGATACTGCATCCAGCTGTTGGCCGACAGAATCCAGAAGGCCGAAATCAGGGTGCCGATGGCGACCAGCAGCGTGGCCGTGAAATGCAGCTTCGGACCCACCTTCTTCCAGCCGAACAGCATGATCCCCAGGAAGCTGGCCTCGAGGAAAAAGGCAGTCAGGACCTCGAAGGCCAGCAGGGGCCCGAGGACCGGGGCCGAAACCTGTGCGAAGACGCTCCAGTTGGACCCGAACTGATAGCTCATCACAACGCCGGACACGACGCCCATGCCGAAGCTCAGGGCGAAGATCTTGACCCAGAAGAGATAGAGATTGCGGAAGACCTCGCGGCGGGTTGCCAGCCACAGCCCCTCCAGGACGGCGAGGAAGCTGGCCAGGCCGATGGAGAAGCTCGGGAAGATGATGTGGAAGGCGATCGTGAAGGCGAACTGCATCCTAGCCAGAAGAAGCGCGTCAAAGTCCGTCATTCATCAGCCCCAGCGCTGCCGACCCGGCTCAGACCGGGCGAGGTTTTATATTCGCACATTATTATATACGCAAATTTAAACCGAATGGATCCCCCGACAAGCCTATGAACAACGCGATGCGGCCGGTTAGGCTGCATCCGCCGAGAATTGCAGTCCCGCCAGCTTGGCATAGAGCCCGCCCCTGCCGACCAGTTCGCCATGGGTGCCCTGCTCCACCACCCGGCCGTCTTCCATGACCACGATGCGGTCGGCCCGCAGGACGGTGGCCAGGCGATGGGCGATGACCAGGGTCGTCCGGCCGCCCATGGCCTCATCCAGGGCCTTCTGCACCAGTCGTTCGTTCTCGGCGTCCAGGGCGCTGGTGGCCTCGTCCAGCAGCAGGATCGGCGCCTCGCGGACCAGGGCCCGGGCGATGGCCAGGCGTTGCTTCTGGCCGCCCGACAGGGTCTTGGCCCGTTCGCCGACCGGGCTGTCATAACCTTCCGGCAGCGCCGCGATGAAGCCGGCGGCCTCTGC
>CAMAVA010000237.1 GCA_945861515.1 Brevundimonas vancanneytii | reverse complement strand
CCCATCATCCGACGTTCAGCGCCGCGCCGCAATTGCGCCGGTAAGGGGAGCCATCTTGACCGCTCCCCCCGTGGCGCGTTTATGAGCGCCAAAACAACAAAACCACCGCCCAGGAGCCCGGGTCATGAGTCGTCTTCGTTTTGGCGTTGCAGCCGCCCTGCTGCTCGCCCTGGCCGCGCCCGTCGCGACCACCGCCGCCCCCAAGAAGGAGGCAACTCCGGCGCCCGGCGCCATTGCCGAAAAGGACCGCACCCGCGGCATGGCCGAGGCGCCCGCTCTGGCCCAGACGGCGGGTCTGGCCTGTCAGGTCACCGACGCCCGGTTCGTGATTGCCGACGCCAAGGCCAAGATCAACTATTACGAAGTCGCCTGCGACCAGGGCCTCGGCTACATCGTGGTCTCCGACCCGGCCAAGCCGGCGCCGACCCTGGCCACCTGTTATGAAGCCAACAAGGCCGCCGGTCCCAAGGGCCAGCCCAGCCCGCTGGCCTGCAAGCTGCCGGCGAACCTCGACCTCCAGGCCCAGCTGCCGGTCTATGTGGCCAAGGCCAAGTCCAGCTGCATCATCGAAAAGAGCCGCTATATCGGCGCCAGCCCCACCAAGACCTTTGTCGAGCTGGCCTGCCAGGGCGGCACGGGCTACATCATGATTACCGGCGCCCCGGCCAACCTGACCACCGATGTCGAGATGTCCAACTGCCTCAACTATGAGGCCGGCGGCACCGTCGGTTGCGAACTGACCGACCGCGCCACCCAGCTGGCCGTGGTCGACACCCTGGTGGCCAGCTCCGGCAAGGCCTGCACCGTCAAGGACAAGCGCTATGTCCTGACCACCCGCACCGGCAGCAACTGGTATGAAGCCGCCTGCGACAATGGCGCGGGCTACATGATCGAACAGGCCTCCACCGGCGGCCTGGCCCGGGCCCTGGCCTGCGCTGACGCCGACTTCGTTGGCGGCGGCTGCACTCTGACCGACAGCCGCGCGGCCAAGACCGAGCAGAACGGCCTCTATAGCCGCCTGGCCGGCAATGCCGGGTTCAAGTGCAATGTCGAACAGTATGGCGTGTTCAGCGTGCCGGCCAAGGAAGTGGTCGAGCTGAAATGCACCGACCGTCCGGACGGCGCCATCGCCGAGTTCAAGGGCTCCACCGGCGTCATCTACAACTGCGCGCTTGCCGATGCCCAGGGTTACCGCTGCTCCTTCACCAAGAAGGACCTGGCCTATGCCCAGATCACCCGCGACCTGAAGTCCCTGAAGGAAACCACCTGCGTGGTCGGCGACACCCGCGCCATGGACAAGGCGACGGACACCACCGTCTATCTGGAAGCCGGCTGCAGCGACGGTCAGGGCAGCTATGTGATCGGCTATCAACGCGGCGGGACCAAGCCCGTCGAGGTGCTGGCCTGCGCCCAGTCCAAGTCGCTGGGCGGCTGCAAGCTGGCCGGCAACTGATCGGTTCTCCAGCCGAGTAAAACAGAGGGGGGCCCTCCGGCATGCCGGGGGGCCCTTTCCTTTGAGCGAAAGCCGAATGCCGCCAGGATTGCCATGACCGACCAGACCCGGATCGACCCTGACCTGCCCAGGCTGATCGAACAGTCGCTGGAGCTGCTGGCCGCCCGGGTCGGGGACCCGGCGCCCCTGGTCTATGACCGGCTGTTTGCCCTGCAGCCGGACGCCCTCGCCCTGTTTGTCGGCGACCGCACCGGCGCCGCCCGGGGCGAGATGCTGGCCATGGTGTTCGAGGTGCTGATGGACCTGGCGGCGGGCGGCGCCACCGGCGCCAACATGATCCGCGCCGAGCGGGTCAATCACGATGGCCTCGGCGTCGACCCCGAGGTCTTCGTCAGCTTCTTCGGCGTGGTGGCCCAGGTGGTGCGCGAGGGCGCCGGCCCGGACTGGACCCCGCAGATGGACGCCGCCTGGGACCTGTTGCTGGCCCGGGCGGCCCGGGTAGTCCGGGAGAGCTAGGGGATGGGCCCTAGCCCCGCGCCTCTGCAGCAATCGCCTCTGCCGCCGCGAACAGGGCCGGGTCCACCTTGGCCCCCACGGCGGCGACATTGTCATCCAGCTGCGACGGCCGGCTGGCCCCGACGATGGCCGAGGCGACATTGGGCTCGCGCAGCACCCAGGCAAGCGCAAACTGCGCCAGGGTCAGGCCGGCCTCGGCGGCCAGGGGCTTCATGCGGACCGCCGCCTCCAGCACAGGCCGCTGCATCCAGTTCTTCATCGAGCCGCCCATGGCGTCGCTGGCCGCCCGGCTGTCGGCCGGCGGCGGGGCGTCCGGGTCATACTTGCCGGTCAGCACCCCCTGGGCCAGGGGCGACCAGACGATCTGGGAAATGCCGTTGGCGGCGCTGAGCGGGATGACCTCCTTCTCGGGCCGCCGCCACAGCAGGCTGTATTGCGGCTGGCTGGAGACAAAGGCCTCGACTCCGGGGGTCGCAAGCGCATCCTGGATGTTCTGGGGCGACCATTCGGAAAAGCCGATATAGCGGGCCTTGCCCTGCCGGACGATCTCGCTCAGGGCCTCGAGCGTCTCTTCCAGCGGCGTTTCGGGGTCATAGCGATGGCACTGGTAGAGATCGACATGGTCGACCTTAAGCCGCTTGAGGGAGGCGTCGATCTGCTTGAACACCTGGGCCCGGGACAGGCCCTTGTCGCCGCCGCCCATGTCGCCGAACAGCTTGGTGGCCAGCACATAACGGTCGCGGGGAACCCCTGCCAGGGTCTCGCCCAGCACCGTCTCGGCGGCGCCCCGGCCATAGACATTGGCCGTGTCGATCAGGTTGATCCCCAGGTCCAGGGCCCGGTGCACGCAGGCGGCGGCATTGTCCGCCTCGACCCCGACCCCGTAGGTCAGCCACGACCCCAGCGAAATCTCCGAAACCTGCAGATCGCTGGATCCCAGCTGACGATAACGCATGGCGATGACTCCCTGATTTTGGGGTGAGCTTAGGCGGTTGCGGGGCGGAGAGAAGGGAAATTGCGATGTCGAGCACCCAGGCTCAGCGCCGGGTGAACAGGACCGCGAACAATCGCTCGGCCTCGATCAGGCCGTCATCGGTCAGGATGACGGACTTGGCCCGGCCCCGGGGGTCGGAGATCATGCCCTTGTCATGGAGGCGTTCCATGGCGCCCCAGTCGAAGCCTTTCCAGACCCGCTGTCCGTCATGTTGGCCAAGCAGGAGCAGGGCCAGGACGGCTTGGTCAATCCGGTCGTGATCGAGGGAGCTGGGGTCAGACATGGGTTGCACGGCCGATGTTGAGGTCGGCACAGGCTAGCGCCGGACGAGGCCGGGATAAAGTGGGGGGCGTCAGCGTCAGGTCGCGGAGACTCCAGGCCAGGAGTCCCGACCTAGCGGGGGCCGTCATAGCGGATCGTATCGCCTGTAAGCCTGACCTGATTGTTCCGGACCTCGATCCCGCCCCTGGGCCGTTCCGGTCCCTTGAGCGACCGGAAGGTGAGCGGAAGACCCTCCACATAGTTGACCCCGAAATCCAGGTCGCCCCGGAGGATGTTCGGGTTCTGTCTTTGATGGTGGAGATGGATATGCGGCTCGCTGCTGTTTCCGGAATTGCCACAGGCGCCGAGCACCTGGGACTCGGCGACAACATCCCCTGACTTGACCCGGACGCTGCCCTTCTTGAGGTGGGCGATGACCAGATGGGTGCCGGTTTCCAGTTTCAGGACCACATGGTTGCCGAGCAGGCCGGCCGGGTCGGCGAGGGTTTCCCCGATGGCGAGGTCCGGCGCGCCGTCCGAGGCCAGGGCGACCACGCCGCCCATGGGCGCCAGGACCGGGGTTCCGAAACAGCCATAGTCGGCCAGCGATCGGGCGCCGGTCGCGGCGGGCTCGACGACCAGGTCATAGGCCCATCTCTGGCCTGGCGAGGCGGCATGACGGTTGTGGGCCAGGCTCGAGCCGCCCCAGACGACCCGGAGGGGGCTGTCGGACGGCGGCCTGACCGCGATGGAGGGCCGGGTCAGGGCTTCGGAGGCCGGATAGGCCACGGCGCCCAGATCGAAGGCCCAGGCCAGGGGCCAGACCATGGGCAGGGCCAGGAGGGCGCTGAAGCCGCGCGTCCGTGTGACCCTTCGCCGGATCGCCGAAACAAGGGCGAACCAGAAGAGCATGACAAGGCCGACCAGCGGCCAGACG
>CAMAVA010000236.1 GCA_945861515.1 Brevundimonas vancanneytii | reverse complement strand
GACCGTGGACTATGTGAAACTGGGGGAGGGCGGCGGCCATTGCGGCTTCACACCGCTGCTGGCCGCCGCTGTTGCCGAACTGTCTCCGGAGCGGATCGTCGTGACCGAGCCCGGCGAATGGCGTCTGATGGAGGACTTTCGCCGCTGGCCGGCGCTGCTGGCAGTCCCCGTCGATATCCTGCCCGATGACCGGTTCCTCTGCAGCCATGAGGCCTTCGGGCTATGGGCGGAAGGGCGAAAGGCCTTGCGGATGGAGTATTTCTACCGCGACATGCGCCGCCAGACGGGCCTGCTCATGGACGGCGACCAGCCGGTCGGCGGCAAATGGAACTATGACAGCGAAAACCGCAAGCCGGCCGATCGCGACCTGTTCATGCCGACCCCCCGCGCCGTCCCGCCGGACGCCATCACAGCCGAGGTCATGGCCCTGGTCTCAGCCCGGTTTGACGATCACTTCGGCGATCTGGAGCCCTTCTGGTTTGCGGTCACCAGGTCCGACGCCCAGGCCGCTCTGACCGCCTTCATCGACCAGGCCCTGCCCCGGTTTGGCGATTTTCAGGACGCCATGCTGACAGGGGAGCCCTTCCTCTATCACGCCGTCATCGCCCAGTATCTGAACTGCGGTCTGCTGGATCCGCTGGCGGTCTGCCGGCAGGTGGAGGCGGCCTTTCGCGCCGGCAGGGCGCCCCTCAACGCCACCGAGGGCTTCATCCGCCAGATCATTGGCTGGCGGGAATATGTCCGGGGAATCTACTGGCTGAAGATGCCAGGCTATGACCGCAGCAACTTCCTCAGGCATGACCGGCCCCTGCCGGCGTTCTACTGGACCGGCGAGACCGACATGGCCTGCCTGAAGGCGGCCATCACCCAGACCCGGCAGCAGGCCTATGCCCACCATATCCAGCGTCTGATGGTCACCGGCAATTTCGCCCTGCTGGCCGGGATCGACCCGCATGAACTGCACCGGTGGTACCTCGCCGTCTATGCCGACGCCTATGAATGGGTCGAACTGCCCAACACCGTCGGGATGAGCCAGTATGCCGATGGCGGTCTGCTGGCCTCGAAGCCCTATGCCGCCAGCGGCGCCTATATCAACCGCATGTCCGACTACTGCGGGTCCTGCCGCTTTGATGTCAAACAGCGCACCGGTCCGCAGGCCTGTCCCTTCAACGCCCTCTATTGGGACTTCATCGCCCGCCACCGGGACAGGATCGCCGGCAACCCCCGCATGGCCCAGATGGTCCGCACCTACGACCGCTTCGACCCGGCCGAGCAACAGCGCATTGCGGGCAGCGCGAGGATGTTTCTGGAGGGGCTTTGAGGCCGCGGGGGGCGCCTTCACGGTCCATAGAGCGCCGCGACCCTTCTGGCCTCTTCGGCCACAGCCGCGCAAAGCGCGGGTGGGTCAACAATCCTGACCTCGGCGCCCAGGCGCAGGAACTGGCCTCTGGCCTGGTCGATGCTCTCGATCGGCACCCGGGCCCTCACCCAGCCTTTCGGCTCACAGGCCTGGCTGGCGAGGATCAGGGCCTGGTGGGCAGCGGGGTTGGTGTCGCGCAGAAGGCGCCGGCCGGCGGGAGAGACCTCTATGGTGGCCTGCCCGTCGAGCAGCCGTTCGACAAAGGCCGCCGACCAGTCCTGCCAGAAGCGACCGAGATTGAAGCTGCGTGGACGGACAAATCCTGACCCGAGGGTCTGCATCTGCTGGATGTTGGAGACGCGGTAGGTGCGGGGCGCGCCCTTCGCCGCCGCGACCAGATACCAGGTCCCGGCCTTCAGCACGAGGCCGAGGGGATCGAGGGTTCGCTCCACCATCCCGGCCCAGCTTTCATACCGGATGGTGATCCTGCGCTCGCTCCAGACAGCCGCGGCAATGGGCTTGAGGATGTCGGAAGCCTCCGCCCTGGCGTACCAGTTGACCGGATCGAGATGAAACCGGCTGGAGACCCGCTCCGCGCCGGCGCCGGAGTCGGGCGGCAGGCTGGCCAGCAACTTGAGACGGGCGGCCGCCAGATCGGGGCCCAGGCCGAGATCCTGCGCCGCTGAACTGACGCCGCTGAGCAGGATCGCCTCGGCCTCCTGGGCGGTGAAGCCGGTGAGCCGGGTGCGATAGCCGCCGTGAAGCTGGAAACCGCCCGCCCGGCCCCGTTCTGCATAGATCGGCACGCCGGCCGCACTGAGCTGGTCGACATCCCGATAGATGGTCCGGACGGACACCTCGAACTCTGCAGCAAGCGTCTCTGCGCTGAGGCGACCGCGCATCTGAAGCAGGATCAGAATGGACAGAAGACGGCTGGCGCGCATGCTGCCGAGAAAATCATGACATCGGGTGTCAGGTATAGGGGATCAAACTCGGCGCATCACGGTCTTGCAGAGGAAAGAGACATGAGATGGGCCTGGCCAGACGAACCTTCATCCTTGCGGGAGGCGCGGCCCTGTTGGCGCCGGGCTGTGCGCACATGACCGAGCACGCCGCCTTCGATCCCATGCCGCCCCTGCCGGCCAGCCGTTCTCCGGGCCTCCCCGGACAGTTCGATTTTCTCACCGGCGAGTGGCGTATCCACAACCGTTCTATCGTCGAGGGGAAATGGCTGGACTATCCGGGCGAAGCGACCGTCCATGCCATTCTTGGCGGGATCGGCAGCGTCGAGGAACTGAGGATTCCCGCGCGAAGCTTCTCCGGCATGGGCCTGCGCCTGCTGGATGTCGAGAACCGGGTCTGGGCCGATCATTGGGTCAATGCCCGCTCCGGCGTGGTGACCACGCCCGGACAGCTGGGCAGTTTCGAGAACGGCGCCGGGATCTTCCTGTCCGATGACAGGGTCGATGGCGCGCCGGTGAAATATGCCGGCGTCTGGGACAACATCACCCCGCGATCCTGCCGGTGGCGCCAGGCCGCCTCCCGCGACGGCGGCCTGACCTGGGATCAGAGCTGGATCATGGAGTGGACGCGGGTCTGAGGCCCGGCCTTGGCGGAGTGCGGGGCTGGCGCATCGGACAGGATGAAAACCCGGACGACGCCGGGGCGGCCCTATTTGCTTTTAGAAATGAGCCGTTTCGGTCGAACCTCGCAAAAAATGGTAGCCTGCGCCCGATGATCGAAATCGATGCCCGATTGGTGGAAGACCTGATCGCCGAGCAGTTTCCGGAATGGTCGTCGCTTCCGGTATCCGCTGTCGCCAGCAGCGGATGGGACAACCGAAGCTTCCGGCTCGGCGATGCCTATGTCGTGAGGCTTCCCAGCGCCGCCCGGTACGCCGGACAGGTCGAAAAGGAGCAGACCTGGCTGCCGGTCCTGGCGCAATATCTGCCGGTTTCCATCCCCCGGCCGGCAGCAAGAGGCGTGCCGGGCTGCGGCTATCCATTTGCATGGTCCGTCTACACCTGGCTGCCAGGCGAGACCGCAGCCATTGCCACGATAACTTACCGGATCGCCTTCGCTCAGCAGTTGGCGGGTTTCATCCACGCCCTTCATCGCATCAATCCGTCCGGGGCGCCTGTTCCGGGCGGCGGAACCTTTCATCGGGGAGGACCCATCCGGTTCTACGATGCAGAGGCCCGCGAAGCGATCGGCCGGCTCGACCCAGGCTGGAACAGATCGGCCTTGCTGGCGATCTGGGAAGAGGGCGCCTTCACAACATGGAACCGCCCGTCACTATGGGTTCACGGAGACCTGTCGCCCGGCAATCTCCTGGTCGAGAAGGGCAGATTGAGTGCTGTCATCGACTTCGGGCTGATCTGCGCGGGAGATCCCGCCTGCGACTTCGCCATCGCCTGGAGCTTCTTCGATACGGACGAGCGCGGAGCCTTCCTGGACGTCCTCAAACCGGACGATACCGCATGGATGCGTGGTCGTTGCTGGGCGCTGTGGAAGGCAGCGCTGCTGGCATCGGGGCTTTCCCAAAGCAATGCTTACGAAATGGCTGCGGCGGCCAACACACTCAATCGGATTTTGAAGGACTCTTGAGCGACCACCCGAGAGCTCAATGCCAGCAGGTCCGCTTCCTGGACATCACCGTCCCGCGCTGGAAACACCAGTCTGAAACTGGCGCACCCGACACGATTCGAACGTGTGACCTTTGCCTTCGGAGGGCAACGCTCTATCCAGCTGAGCTACGGGTGCCTCGCAATGCGAGGCGGGTTGTCTAGCCGAAAGGGCGGGCCGGCGCAAAGGGTTTGGCGCGGCC
>CAMAVA010000235.1 GCA_945861515.1 Brevundimonas vancanneytii | reverse complement strand
GTGCAGGTCTGGTGGGCGCGGGTCGGGTCTGGCGGCAGCGCCAAGACGGTTCTGGTCTTCGACATCGACGCAGACTCGACCCTGTCGGAAGCCGACCTGACAATCGAGTTCGCCCCCGGAACCGTCACAAACATCCTCCTGTCAGACTTCACAGTCGGGACCTTCGCCTCGGTGGTCGGGACCTCCGCCGCCAACCTCTATGAAGGCACGGACGCGGCCGACCGCTATTATGGCGTCGGCGGCGGCGACACGATCAATGGCAATGGCGGCAATGACTATCTGAACGGCGGGCTGGGCAATGACGCCATCCTGGGCGGCCAGGGCAATGACACCGTCTATGGCGGTGACGGCGACGACACCCTTGGCGGCGAGGCCGGGACCGACACCCTCTATGGCGGCCTGGGCAATGACGCCATCGCCGGCGGCGACGATTCCGACAGCCTGTATGGTGAAGATGGCGACGACCTGATCCAGGGCCAGTTTGGCGCCGACAGCCTGTTCGGCGGTAATGGGGCTGATAACCTCCAGGGCGGCGCCGACAATGACACCCTCTATGGCGAAGTCGGAAACGATCTGCTGCAGGGCGGGGATGGCGCTGACAGCCTCTATGGCCAGGATGGCGACGATGTCCTGGACGGCGGGGTCGGCGACGACCTGCTGGATGGCGGAACCGGGCGCAACACCGTCTCCTATGCCTCCTCGTTCAACCCTGTCACGATCAACCTGACCATCGGCGGTCCCCAGAACACCGGGGCCAATGGCAACGACACCCTGGTCAATATCTCGGGCCTGGTGGGCTCGGCCTTTGACGACGTCCTGACCGGCAACGACTTTGACGGAACCTTCGAGGGCGGGGCCGGCAACGACACCATCAATGGCGCGGGCGGGCTCGACACCCTGTCCTATGCCGGCGCCGGGGCCGGGATCACCGTCTCCATTGCCCTGGCCGGAGCCCAGAACACCGGCGGCGCCGGGACCGATACGGTCAGCGGCTTCGAGAACCTGATCGGCTCGGGCTTCAATGACATCCTGACCGGCAATGGCCTCAACAACATCCTGACCGGCGGGGCGGGGAATGACAGCCTGTTCGGCGGCGAGGGCGAGGACGTCCTGACCGGCGGCCTTGGCCTCGACATCCTCAATGGCGAGGGCGGGGACGACAATATCGACGGTGGCGACGGGGATGACACCCTGCGCGGCGGCCTGGGCGGCGACATCCTGCAGGGCGGCATCGGCAATGACGCGATCCAGGGCGAAGACGGCGACGACGTCATCTATGGCGGCGATGGGCTCGACGTCATCAGCGGCGGCATCGGCAATGATACGGTCCTGGCCGGCGAAGGCGTCGACACCATCAGCGGCGGCGACGGCGACGACACCCTCTATGCCGGCCTTGGCAAGGACATCCTTGATGGCGGCCTGGGCAATGACCTGCTCAACGGCGGAGACGACATCGACACGGTGACCTACGCCCTGGCGGCTGCGGCCGTTGTGGTCAATCTGTCCACCGGTCTGGCCAGCGGCGGCGCAGGCAACGACACCCTCAGCGCCATCGAGAGTGTCACAGGGTCCGACTTCAAGGACAGCCTGACCGGCGACGCCGGCGCCAACAAGCTGGTCGGCGGCAAGGGCGATGACCTGATCGAGGGCGGGGATGGAAATGACATCGTCGATGGCGACAAGGGGGTCGATACGGCCAGCTACAGCACCGCTTCCAGCGGCGTGACCGTCAGTCTGGCCATCAAGGGGGCGCAGAACACCATCGGGGCCGGGACCGACACGCTTGCCGGGATCGAGAACCTGACGGGCTCGGCCTTCAATGACAGCCTGACCGGCGACACCAACGCCAATCTCCTGAACGGCGGCGAGGGGGCTGACAGCCTGGATGGCGGGAGCGGCAACGATATCCTGGAGGGCGGGGCCGGAGACGACCTGCTGAACGGCAATACGGGCTCGGATACGGCCAGCTATGCCGGGGCGGCGGCGGCCGTCACGGTCAACCTCGGACTGGCGGGCGCCCAGAATACCCTTGGCGCAGGCCTCGACACCCTGGTCAGCATCGAGAATCTCACGGGCTCGGCCTTCAACGACCTGCTGACCGGCAGCACGGCGAACAACGTGCTGATCGGCGGACTTGGCAATGATACCTTGCTGGGCCTGAAGGGCGCCGACACCCTGGACGGCGGCGTCGGCAATGACCAGATCACCGGCGGCGGCGACGCCGACATCCTGACCGGCGGGAGCGGCGGTGACCGCTTCATCTATCTGGCGGCTGCGGACTCCACCAATGCGGCCCGGGACCTGATCCGTGACATGGGCGGCGCCGACATCCTGGATCTGGCCGCCATCGACGCCAATGCCGGCCTGGCGGGAGATCAGGCCTTTGTCCTGGCCGGCGCCCTGACCGGCGTGGCGGGCCAGTACACCCTGGCCTATAACGGCGGAACCAACGAGACCCTGCTGCAGGCCGACACCAACGGCGACGGCCTGGCCGACCTGGCCATCGCCTTCACCGGCAATGTCACCGGCATGGCCGGGGGATGGGTGCTGTAGGGGGCTGACTCAGGCTAGGGACTTCAAGTTGGGCCTACTTACCGCCGATTGACCGGAACGGCCGGAGAAGCAATGGTCGGCTGAACGAGGCCCGGGGACCGACCCATGGCAGACCTGGACAACCGCCGGCCTCTGAAGTCCCGATCCTCGGCCTGGGCGGGTCGCCTATCGGCCCGGCTCGGCAGGGCCGGGGTCTCGCCCAATGGCATCTCAGCCGTCAGTGTCGGATTTGCCGCCGTCGGCGGGGCCCTCTTCATGCTGTCCGGCACGGCAGAGGGCTGGGGCCGCGCGGCCGCCCTCGTTATGGCTGTGGCCTGCATCCAATTGCGGTTGCTCTGCAACCTGCTGGACGGGATGGTGGCGGTTGAACAGCGACTGGCCACGCCGACCGGGCCGATCTGGAACGAACTTCCCGATAGGTTTGCCGATGTCTTCTTCTTGGTCGGCGCCGGCTACGGCGCACAGGCGGCGGGTTTCCAGGCTGGGGTGGCGCTCGGCTGGATCGCGGCGGCGCTGGCTTTGCTGACCGCCTATGTCCGCGAGCTCGGACGAGGGTTGGGGCTGCCCGCCGACTTTGGCGGACCCATGGCCAAGCCACAGAGAATGTTCGCCCTGTCGATCACCAGCCTGGCAGCGGCCGTTGAGCCCCTTTGGGGCTGGAACGGCGAGATTCTCCTGATCGGACTGGGCGCCATCGCTGCTGGAACACTGGTCACCGTCTGGCGACGCACCATCAGGCTGGGTCAGGCCCTGCGCAAGGCCAGCAGGGACTAGGCATCCACCATGCTTCAGAGCCCTCTTGGGCCGTCCGGCAGGGCCCGGAGATATGCGCCATAGGGGCCTGGGAAGGCCTGGCTGCAGGCCTCCAGCCCCGCATCATCAATCCAGCCCATCCGCCAGGCGATCTCTTCGGGACAGGCGATCTTGAATCCCTGGCGCTTTTCCAGCGACCGGACGAACTCCGCCGCCTCGAGCAGGCTGTCCGGGGTGCCCGTGTCGAGCCACGCGAAACCACGCCCCATCATCTGAACCGACAGCTGTCCGCGTTCGAGATAGATCCGGTTGACATCGGTAATCTCCAGTTCGCCTCGCGATGAGGGTTTGAGGTCGGCGGCAATGTCCACGACCTGATGGTCATAGAAGTACAGCCCGGTAACCGCCCAGTTGGAGCGCGGCTTGACCGGCTTTTCCTCGATGGACAGGGCCCGCATATCGCTGTCGAACTCCACGACCCCGTAGCGTTGGGGATCGGTCACCCGATAGGCCAGTACGGTCGCGCCCTCACCTTCTGCAGCAGCTGCTGTGATCTTCGGCAGGCCATGGCCATAGAAGATATTGTCGCCCAGAATCAGGCACGATCTCTGACCGGCGACAAAATCGGCCCCGATCACATAGGCCTGGGCAAGTCCTTCGGGCCGGGGTTGGACTGCGTAACTGAGCGACAGTCCCCAGGCGGATCCATCGCCCAACAGTCTCTGGAAGGACGGCAGGTCATGCGGTGTTGAGATGATCAGAATGTCCCGGATACCGCTGAGCATCAGGGTTGACAGGGGATAATAGATCATCGGCTTGTCATAGATCGGAAGCAGTTGCTTCGACGTCACGACGGTCATGGGATGCATGCGCGTGCCGCT
>CAMAVA010000234.1 GCA_945861515.1 Brevundimonas vancanneytii | reverse complement strand
TTGAACTGGTCCTCGGTCAGGTCTCCGGCCAGGCGTCGGGCGACCTGGCCGCGAAACTCGGCCGCCCGGTCGGCGAGGAATTCCTTGTCTATGGCGTCATAGCGATACATGCGGGACTACTTTCTGCGGATCAGGTCGACACGGCCGGTGGAGCGGGCGGCGCCGGTGGCCGCCTGGAGCGCCGCGATGGCCGCCCCGCCCTCTGCCTGTTTTCCGTGATCGGGTTCATTGGTCGGGCCCAGGGCCCGGATGCGTTCGCGATAGCTGACCGGCGCGGGCCCGGAAGGCCCGTCGGCGATATCGATCAGATAGGGATCGACCACGACGGTCGGCTGGCCCTTGGCGGCGGTCACGGCCGCCTCCCCGACTGCTGCGGTTTCGGCCGTGAAGACGTCGGCCTCGGCGAAGCGTTCGGCCCACTGGCCGCCGCGCCAGAACACGACCTCGCCATCGATCAGGCGGTTGGCGGTCAGGACCTTCATGCGGACACCCGTTCGGAAAGGATTGCGCCGGCTACCCCACCGATGACCGCCTGGCCCTCGATGTTCGCCAGGGCCATGGCCTCGCCGATCATCAGCAGGGCGGGACCGGCCAGCCCCTCGACCGCAGCGGCGAGCCCGGAGAGGCTGGTCGCCAGGCGCTGTTCGTCCGGGCGGCTGGCATTGATGACCACCAGGACCGGGGTGGCTGCTTCCCGACCGGCGGCCAGCAGGCGATCAGCGATGACGCCGGCGGTGGAGAGGCCCATATAGATGACCACGGTCTGGTTGCCGCGCGCCAGGGCCGGCCAGTCCAGGTCCGGCTCGCCATGGGCGGCATGGCCGGTGACGAAGGTGACGGACTGGGCCAGGGACCGGTGGGTCAGGGGCGCGCCGGCAAGCGCGCCTGCGGCCAGGGCTGCGGTGACGCCCGGAACCACCTGGCAGTCGACCCCGGCCTCCCGACAGGCGGTCAGTTCCTCGCCGCCCCGGCCGAAGATGAAGGGATCGCCGCCCTTGAGCCGCACGACGGTCAGGCCCTGCAGGGCCAGGCTGACGATCAGGTGGTTGATGTCGTCCTGCGGCAGAGTGTGGCGGCTCTTGCGCTTGGCGACATTGATCAGCCGGGCCCGGGCCGGCGCCATGTCGAGGATCCCGGCAGACACCAGCCCGTCATGGACGATGACGTCGGCGGCCGCGATGACCCGCGCCGCCTTGAGGGTGAGGAGTTCGGGATCGCCTGGCCCCGCCCCGACCAGCCAGACAACGCCCGCCGTCGGCGTCGCCGCCGCTACCTTCTGGCGGTCCAGCAGGACAAGCTTGCGCTTGCCGTTGGGCGCAGTTCGAATCGGTGTCATGGTGCGATAGGTTCTCTACAAGCCGGCCCCGATGGTCAGACAGGGACAGGACAGGCGCGTTGGCAGCCTGTCCTGTCCCATATCCGGCGTGGAAAAGGGCCTTGCCACCACCGGACCCTTGCAAACTGGGGCTCCTTCGACCACTTCGCAACCAAGGTCTTCTGCCGGGGCGTCCAGGAAAACTAGGATGGATAAAGCCGCCGAACAGCGTCGACGCCTGCCCCCGCTCAATGCCTTGCGGGCCTTCGAGGCGGCGGCGCGGCATCTGAACTTCAGCCGGGCGGCGGACGAGCTGTCCGTGACGCCGGGCGCGGTGTCCCAGCAGATCCAGAACCTCGAGGACTATGTCGGCGCCGCCCTGTTCAAGCGCACCCCCAAGGGCCTGCTGCTGACCGATGCGGCCCAGACCGCCCTGCCCGCCCTGCGGGAGGCCTTTGACCGGCTGGCGGAGGCCGCCTCCCTGCTGACCGCGGCGGTCGACGGCCGGCGACTGACCCTGACCGCCGCCCCCAGTTTCGCCGCCAAATGGCTGGTTCCAAGGCTTGGAAAATTCGAGGCCAAGCATCCGCAGGTCGATGTCTGGCTGTCGGCCGGCATGGATGTCGTGGACTTTGCGGCCAACGAGATCGACCTGGCCATCCGCTATGGCGGCGGCCGCTATCCCGGGCTGGAGGTCATCCGGCTGATGAGCGAGACCGTGATCCCGGTGGTCAGTCCGGCCATGCTGGCCGACAACCCCCTGGAATCGCCCGGCGACCTGGCCCACCATATCCTGCTGCATGATGGCTCGCCGGACGCCGACGACAGCTGCCCCGACTGGGTGATGTGGCTGGCGGCCCGGGGGATCAAGGGCGTGGACGGGGCGCGCGGGCCCCGCTTCAACCAGTCCAGCCTGGTCATCGAGGCGGCGCTGGGCGGCCGGGGCGTGGCCCTGGCCAAGCGCACGCTGGCCCAGGCCGACCTGGACGCCGGCCGGCTGGTCACCCCGCTGCAGATCACCACCGCCGTGGATTTTGCCTATTATGTCGTCCATCCCAAGACCAAGGGCCGCCTGCCCCAGGTCAAGGCCTTTGTCTCCTGGCTGATGGAGGAGGCGGCGGCCCATGAAGCCGCGCTCCTGACCCTCGACAACGGCGCTGGCATCTGAGGCCATTTCGCGCGATGGGAGGGGACGTTGGTCGCAAGGCCGCCGGTTCCACAAGTTCCAGACGAGACCTAGAGTCGAGAATGCCCAAAGACGCCCTGCTGCCCATCCTTGACTGTGTGGCCGATGCCCGCGTGGCGCCCCTGGACTGCACCACCATGGCCGAGGTCCGCCAAGGGGTCGACGCCCTCGACCGGGCGCTGGTGGCCCTGCTGACCGAGCGACAGGGCTATATGGACGCCGCCGCCCGGATCAAGCCGCACCGGGGCGTGGTGCGGGACGTGGCGCGGATCGAGGATGTGGTGGCCAAGGTCAAGGCCCAGGCCAGCCTGACCGGCCTGTCCCACGCCATTGCCGAGCCGGTCTGGCGCACCCTGGTCGACCGCTGCATCGCCTATGAATTCTCGGTCTGGGACCGCACCCGCAAGGACTGACCCTGCCCTGCCGGCCGCTCAGCCCTTCAGGGACCTGAGCTGCTGTTCGTGCTGATAGGCGGCCACATCCATCAGGGCGGCGTCCAGGGCGGCGTGAACCCCCGGCAGGGCGCCCGCCCCCTGCTGTTCGGCCCGCTCGCAGGCCTCGCCCAGGGCATTGGCCCCGATTCCCCGCCCGGCGCCTTTGAGGGTATGGACCGCATCCCGCCAGCCCTCATTTTCGGCATCGAGCATGCGCGACCAGATGGCCGCCTGCTCGCGAAACAGGTCCAGAACCTCGGCGATCAGGGCCGTATCCCCCGCCGCAAACCCTTCCAGATAAGGAAAATCCACCGCCCCGGTGATGTCGCGTCTGGCCATGAATTACGCCCCTTGCGTCCCGTCGCTTTTCGACTATGTTCCGCGCCCTCGCCGTCGGGCTGCGCCCGGTCCGTCGATACGGGTGCATAGCTCAGTTGGTAGAGCAGCTGACTCTTAATCAGCGGGTCGTAGGTTCGAATCCTACTGCACCCACCATTTTCGTCCAGAACAGATAATTCCCCCCCGGGGCAAGGTTGTCAGGTCCAGCGCCGGGTGGGCGTGGCGGACAGGCCTGCTCTTTAGCTTCGCCCTCCCCTACATCAGTTCCCGCGCGATCCTGCTGTCATGCTGTTGTTCGAACAGCGTCTTGTCCCCCGACCGCGCAATGAGCGTCTCTGACAGCTCGAAATGGCTGGCGGTGCTGGTCAGGCGGTAGCGGGCTTCGACGTCGCAGGACCAGTCGCCGCGTTTCCAGCCCATCTTCACGGTCTGGTACCAGAGGCTGCTGTCCGGCTGGCCTTCGTGGATTTCGCTCTGCTCCCACTGGCCTCGGGACAGGATCGTGCCCGTGGCGGCGATGGTGCGGTCTGTGGTCGGGGCGTCGTTGGCGAGGCTGTAGTGGCCGGGCGCGACGGGCTGGGTGATGGCGGTGGGGTGGGGCTGGTCCGGGGCGACGGGGGTTATCACCTCGGCGATGGACAGTTTGTAGGGGGCCGCCTCGAGGGGGCGGACCGGCAGGGTGAGACGGGACTTCCGGCCGAGGGTGAGGGTCAGGACGGGCTTGCCGGGGGCCGGCCAGGCCAGGGGCCAGAGGCCCTGGCTGAGGGCGATGCGGATGCGGCTGCCCGGGCTGAAGCGGTGGGCGATCAGTTTCAGCTCGACCGTCACATCCTGGCGCTGGCCGGGTTTGAGCGGCGCAGGGTCGGTGTGGGAGTCGCGGTGGGTCAGGTTGAGCAGGCCCCAGGTCACCAGCCAGGACCGGCCATCGGCCGTCACCTCGGTCAG
>CAMAVA010000233.1 GCA_945861515.1 Brevundimonas vancanneytii | reverse complement strand
CAGCGTTCCTGTCCCGCTGCGTTGTCCGCGAACCAGAATGCCGACGTCGCCCGGCGTTTCCCCGCCCCTGGAAACGACGCCGACCTGTTCGAGCTTCGACTCCCCGTTGCCCGGCATCAGATCAAGTCCGCTCGACTCGCCGGTGATCCGGGTTCTGGCGATGTCGACCACGGTGTCTTCCGCCACGACGGCGGCATCCCAGGTCCTGGCGTCGACGAGGCTGTCCCGCATGTAGAGGCGACCGCCCTTGGTCATGACGGCCGAGCCGTCGCCCCAATAGCTCACCCGGGTCCTTACAAGGGAAACCTCGGCGTCCGTGGCCTGTATACAGGCACTGCTGCCCGCTTCTTCGGCCAGAAGGTTGACGTCTCGAAGTTCGAGGCGAACGCTGCGGGAGACAACGATGCAAGGCGAACCCAACGGCGGTGCCAAGTGCGCCGCGCCCTCAGCCTTCGCGCCGAACGCGGAGTACCCTTCTCCGGCGATGACAACGGGGTTATCGACGTAGATGGTTTCCCAACATGAGGCAGCGCCCCTCAGATAAAGGATGCCGTTATCTGCCAAGACTCGAAGAGCTTCTTCAATCGGACGGTCCCCCGCGTTGTCATCCGAGCAATCGACCACTGCGGAAAGCTGGTCACGAGAATACACGACAGGAGGACACTCGGCTTTACTACGTGCAGATCCGCCGCCGGGACATGTTACCTCTTTTCTTTCAGGTGGGCGCGTTGGATCCACAGTTGGAGCGGATCGATGCCTTAACGGTGGAACGATAAGCCCGCCAAAATAGGGGCGAATCTGCTCATCAATCCGAGCCGAAGGGTAGGCTAGGACAGGCTCTGCAGCGAGCGGCAGTCCAAAAAGAGTTGAAGCGGCTACAAAGAGCCGCAGAACGGGGTGCCTCGACATCAGCGGTATACCCTTTCGCGGACAGGACGAGTTTCCGGGGTGACCTGCTGCAGCAACTGCTGCAGACGGCCGATCGAGGGCTTGAAGCCCGCCAAGGCTGCATCGATCTGATAAACTACGGCTTGTGCCTTGTTCTGGTCCGCCACACCTTCAAGGCCTAGCGAAAAGAAGGTCGATATGGCGTACTTGGCCTCAGCAGACCCCTGCTTGCTGGCCTCCGTGTACCAATAGAAAGCCCGAGCATAGTCACGCCGGACGCCAACACCCTCTGAATACATAACCGCCAGCACCAACTGCGATTTGGGCGAACCGTTGACCGAAGCGTATTGAATTGCCCGTACTTTCTCGATCCCGGTCAATCGCCCGGTTTTTTCACGACCCAGATCCACTTGGAAGGCTTCTATTTCGCCTGGCCGGAGCTCGGCTTCCTTTGAGACAGACTTGGACGCGACCTTAAGATAAGCCAGTGCTTCAGCAATATGAACGAAGGGGAGTTCATCGAGCCGCTCAAGCGCAACGTCCGTGTCTTCGTCTCGCCAATTGCTTTCGTCTGCGTGGGTCACGCCTGAAGCGGGCGAATCGGGCGGATAGAATTCGTAAGGCGGCACCCAGCGTTTGGCCTTGGACTCGACGAAGGCGCCGTAGCCGGCCCGCTGAGCAGACGAGCGCTCGAAGTCCTTGAGCATCACATAGGCGCCGACATCTCCGGTCTGCACCGCCAGATAGTTGTAGAGATAGGCATCGACATCATTTCTCGGGAACAGGTTCATCGCAGCCGGGGCGCCTGGACTGTGCGGACGCCCCTTGGCGGCCACCGCCTGGGGATTGTCAGACGGCTCGCCAAACAGGCCAAACCCGTCATCATGAATGCGGGCCAGGGTTCGGAAGCCTTCCGCCCCCTGGCTGGACAGAATATAGATCATCCGGGACCGGACTTTTTCATGCTCGGACGAGCCCATCCTGGCCAGCAAGCGATCCAGGGTCCCATAGGCGGTCCGTCTTTCTACGCCCCGACAGTTGTCGAACCGAGAAGTTGTCGTCGAGTCTCCATTGGACGCCCGCCGTCCCAGGGCCGAGACCTGAGCATAGCCATCGGGATTGCTGAGGGCCATGGCGTACCACACAGCAGCCTCTACGGCGTCGTCCAGGTTACGGTCGACAGCCCTCTGGCCTTCGTATCGCCGGCCGAGCTCCAGTTGCGCAAAGAAGTCGCCGCGGAACGCCGCGCGCCTCAGAATGCGAATTTCCTGTTGCTGGGCATTGAACTGCGGAGAGGACACCGTCGCCAGTTGCGGTCTGGGGCAGGCCGCTTCCGACTTCTTGCCGAGCAGCCCGCCCGGCGCGGTGTCGCATCCTATAAGCGGCAAGACGATAGCGGCGACCGCTCCGGCCACAACGAGGCTACGAAGCCGAGATTTTTGGCGAGCAGGTCCTGGAGGTGGCTCATCTGGGCTGGAACCGCCGGGTTCGGCGACAGTCACAGGGTCCAGAAGGAACCTGGTTTCGGCATCGCTGGCGTCGTACATCCGCAAGCCCCCATCCCCGCCGTTAACCATAATCCCAACGGCACTGTTGGCCTCGCACACCTGACTGTCAAGTTTGCGCGGTCGTTAACCCTACTCTCAATCCACGCACCTGAAGCGGGAATGAACAGCATTCGCCCTTCAGGAGAAATCCAGGGCGACATAGTTGTCAGATTGCCACCACCTGGGCCACCTGCAGCCAGTCTTCCAGGCGACTGCGGCCTGACGAGCGAGCCCGCGATGCGTCCATCGACACAAGGCAATCTGTCGGGGTCGGCCGCGAATCACGAAAAGAGCCGCCCGGGTCGCCCCGAGCGGCTATCGCTTTCAACCTGTCACAGTGGCCCCGAAGGACGCGGTGACGGGATGGTCCTAACGGCCGGTCGGAACATCCTTGAAGGCCACGTCCTTGTCGACGCGCACGTCACCGGGCAGACCCAGAACCCGCTCAGCAATGATGTTTTTCAGGATTTCGTCCGTGCCCCCAGCGATCCGCAGGCCAGGCGCCCAGAGCAGGCTCTGCTGGAAGGCTGCCTGGAGCGGCGCCTCGGAGGGGTCGGCCAGGATTCCGTACTGGTCTTCCATCTCCACGCCATAGTTGCCCATTTCCTGCATCTGGTTGGCGGCAATGATCTTGCCGATTGAGCTTTCCGGGCCAGGGGTCTGGCCGCGAGACAGGGCCGTCATGGTGCGGAACCGGGTGAACTTCAGTCCTTCGGCGGCCACGTACCAGTCCGCCAGTTTCTCGCGGAAGGCGCCGTCCTTGATGGCCGCGCCGCTGACGCCGTCCGTTTCACGGGCCAGTTCCATGATGGTCTTGTAGTCCGGGCCAGAAGAGCCGCCGACGGCCAAGCGCTCGTTCATCAAGGTGACCAGGGCGACCTTCCAGCCGTCGCCGACGCCGCCCAGCCGCTGGCTGTCCTTGACCCGCAGATCGGTGAAATAGACCTCGTTGAATTCAGAGCCGCCCGAGGCCTGATGGATCGGACGCACTTCAACGGCCGGATCATGCATGTCGATCCAGAACATCGTCATGCCCTTGTGCTTGGGCACATCGACATCCGTCCGGACGAGCAGGATTCCGAAGTCGCAGTACTGGGCGCCGGTGGTCCAGACCTTCTGGCCATTGATCACCCACTCGTCGCCATCACGAACAGCGCGGGTGCGGGACGCAGCAACGTCGGAGCCGCCCGCCGGTTCGGAGAACAGCTGGCACCAGATCTCTTCACCCTTGACCGCCGGTCCGACGAAACGCTGCTTGGTCTCATCATTGGCGAAGGCCATGACCGTCGGCACGCACATGCCAAGGCCGATGGTGAAATAGCCGTAGTTGACGCCAACCTTGGCTTCTTCCTGATTGAAGATGACCGACTGGATGGGATTGCCGCCAGCGCCGCCCCATTCCTTCGGCCATGTGATGCAGGCGTAGCCGGCCTCGGCCTTCTTGGTCTGCCAGGCCTTGGCCGCAGCCATGTGCTCGGGACTGTTGGGACGCCGGCCATTGGCGGAGGTCGACTTGTGCTCAGTGGCGTTGGCTTCAAGCCAGGCCCTCGCGGATTCGCGATAGGCGGCTTCTTCCGGGGAGTCGTTGAAATCCATGATCGTTCCTTCCGAACTCAGGCGGCGTTCTTGCGTTCAAGCTGGCTAACCAGCCGCTCTTTCCAGACCTTCGGTCCGCCGGCCACAAGGGCAAGCTGACGCGAACGGCGATAATAGAGGTGGCAGTCCACTTCCCAGGTGAAACCCATCCCGCCATGGGTCTGGATGTTTTCCTTGGAAGCAAACCAGTAGGCC
>CAMAVA010000232.1 GCA_945861515.1 Brevundimonas vancanneytii | reverse complement strand
ACCGAGCGCCTGTTCGGCGTCCGGATCCGGCTGGAAATCTACACCCCGGCCCACAAACGCGAACACGGCTATTACGTCCTGCCCTTCCTGGAGGGCGAGGCCATCACCGCCCGGGTGGACCTGAAGGCCGAACGCAAGGCCGGAATCCTGCAGGTCCAGGCCGCCTGGCGCGAACCCCATGCCACCCCGGAGACCCCTGCCGCCCTGGCGCAAGAGCTGCGCCTGATGGCCGGCTGGCTGGGGCTGCAGCGGGTGGAAGTGGCCGGCCGGGGCGACCTGGCGATTGATCTGGCCGAGGCGCTGGCGGGGGACGGGGGCTAGTGGCCAGTTTCTGAAGCCTGAGTCCCGGCGGTGCGGTGGTGGGGATGGGAGGCAAAAGTCCGTTTCTTGGCCGGAAAGCGACTGCGAGCACCGCTCCATTGCGGGCCCAGTGAAGTTCGGCTTGATGCTATCCGTTTATCGCAGTCGACGCTTTTTCGGCCTGATCATTGAATAGTCTTAGCCGTTCTTGAAACTCATCTAGGAGCGATGGCCCCACCGTCTTCCGCCCAGTCTCGTTCTCGATTTTCACTCGAAGCTGTTCGTCAAATAAATCGGCGGCCTTGAGCGCGGTGTCGAACGAAGGATGGATGCGAGAGACAGGATTCAAGTCGCGATGAGCGGTAAGTTCGTTACGGTAATCTACGAGCAATTTTCTGTACTCGACCCAAGCCTCCTTCGAAAGGTCTAGGGACCGAAGTAAATTGGCCCGAAAGGCGTCGTTGTCGAACAAGTTTTTCCAGTGAATCTGCTGGCGGTCCGCATGGTCTGAGCCAAACAAAATGCACCAGGAATTGATCGCAGTGTCGTAGGCATTTCGTTGCGCCACGGTGAGGAAATACGGATGACCCTTAATCGCACTAATCGCGCGCACTTGGGCGACTGCGTCCATGAAGGTTCTCAAAGTCTCACGCGCAAAGGACAAGTGGGCGTTTTCCATAATCATCTTCCGGTCGTCGGCCATACCCAAAAATTTCCTTGCTGAAGCTTAAGACGGTCCGCCAGTTAGGCCGTTGTGCCGAACGCTGTCCATTCTTGGCGTATATTTGACTACCGACCCAAAATGGTCCTGAGAAGCGTCCCGCTAACGCGATGCGGTTGGCGGCTACTGAGACCTTCAAATTCTCGATCAGATATTATACTATCAGACTATTTGAATACTACGATCAAAAGCAGCGCGGCGATGATCCATGCAACAAGCCGAAGCGATTTCAGAAGCGTCAGGACTTGGGGAGCAATCAGCGGAGAACTCAGTGATTCATCACTCCCGTCGGCCTGGGCGGCGGCATGTTCAAGCTCTTCAGAAATGCCTACGGTGCCGGGACTTGGGTGTAGGCCTTCGCTCCAAAAGTTCAGGTCGAAGCTTCCGACCATTCCCAGCCTAGGCAGTAGAATCTCACAGCCTACAGGTGTTTCGACGGGGTGATCCTTTTCATCCGATGTCAGCACCTTGATGTGGCTAGTAGAGATCGACGGAGACCAGTCTGAATAGAAGCCGTCGACACTGTCCACACGGAGCGTTCCGACTCCGATGGCTCTCTGGTCAATTCTGGAGGCCAACTGTGTAAAGAGTTCATCTCGAAGGTAGAGCGTGAAGCTCAAATAATCTGGACACGTCTCTTCGCGAAAATCCATTTCGTACGTGTACGAGACACCGCCAAACACACGGCAGTCATGGAGGTCGGCTGCGGACTTTGGATAGATGGACAGGCTAAGGTCTTCAATTTTTCGAGCCGTGCCGAACATCGAGTATTCGATCGTGCGCGAGATGTCCGTGGGGTGGCCCGAACGCAATTTCGCTCGGATATAGGTCTTCTCAACGACGATCGGCGGCTCGTCACCGCCGATGCTAAAACGGTCCCGCGTGACTGACGAGACTAGCTGGACATCGAACAGTGTGAAGTAGACGGAACAACCCCACGGGATTTGCTTTGTTGCTGCCCTCGCGGATGCATCCCCGATCTCACTCACACTCCATGAGTAGAGATTTTTGAACTTGGAACTGCTGTCCAACACCACGCTTCGTTCTAAGTGACTCTTCACGTTCGGCCCCTTCCATCCACAGCTCGTTGGGCCCTACATCGAGCATAGGAATTACGTTGACAGTGCAATAAAGGACTTTGCCCTTCAACCCATGGCGCAAGATGAACTCCCCGCCGACTGTTCTTGGCCAATTATTGCACTGTCAAGTTAATCCGGCCAACTTAATTCCGGCGCCCTCAGGACCCCTGCCCCGCCTGTTCGCCATAGCGCGTGACCAGCTCGAAGACGGCCAGGACGGCGCCGTGGCCCAGGACGACGACGGTCACCCAGATCAGGGGCCACTTCATGACGAAATCGCCGAGCCCGACGCTGATGGCGATGAAGACGGCGGCCGCCACGACATAACCGGCCGCATGAATCCAGAATGACAGGCGCAGCGCCCGGACCGCCCTTGCCCGCCGGCTCCGGATCATCTCCCCCGCCTCGATCTGCGGATCGACGGACAGGGCGGCGACATCGACCTTGAAGGCATTGGCCAGCGCCTTGAGCGTTTCGCTCGACGCCTGCTGTCCGGTCTCGATCCGCTGAAGGGTCCGCAGACCGACGCCGGCCAGTTGGGCAAGATGCTCCTGGGACCAGTGTCGCTCCTCGCGCCACCGCCTGATCCTGGCCGTATCGGTCTTGAAGGACATGCCGGTCTCCCCTGCCCTGGATAGCAGATATCCCAGCAAGCCCGAAAGACGCCCCGGGCGCCACGCCAGCCCTGCGTCACGGCCCCGCCAATCGCCCGCCATCCCATCCCGGATTACGGTGGCAACGCGCCAATCACCCCGCCCGCACCGTAACCCCTCACCCTCCCATGCTGGCGCATGGGCCCCTCCCTCTCCCTATGGGAGAGGTAAAATAAAGGCGGGATATCAGACGCTTACCTCTCCCAAAGGGAGAGGGAGGGGCCCGCGGCGCGGCGGCGGCGCGGGAGGGTGAGGGGTTAAGGTCTGTCCGGAGGGGTCAATGAACCAAGGTGACAGGGCACGAGTCAGATTTGCCCTTCGATCCCTGGCGCAAGACGACCTGCCCGGCGGTATTTGTGGCCAACTGATGCGCTGTCACCGTAATTCCCGTTCGCAATGAACGCTCGTCAGGCGGCCAAGGCCTTGGGGGCGCCTGGACGCGCGCCGGCAACCCATCCGTGCCAGGCAATCCCGGCACTGGCGATCCCGGTCAGGAGGAGCAGGACTGGAAGATTCACATGGGAGATGCTGGCGAATATCGGCGCCCAGGCCGGGATCCGGCCAAGGGTCTCAAAGGTGACTTCCTGCGCGATGATGAACGCTGCAGCGATCAGGAACGGCTGACCATGCCTGGGCGCCTGGCGGTAGAGGTAAAGCGCGACGGCCAGGGCGATCAGGTTTCCACCGGCCATGGCGAAGGAGAAATTCTCGTCATTGTCGAGAAAGGGAACCGCCATCGAGAGCAGTCGGAAACCGAGGGGTGAAATCACCAGCAGCAAGGTAGCCAGCATATAGCGGGCGTGAAGCTGGACCCTGTAGCGGTATTTCAGGCCCATCCAGAACAGCAAGGCGAACGCGATGTTGGCCAGCAGATCAAACCAGCCGATCTGTGCAATGATCCTGCCGTCAAGACTGGTGAAATCGCCCGCCAGGGTCGTTGCCTCGACATGGATGACCCACACCCCGGCGATCAGAAAGAACGGGAAAAGCAGGAAGACCGCCAGCCCGGTGACACGGTGCAGCGCGAGGTGATCGTTGTGAACGGTCCAACTCTGTCCGATAGCGAGGATCATCCAGAGGACAGCGCTGGCCGCATGATAGTGGTGGGCAAGCTCGCTGTTCGGCAGCTTCGAGAAATATCCGGGCCAGAAGGCGACAAAGGTCAGTGCGAACAGCACCAGCACCCAGAGCCAGGCCTTGCGAAATGGCATGTGTCCCCCACCCTGCTCATACCGAACATCGCATTGCCAAACAGGCGCCGCAAGCAGCATGACCCCAGAATGCCACCTGTGCCCTGTAGGCTTCCTTCGCCAGGCGACAGTCTTCTCTCGACCATGGCCGTGGAAAAGGCGCTTCAGGTTCGACCGAGGCTGTGTAAAAACGCCTTTGGCAGAGAATGACGGGCGTTCGACGGTGGGTCGGGTTTAAGTTCGACGGCTTGGATCAGCGTCGCGCAGACCCGGCAGAGCGTCTTCCTCAGGCCCGGACTGCCTGGAGAAGCGGTGCAAC
>CAMAVA010000231.1 GCA_945861515.1 Brevundimonas vancanneytii | reverse complement strand
CCAGGTCGCGGACCTTTTCCGCGCGGCATTCGATCTCGGCCGGGTCATCTGTGAGACGGATACCCCTGATCAGGGTTCCCCGCTTGATCGTCACTCCGCCGGAGCCCTTGACCTTGAGGTCCTTGATCAGGATCACATTGTCGCCGTCGGCGAGAACCGTGCCGTTGCTGTCCCTGACTTCCATGATCCTGGCCCTTTCCCGGCGCTTGAGGGGCCGGGCCGTAGAGCCAATAGTGCTTCAGAGCAACGGGACCTAACGCCACCCCCCGGCGCCGGCCGCATTGGCGGCAGGATTGGTCGGGCGGGCGATCAGGCCGTTTTGGGTGAGCCAGACCTCATAGCGGGCGCCGTCGGCCATGGGCATGAAGGCGCCGCCGCCATAGAGGCTGTCGACCATGGGCGCATAGCGCTTCGACTTGCGGGCGATCTTCCAGAGATCGACATTGCCGGGCTCGGGTCCCAGATCATAGGCGCTGCGCGGCGCTGTGAGTTCGTCCTGGGTGGACTCATAGCGTCCTGACAGCCGGTCCAGCCGGTACTGGCTGTCCAGGCCCAGGATATTGGCCCAAGGTTTCCATTTCAGGACACGGGCCTCGATGAGCCATTCATCGCCATGGATTTCGTAGCGCTGGCTGCGGCCGTTGGCGTTGGCCTCGCTGGGCGGCTCTGTCAGGGTGACCTCGAACAGCTGCGGGCCCAGCTGCCGGGTTTCCAGGGAGGCCACCGGCCGTTCATAGGTCAGCCGGGCATAGGTCTGGACATCCAGGGCCGCCAGGGCGGTCACTGCCCCTGCCGCAAGGAGGGCGCCGCCAACGGCCGAGCCGAACAGGCCGCCTACGAACCGTCCGCTGAACAGGGACCCCAGGCCCCGGATCAGGACGACCGATCCCAACAGAGCGGCCACCGCAGGTGCAATCCACCACCACCAGACCATGGGCTTTCCCCCTTGAGGACAGGACGCAGACGCAATCTTCACCATAAGGCCACGGATGCCGCAGGGGCGCCAGCGATGAAGTCCGCCAGTTGAATTGCCGGAGTTGAATTGCCGGCCCGGCGGGGCCTAATGGACCCATGCGTTTCGACGATCGGTTCCTGGAGGAGATCAAGACCCGCGTCCGCCTGTCGGACGTGATCGGCAAGACCGTGAAGCTGAAGCGGCAGGGCCGTGAATTCGTCGGACTGTCGCCCTTCACCAAGGAGCGGTCGCCCAGTTTCTTCGTCAATGACGACAAGGGCTTCTTCCACGACTTCAGCAGCGGCAAGCATGGCGACCTGATCGCCTTTTTCCAGGAAACCGAGCGGCTCAGTTTTACTGAGGCCGTTGAGCGGTTGGCGGCCGAGGCCGGAGTGCCCCTGCCCGCCCCCGACCCCCAGGCCGCGGAAACCGAAAAGCGCCGTCAGGGCCTGTCCGACTGGATGGACCTGGCCGCCAAATGGTTCGAGGGTGAGCTGCGCCGCCCGTACGGCCGGGAGGCCCGCGCCTATCTGGAACGTCGCGGCCTGCCCGAGGGCGAATGGAGCCGGTTTGGCCTGGGGTTTGCGCCCGCCGGTCGCAACGCCCTGAAGGACTATCTGATCGCCAAGGGCGCCCGGGCCCCGGAACTGGTCGAGGCGGGTCTGCTGATCTCGCCGGAAGACGGCGCCGCGCCGTTTGACCGGTTCCGCGACCGGATCATCTTTCCCATCGCCGACGCCCGGGGCCGGATCGTGTCCTTCGGGGGCCGGGCCATGGATCCCGCCGCCCGGGCCAAGTACCTGAACGGTCCAGAGACCCCGCTCTTTTCCAAGGGCCGGCTGCTCTATGGCCTGCCGGAGGCCCGCAAGCTGATGCATGCCGGGGGGGCCGACGCCGCCCTGGTGGTGGTCGAGGGCTATATGGACGCTATCGCCTGCCAGCGCGCGGGGATCGCCGCCGTGGCGCCCCTGGGCACGGCCCTGACCGAAGACCAGATGGACGTCCTCTGGCGGCTGCATCCCGAGCCGACCCTGAGCTTCGATGGCGACGCCGCCGGCCGGCGGGCGGCCAATTCGGCGATCGACCGGGCCCTGCCCCTGATCAGGCCGGGCCGCAGTTTCCGGTTCGCCATCGTCACCGGCGGCAAGGATCCGGACGATGTCCTGCGGGAACAGGGGCCCATCGCCCTCAAAAGCCAGCTGGCCGACACCACGCCCTTCGTCGAGCAGCTGTTCCATCGCGAGCGCGACCTGGAGCCCCTGGACACGCCAGAGCGCCGGGCCGGGCTGAAGGTGCGGTTGCGCAAGATCGCCGCCACCATCGCAGACAAGGACCTGGCCGACGCCTATCGCGAGGATCTGCTGGGCCGTTACGAACAGCTCTGGCCGACCAGCCGGCCGGTCTTCACCGTCGGGGCGGCGGCGCGGGAGATGTCCCGCAAGCGCTGGGACGGGGTCCGGGGCAAGCCCGCAGGCCCGACCGGGCCGTTTGACCAGACCCGGGAGTCCGTCGGCCGGATGCGGACCTCGCCCCGGCCCCTGGCGGCGGCCCTGGCCCAGGCGGTGCTGCAGGACCCGCACATGCTTGACGACAAGGTGGAACTGGTCAGCGTCCGCGGCTTCTGCGACCAGCGGCTGTCCCGGCTGGCCGATGAACTGGTGCAGTACCGGTTCGAGACCGATGTGGTGGATGCGGCCTCGGTGCGCCGTCGGCTGGAGGCGCGGGGCTTTGGCGAGGGGGTGTTCGACCAGCTGGCCCAGGTGGCCCGTTCGGCCGGGGCGGCCTTCCTGGCAGCAGATCTTGAACCGGCCAGGGCGCGGCAGCTCTGGTCCCTGGCCTTCGACCTGATGGTCAAGCTGGAGGCCCTGGAACGGGCCGTCGAGACGGCCAAACAGGACCTGGAACGCGACCAGGACAGCGCGATCCTGATGAAGCTCAAGACCGAGCGGGACCTGTTGAAAAGGCTGGTGGACAGCGGCGCCTGGTCCGAAGAAGGCGAAGCTGCGGCCTGGGTGAATTGATGGTCCGCCCCTTCCGGCGGCAGCCGGAAGGCGCGGAGCCTCAGACCGTTTCTATTGGTCGAACACGATGACCGAACGGGCCAGCTCGCCGCGCTTCAGTTCCTCGAAGGCTTCGTTGACCTGGTCCAGCTTGATGCGACGGCTGATCATCTGGTCCAGCTTCAGCTTGCCGGTCATGTAGAAATCCACGAACCGGGGCATGTCGACCGGGAAGCGGTTGGAGCCCATCAAGGATCCCTGGATGCGCTTTTCGCCCAGGAAGTCGGCGCCGTGCAGTTCGATCTTCACACCGATCGGGATCATGCCGATGACGTTGGCGGTGCCGCCCCGGGCCAGCATGCGGAAGGCCTGTTCGGTGGTCGCCTTGAGGCCGATGGCCTCGAAGCTGTGCTGGACGCCGCCGCTGGTCATTTCCAGGACCTGGGCGACGGGGTCGCCCTGGCTGGCGTCGACCACGTCGGTAGCGCCGAACTCCTTGGCCAGGTTCAGCTTGGAGCCATGCATGTCGATGGCGATGATCCGGCCGGCGCCGGCGATTGCCGCGCCATTGACCGCCGCAAGGCCCACCCCGCCGCAGCCGATGACCGCGACGGTCTCACCCGGACGGACATTGGAGGTGTGGATGACCGCGCCGACCCCGGTGGTCACCGAACAGCCGATCAGGGCGGCGACGTCGAGGGGCATGTCCTTGCGGATGGCCACGCAGGCATGCTCGTGGATCAGCATCATCTCGGCGAAGGACGAGAGGTTCAGGAACTGGTTCATGTTCGGCGCGTCGGCGTCTTCCCGGAACAGCCGCGGCTCGTCCTTCTTGTCGCGGCGCACGTCCGGGCTGATGCAGCGGGACATGTGGCCGGTCAGGCAGTGGTTGCAGTGGCCGCAATAGGCCGACAGGCAGGTGATGACATGGTCGCCGACCTTGCAGGTGCGGACCTCGCTGCCGACCGCCTCGACGATCCCGGCGCTCTCATGGCCGATCACGGCCGGCAGGGGATGGGGATACTTGCCCTCGACGAAATGCAGGTCCGAATGGCAGACCCCGGCGGCGACGGTGCGGATCAGCACCTCATGAGGGCCCGGCTTTCCGATGCGGACCTCTTCGATCAGGAGGGGCTTGCCCACCTCGCGCAGAACAGCGGCCTTCATGACATGTCTCCCGAACGTTTGTTTGGACAGGGTTATCGCCGGTAAGTCGCGGGACGGAAAGGGGGAGCAGGCCTCGACGGCCTGAAAAACCTGCGATACCCCATGGGGCAAAACGGCGCTGGGAGGCGAGGATGACCCTGCAGGACAAGAGGCTGAACCGGCGATCGCTGCTGTCGCTGGGTGCGGCGGGGGCCGCCCTGGCGGCCTCGCCCCAGGCCCTGGCCAGGGCC
>CAMAVA010000230.1 GCA_945861515.1 Brevundimonas vancanneytii | reverse complement strand
CCCAGGGTTGCGGGGGGTCTGAATTGGCGGCGGCGATGGTCGCGGCCGTGGCTCTGGGCCCCGGATCGGCCCTTCGGGCCGTCCGGGGTGACGGTAAAATTTGAGCGAGGGCAGGGTAGGGGGTATCAGGCCCCCAGGATCCAGCCCTCTTCCTGTTCGACGGCGGTTATGTCTTCCGGGGTCAGGCCGGGTGGGGGGGCGAAGGCGTCTCCCAGCTTGCCGGCTTCGTCCAGGCGCAGGAAATGTTCGCACAGGGCGCGGACCTGGGCGCGGTCGAGGATTTCGCCGGGTTCCGGGCGAACCTCGCCAAGGGCCGGGTAGATTTCCACGAACATGGCCTCCAGCCCGGCGGTGTCGTCGGGTTTCAGGGTCTTCCAGCCGGTCTGGAACGGCCAGGCTTTCGCCTTGTCGCCCATTTCCCTGGCCAGGGCGGCGACGGCCGGGATGCCGACAATGGCCTGGCTGCCGACGGTGCCGTTGCCGAAGATCTGCCAGACGGTCTTGGCGCCGGCCTTGCCCTTGCCTTGCGTGGCGCGTTCGGCGCGGCGGAAGACGGGGGGCAGGTCGTCGCCATGCTCGGGCTTGGTCGAGGCCAGCCAGGTCTGGGCGTCCTTGGCCGGACAGCCCCAGAAGGGCCGGGCGGCGTTGGTCATCAGCCGGTTCATCTTGTTGGCCACGGCGAAGCGGTTGTTCAGGTTGGTCGGCTTGTCGACGACATTGTCGGCCAGGAACTTCCACATGGACGACCAGTCGGCGGGCGCCAGGCCCAGTTTCGCGGCCGTGCCTTCCGGATAGCCCAGGGGGAAGTCAAACCCTACCAGGGTGCGCTCGCCCTTGCGGCGCAGGTCGCCCAGGACCTCGCGAAGGGTGGTCATGGCGGCGGCCCGGGTGGCCGGGTTATGGGCCTCGAAGGTCGGGCGGAAGCGGATGTCGCGCTTGATCACGCCGATCCAGACAGAGTCCTTGCCCGTCTTCGGGGTGGCCGAAGCACTCCAGTCAACCATGATGAAGGCGTCAAACAGCCGCGCCAAAGGTCACTCTCCAATTCCGCGCCAATTCCGCGAACGGCGGCTTTTAGGCCATGCCGCGCCACATCGGAAGGCTTGAGGTTATTTCGTCACAAGGCCGTGCTAGTCGCTGCTCCGTATCCGGAAGGGAATCCGCCATGAGGCTTGCCGCCGCCCTCGCCCTTTGCCTGCTGGCCGTCGCCTGCGGGCCCGGGCCTGACAAGATCAAGAAGGCCGTCGCCGCCCCCCCGCTGGAAGGTCCGGTGCATGAGGTGCAGGGCAGCCTGTCGTCCCAGACCCTGGAGTCCGTGACCCTGGATCATGCCGGAGCGCCGGGCGCCGGACTGGCCGCCGGCCGCACGACCTTTGTCGCCTTTGCCGATGTCATGGCCTCTGCGCCCGAGACGCCCGGCGCGCCGGTGACGGCGAAGTTCCGCAAGCAGGGCAAGGCCTGGGCCCTGACCGAGCTGGCCGCCCGGCCATAGCCTTCAACCATGATTTTGCGCCTTCGCCCCCCTTGTGGGGGTGATCGCAGCGTGCGCGGGACTGTTAGGGTCTGCGGGTCAATTCCTGTGGAACCCGCGTCATGCTGCCCAATCGCCAAGCCCTGATCTCTGGCTTGATCTCTGTCCTGATGGGCGGCGCCGCCCTGTGCCTGCCCATGGCGGCCCAGGCCGGCGACTGGACCATCAAGTCCGGCACCAGCGCGGAGAACGCCGGCAAGTGCCTGACCAACATCATGGTGTTCGCCGAGATCAGCAAGGACATGCTGAAAAAGGAGACCCCGGAGTATGACGCGATGGCCAAGGCCTGGATCGACTATATCGAAATGGGTGACGAGGATTTTGTCGAAGTCGCCATCGAGGCCATGTCGGATACGTCGACGCGGTATGACGGCCTGACCAAGACCGAGGAGTCTGACGGTCTGCTGGCCATCCTGATTTCGGACATGACCGGCTGCCTGGACTTCATGACGGCCTGAGGCGGCGCAAGGGCCCTCCGTTTCGGGCCCTGATCTTGCGGCCAAAGGTTCCGCCTTGCTAGGGATTTGCCGTGGGCGGCGACCGCCGGGGTTTCCTGTCCAGACCCTGTGGAAGTCTGTCCATGTCCTCCCGTCGCCTATACTTGCTCTGCGGGCTGATCTCCGGTCTGATCGGCGGCCTGGCCCTGTGCCTGCCCATGGCGGCTGGCGCCGGCGACTGGACGGTCAAGGCGGGAACCAGCGCCCAGGTGGCCGGAAGCTGTCTGGCCATCGTCAACCTGATGGGCGAGGCCGACGGGATGACGGGCCCGGAAAGGCCCGACTACAAGGAGATGGCCTGGACCTGGGTCGACCATATCATCGAGGGCGACGCGGCCTTTGCCGAGGCGGCCATGGAGGCCACGGAAGTCACGGTGATCCGCTATGACGACCTGGCCAGGACCGGGGACGCCGAGGGGCGGATGGCCAGTCTGAGGTCCGAGATGGCGGCGTGCCTGGACCTGATGCCGGTGGCGGAGGCCGGGGATCCGCCGCCCGAAGGCGCAGACCCCCGGCCCTGATCCATCAGACCAGCTTGACCAGCATCTTGCCCATGTTCTCGCCCTTGAAGAGCTTGATGAAGGCTTCCGGGGCGTTGTCGATGCCGACATCGACCGTGTCCTTCCACTGAAGCTTTCCGGAAGCGATCCATTCGGACATGTCCTTCAGGAAGGCCGGCAGCATGTCGTAATGGTTGGAGACGATGAAGCCTTCCAGCTTCAGGCTCTTGCCCACCGCCTGGATGATGTTGGACGGGCCCTTGGGCACGCCGGTCTCGTTGTACTGGCTGATCATGCCGCAGAGGGCGAAGCGGGCGAAGGGGCGGGCCGCGTCGATGGCCGCTTCCAGATGCTCGCCGCCGACATTCTCGAAATAGACGTCGATGCCCTTGGGGGCGGCGGCATGAAGGGCCGCCTTCAGGTCGGGGGTCGCCTTGTAGTCGATGACATGGTCGACGCCGATGGACTTCAGGAAGGCCGCCTTTTCCGGGCCGCCGGCCGAGCCGATGACCGTATGGCCCTTGATCTTGGCGATCTGGCAGACGACCGAGCCCACGGCGCCGGCGGCGGCCGAGACGAACACCACATCGCCGTCCTTCAGGGCCGCGACGCGCAGCAGGCCGGCATAGGCGGTCATGCCGGGCATGCCGGCCACGCCCAAGAAGGCCTGGAGCGGCAGGCCGTGGGTCTCGACCTTCTGCAGGGCGCCGGCCGGGGCGTTATAGGCCTCGCGCCAGCCGAACATGCTCTGGACGATATCGCCCACGGCAAAGGCCGGATCGCCCGAGGCGATGACCTCGCCGATGCAGCCGCCCTGCAGGGCCTCGCCGATCTGGAAGGGGGGCACGTAGCTGGGCCGGTCATACATGCGGCCGCGCATATAGGGGTCGACCGACATGAAATGGTTGCGGACCTGGACCTCGCCGGCGCCGGGGGCGGCCAGCTCGACGGTCGCCACCTCGAAATTGGCGGCGACGGGCATGCCCTCGGGACGGCTCTTGAGGCGCACTTCGCGGGATTGGGTCATGGGATATCCTCCGGGGTTCTGTATTTTTTCAAACGACTGTTTATCCCCTTGGCGAGGTTCGCGAAAGGCGCGAACTGGGTTAGAGCAGCGTCATGAGCAAGCTTCTGAAAGCCGGTGTCGTCGGGTCCGGAGTCTTCGGCGGATACCACACCCAGAAATACGCCCAGCTGGTCGATACGGCCCTGACCGGGGTGTTCGATATCGACCCTGCGCGCTGCCAGGCCATGGCGGCCCAGAACGACACCCGGGCCTTTGACAGCCTGGCCGACCTCCTGGAGGCCTGTGACATCGTCACCATCGCCTCACCCGCCACCACCCATGCGGCCGCCGCGCTCCAGGCGCTGAAAGCCGGCCGGGGCGTCTATGTGGAAAAGCCGCTGGCCACCACGCTTGACGACGCCGACCGGCTGCTTGCCGAGGCCGCGCGGCAGGGGGCGGTCCTGGCCTGTGGCCATCAGGAGCGGGTCGTCTCCCGCGCCATGGGCCTGCTGGACATTCCGGAGCGGCCCCTGAGGCTGGAGGCGGTGCGGCGCGGCACGCCGTCGGAGCGCAGCCGCGATGTCTCCGTCGCCCTGGACCTGATGATCCATGACATCGATCTGGCCCTGTCCCTGACCCGGGCCGAGCCCTTTACCGTGGAGGGGGAGGGCGATAGCGATGCCCTGGACGCCGAGGCCAGTTTCGACGACGGCTTCACCGCCGTCTTCCAGGCCGCCCGCAATGCGCAGGCGCGGGAGCGGACCATGCGGATCGTCTATCCCTCCGGCGTGCTGGAGATCGACTTCATCACCCGGGAATTCCGGAA
>CAMAVA010000229.1 GCA_945861515.1 Brevundimonas vancanneytii | reverse complement strand
GCCCGCTTCCGCCGGGAGGGCGCGGTCACCCTGTCTGGACTGGACGACCATGACCGGGCCAGGGCCCTGGGGGTCGAGCTGGGCGATCAGGTCCGGCTGGACGGCGGCGACCTGATCCTGCTGCCTGAAACGGCCCTGAGCTAGACAATATGGGCGGACGGCGCAGCCCATGACCCCGCCCCAGGTCTGGATCACCCGCACAGAGCCCGGCGCGACCGCAACGGCGGGCCGGGTCCGGGCCCGGGGTCTCGAGCCCCTGATCGCCCCGCTGCTGGCGGTCCGTCCCCTGGCCTTTTCCCTCGGCGACCTGTCCGACATCGCGGCCCTGGCCTTTACCAGCGCCCAGGCCCCGGCCCTGTTCGTCGAGGGCCTGGGATCGTCGGCCCCGTCCCTGCTGGCCCTGCCGGTGTTTGCGGTCGGGAACGCCACGGCGGACGCGGCGCGGGCCGCCGGCTTTTCCACAGTCACCTCGGCGGACGGCGATGTCGCCGCCCTGGCCAGGATGATGGGCGCACAGTCTCCGGCCCTCAGCGGCGCCGTCCTGCATCCGTCCGCGGTCCAGGCGGCGGGCGACCTGGCCGGCGACCTGGCGGCCCTGGGCATCCAGGTCCGGACCCTGGCGGTCTATGAGACCGGCGAGGTGGATCCCTGGCCCGACGTCGCCCCGTATCTGGAGACTCTCGAGGCGGTCCTGGTCCATTCGCCCAGGGCTGGCCGGGCCCTTTTCGCCTTCCTCACGCGGCATCCGGCCCCGAATCTGCGGATTTTCGCCCTGTCGGAGGCCGCCGGCGCCCCCCTGAAGGGTGTCAATCGCGCTGGACAGGCCATTGCCCCGTTTCCCAATGACGCATCCCTGCTTAGTCTGCTCACCGCAGGGTCGCAGAGGCCCGGAAACGAATCGCCAGATCCATGACCGCCGCGCCAGAGCCAGACGACATCCTTCCGCCCCGCGACCCTTCGGCCTATTCGCCGCTGCGCCGGTCCGGCGTCCAGGTTTCGGCGGTGGTCGCCCTCTGCATCATCTGTGTCATCCTCGGCTTTGCCGGCGCCCAGTTTGCGAGGTCCTTCGGCCAGGCCCCGCCCGCCCCCGCGCCGGTCGCAGACCTGGAGGCGGTGCCGCCGGACGCCCCCGATCTGGCCGGTCCGGCGCCGGGAGCGCCTGTTCCCCTGGCGGCCGCCCCTGCCCCGGACCCGGCCGCCGACCTGGCCAGCGGTTCCGACCTCACCGCCCTGGAATCCCGGGTGGCCGAACTGGAGGACGCCCAGCAGCGGATGCTGTCCGCCGCCTCCGCCAGCCTGGCCGCCGCCGCCCTGGCCGAAGCGGCCCAGACCTCACGCCCCTTCGATGGCGAGATGGCCGCCCTGGAGCGGACCCACCCCCTGACCACGGACCTGCGGGCCCTGCGCCCCCTGTCCGAGACCGGGGTGCCCAGCCGCGCCGCGCTTGCCGCAGACTTCACCAATGCCGCCGCCCAGGCCGCCCGCGCCGCCCGGATCCCGGGAGAGACCGCCGGGGTCTGGGACCAGCTCCTGCATGCCCTGTCGGCCGTGGTGACCCTGCGCCGGGTCGGCTCTGTCACCGGCGACAGCCCGGACGCCGTCCTCAGCCTGGCGGAGCGTCAGGTCGGCGAGGGCGACCTGGACGCCGCCCTGACCACCCTGCGCCGCCTGCCGCCGCCGGCGCTTGAGGCCCTGGCCCCCTGGCGGGTGCGGGCCCAGCAAAGGGTCACGGTGGACCGCACCCTGTCGGCCATCCGGGCCGAGGCCCTGGCCGACCTGATGCGGGTCCAGACCGGGATCAGGCCATGATCCGCACCGCCCTGTTTGTCTTTCTGGCGGTGGCCGCCGCCGTCGCCGTCCTGGCCCTGACCCGCGAGGCGGGCGAGGCCCATCTGGTCTGGCTGGGCTGGCGGGTGGACATGACCGCCGCCGCCGCCGCCCTGCTGGTGCTGTTCTCGGCCCTGGTCGCCAGCCTGCTGTGGCGGCTGATGATCTGGCTTCTGGCCATGCCCCGCCGGGCCGAGCGCGCCCGGCTGGACCGCCGCCGCCGCGAGGCGGGCGAGGTCCTGGCCCGGGGTTTCCTGTCCGCCGCCGCCGGCGATGGCGCCGAGGCCCGCCGCCTGGCCCTGAAGGCCGCCGACCTGGCCGAGGAGCACCCAGCCCTGGTGCGCATCCTGACCGCCCAGGCCGCGGAAGCGGCCGGCGACCTGCCCGCCGCCAAGGGGGCCTATGGCGCCATGGTGGCCTTTCCCGAGATGCGTCCGGCCGGCCTCAAGGGCCTGATGCAGACCGCCCTGGCCGAGGGCGACCAGGCCATGGCCCTGCGCCATGCCGAGACCGCCTATGGCCTGGCCAGCACCGCCCGCTGGGCCTGGCGCGCCGTGCTGGAGGCCCGTCTGGCGGCCGGCGACTGGGCGGGAGCCCTGGACCTGGTCAAGAGCGCCCTGGACCGCGCCATCGTCTCGCCCATCGTCGCCGACCGGGCCCGGGCCGCCCTGCTGGCCGCCTCCGCCGCCAGCCTTGAGCTCAGAAGTCTCGAAAACGGGGGCGACGACAAGACCCGCAAACAGGCCCTGGACTATGCCAGCCAGTCGGCGAAACTGGCCCCCGCCTTCGCCCCCGGCGCGGTCATGGCCGCCCGGCTGGCCGCCGCCGACGGCTCGGCCAAGGCGACCCGCAACGCCGTCGCCGTGCTGGAAACCGCCTGGAAGGCCCAGCCCCACCCCGCCCTCTGGCTGGCCTATCGCGACCTGGTCACCGCCGAGACGCCGCGCGAGCGGGCCCGCCGCCTGGCCGCCCTGGCCGCCCTCAAGCCCGGGGCGCGGGAATCCCAGATCCTGATGGTCGAGCGGGCCCTGATCGATGGCGACATCGCCGCCGCCCGCCAGGCCGCCGCCATTCTGGAGAGCCAGCCCCTGACCGCCCGCCTGGCCGGCCTGTTCGCCCGGGCCGCCAATGCCGCCGGCGCCGTGGACGAGGCCCGGGCCTGGATCGCCCGGGGCGCCGCCGCCCCGCAGGAGCCCGACTGGTCAGACCTCGATCCCGAGGGCCGGGCCTTCAACTATCGCCCCGAGGACTGGGCCCGGCTGGTCTCCAGCTATGCCGAGACCGGCGAGCTGATCCATCCGAGACTCGAGCGCCGCGAACGGGCCATGAGCGACCTGCCCGAACTGCCCGTCTCCTACCGCGAATCAACCCCCTTCGTCCGGGCCGCCGAACCGGGCGCCGCCATGATGCCCATCCCCGATGATCCGGGGGTCGACGGCTATTACGAGGGCATCCCCGATGACCTCCTCCCGCCCCCGGAGCCCGAGCCGGATCCCTCTTCGCCAGCCGCCAAACCCAGAACCCCACGCCGACGCTTGGCAACCGCCCCGCGCCCGGCTAAATAGCGGCCGTTCCGAACGGCATGGTCCGTTCGCGGGGCCGCTTTAGCTCAGCTGGTAGAGCACCTCATTCGTAATGAGGGGGTCACAGGTTCGAGTCCTGTAAGCGGCACCATACCTCAAAGCAGGTCATCGACGGACGAGCGGCTGAGAGGCCCGTAACGACGGTTGTCGCGTGGGTCCCAGCTGGGACCTACGAAAGGCGTTGAGCTGATCGCCGGGCATGGGTTGGGGGGCAGCCTGGAGGCGGGCCGCTGCTACGCCTCTTCCGAAGAACCCGCGAAGAGCCGGAACAGCCCCTGTCCGGCCTCATCGATGCGCCCTGAAGGCGCAATTGTATCCACGAAACGTGATGCTCGCATGGTTGAAAATAATTGAATAGCCTCTCGCCACCCGAAGCGGGATACCCAGATGCCCGAAGAAATTTTGATGGTCCGTGAAGACGCCGAATTCCTTAAGGTGACCATGCGGACGATCTATCGGCTTGCCGCTGACAACCAGTTTCCGGCCTTTAAGGTTGGAGGGTCTTGGCGGTTTCGAAAAGCCGAGCTCATTCAGTGGATGAGCGAGCAGTCTAAAGGGGGCTCCGATCCAGATCGTCGGCCCAAGATCGTGGGAGATTGATCATGTTGGGCCTGACGATACGAGAGGAGTTCCGAGGCAAGCGCCTCAAGGGAACTGCCATCGAGCTCTCGAACGAGACCAACACTGGCGCGACGCAGGTCACCGCCAGAGAGTTCCTCGAGATCACCTATCCGACCCATGACCTGTTGAAGGGCATTGAGGCGGTCGGCCCTAACCAAGGGCGTCCGGTCGTCGTGATGGGTGAGCGCGGCCTTGGTAAGTCGCACTTGATGGCGGCGCTGTTCCACGCGGTTCACGATCCTGCATCCACAGAGGCTTGGCTGAAGACCTGGGCGGTCACCTTGGGCCAGCCCGAGATCGGCCAAATACCGCTGCGAAGCGGAATGCTGGTGATC
>CAMAVA010000228.1 GCA_945861515.1 Brevundimonas vancanneytii | reverse complement strand
CACGAGGGCGGCAACAAGATGATCGGCACGGGCGGCACCAGCCCGTTCGGGGCCAATGGCTACAATCCCGAAGGCGTCCGGATCGGCCAGGACAAGGGCCGCCACGGCCGGGCGGTCAAGGTCTGGGACAAGCGCGAATACAAGAACCTAGATGACAGCGTCGAGCTGGGCACCCGCAACATCAAGGTGGCCCTGCGCCGCCTGCGCAAGTTCGCCCGCGAGGGCGCGCCGGATGAGCTGGATCTGGACGGCACCATCAAGGGCACGTCGCGCAAGGGCTATCTGGACATCGTCATGCGGCCTGAACGCCGCAACAAGATCAAGGTGCTGATCTTCTTCGATATCGGCGGGTCCATGGACAGCCATATCAAGCTCTGCGAGGAGCTGTTCAGCGCCGCCCGGACCGAATTCAAGAACCTGGAGTTCTTCTATTTCCACAATTGCCTCTATGAGAGCGTGTGGAAGGACAACCGTCGCCGGCAGACCGAGAAGATCAACACCTGGGACGTGCTGCACAAGTACCCCAGCGACTACAAGGTCATCTTCGTCGGGGACGGCACCATGAGCCCTTACGAGATCACCTATCCGGGCGGCAGCGTCGAACACTGGAACGAAGAGCCGGGCGCCATCTGGATGGACCGGGTCGCGCAGGTTTACCAGAGCGTCGTCTGGCTGAACCCCACGCCGGAGCGGCACTGGGACTATACCCAGTCCATCGGGGTGATGAAGCAGCTGGTCAATGAGCGGATGTACCCCCTGACCATCGAGGGTCTGGACAAGGCCATGCGGGAGCTGGTGCGGGGGCACTGAGAGAGGCCGGGAGTCCTTAGGAATCGGCGGCGTCCCAGCCTCCCGGAACACCTTTCCCGCCAGACCTTCGCCGGCAGGAGCCGGGGGTTTCTCATCAGGGTCGCGCTGCCAGGCAGACCGACGGGGAAACTTTCCAGGAAAGTCATGGGCAGCCGGAACAGCGTGCCTGGCTGTGAGGCCGGCAATCCCTGTTCCCCGGCTTGCCAGCGGTTGACCTACTGCCCCTGGCCCCGTTTGATTGGGTCATGTCCACGACGCCCGCCCATTCCCGAAGTCTGATCGAGGCCGGCGCCGGCGCCCTGAACCGGCGGCAATTCGCCGAAGCACGCGCCCTGTTCGAACAGGCTGCTGAAGGGCCTGGCCCGGAGCCCACGGCCTGTCTGGGGCTGGCCATCGCCTGCCGGGAACTGGGCGATCCAGCCGGTCGTCTGGCGGCCCTGGACAGGCTTCTCGCCCAGGAGCCGCGCCATGTGCGTGGCCTGATCCTGAAGGGCGACCATTTCCAGGAAGCGGGAGATCACCGGGCCGCAGCAACCTTTTATCGATCCGCAGTCGCCGCCGCGCCGCCGCCCGAGCGTCTGCCGCCGGATATTCTGTCCGAGGTCCGCCGCGCCAGAACCATGGTCGAGCGATACCAGCAGGACTATTCGGACCACATCGATAGCGCCCTCGCCGGGACAGGGCTGGTGAGTTCCGGGCCTGAAACCACGCGGTTCGCGCAGTCTGTTGACCTGATGCTCGGACGGAAGGCGCTGTTTCTCCAGCAGCCGCGGCACTACTACTTTCCGGGCCTGCCGCAGATCCAGTTCTACGACCGCGCAGCGTTCGACTGGCTTGAAGACCTCGAAGCGGCCACCGGATCAATCCGGGCCGAGCTCTTGGCCTTTCTCGCAGATGGATCGGGGTTTGCGCCCTATGTCCAGACCCAGTCAGACCGTCCCTTTGATGGCCGGCACAGCGTGCGCGACAGTGAGGACTGGACGGCCTGCTTTCTCTGGAAGGATGGCGAGGCCCAGCCCCAGGCGATTGATCGCTTTCCGGCCACCATGGCCGCACTCAAGGACCTGCCGCTCTGCGCCATCGAGGGGCGTTCCCCGTCCATCCTGTTTTCGCGGCTGAAACCCGGGGCCCGGATTCCGCCGCACCACGGGTTCATCAATACGCGGCTGATCGGCCATCTGCCGCTGATCGTGCCGGGGCCCTGCGGATTCAGGGTCGGCAATGAAACCCGCGTCTGGCGGGAAGGGGAGGGCTGGCTGTTTGACGACACCATCGAGCACGAGGCCTGGAATGATGCGGACGAGGACCGGATCATCCTGATCTTCGACATCTGGCGACCGGAACTGACGCTGGCCGAGCGCGACATGGTGCGGGGGCTGTTTGCGGCGGTGGATTCCTATGGATCTGCGCCAACTCAGGCCTGGGGCGTCTAGACTTCCATGGACAGTCTCGCCCTCGGCGAACTCCAGGCCCGGACCTTCCAGGGCCTGCTGGGCGCGACAGACCCGGTCAGCGGGCTGATTGCGGATCGTTGGCCCAGCCCCTCGGCCTGTTCGATCGGCGCCCAGGGCTTTGCCTTTACGGTCTGGGCCATCGCGGCCGCCCGGGGATGGATGTCCCGCGGCGAGGCTGCAGGTCTGACGCTCAAGGGGCTGAGAACCCTGAGCCAGGCGCCGCAGGGCGCCAGCGCCGCCGGTATCAGCGGCCATCGAGGCTGGTTCTACCATTTCCTCAACCGCCAGACGGGATTGCGGGCCGGGACCTGCGAACTTTCGACCATCGATACAGCCCTGATGCTTGCCGGCGCCCTGGCCGCCGCCCGGGCCCTTGACGGCGATGGCCCGGACGAGGTCGAGCTACGACGACTGACCGGCGCCCTTTATGATGCCGTGGACTGGGCCTGGGCGACCACGCCGTCCGGCAGGATCGCCCTGGGCTGGACACCGGAGGCTGGCTTCATCCCCTATGAATGGCGCGGCTACAACGAGGCGATGATCCTCTATGTCCTGGCGCTCGGGGCGGACTATGGGCCCATGAGCCCTTCAGCCTGGACCTCCTGGACGGAAGACTACCGACGGGCCTGGACAACCTGGCCTGTTCCCCATCTGGCCTTCGGTCCGATGTTCGGCCACCAGTACAGCCATCTCTGGATCGATTTTCGCGGGATCCAGGATGCCTTCATGCGCGAGCTGAAGCTCGACTATTTCGAGAACAGTCGCCGGGCCGTGGTGACGCAGCAGGCCTATGCGGCCGCCAATCCAGGCGGCTGGGGCGGCTACAGCGCCGACTTCTGGGGACTGACGGCCTGTGACGGTCCCGGCGACTTCAGACAGTTGCAGGGCCTGAGGCTGCGCCGGTTCCGGAGCTATGCGGCGCGGGGCGCCCATGATTTTGATGACGGCACCCTGGCCCCCACGGCCATGGCGGCCTCCCTGCCGTTTTCGCCCGAGATCGTCCTGCCCAGCCTGGAGCGGCTGATCGACGCCCATGGCCAGGCGATCTACGGGCCACAGGGACTGCAGGACGCCTTCAACCCAACCCTGACCCGGCCGACGCCCCCGGCCTTTGGCGCGGTTCAGCCGGGGACAGGCTGGGTCAGCCATGACATGCTGGGTATCGATCAGGGGCCGATCCTGGCGATGATCGAGAACCACCGGACGGGTCTGGTCTGGCGCTGGATGCGCGATGAGCCGGTGATCCGGCGCGGACTCCTGAAGGCGGGCTTTACGGGTGGCTGGCTGGCCTAGTCGCCTGTCGTTCGATGTCCAAAGCACAGGGGGGCTGAAACGGATCCAGCCGCCGGTCGCAATTGGAACGGGGGGCGGAACAGTCTGCGACGTTCCGCCCCCCGCCCGGGATTGATCTTTCCTGCGGCTAGATCAGGAAATCGGTGGCGTCGAGCACCGACAGATTGACGTGCTCGAGGGTCACGGTGACGCCGCCGGCCAGGGTGAAGACGACATTGTCCCCGACCTGGGAGGCTGCGGCCAGGGCCGCGTCGGCGTTGGCCAGGCGGAAATTGGTCAGGTCGAGCTTGTCCAGGCCGTTCTGGAAGTCTGTGACCGTGTCGGCGCCGCCTTCCTTGTTGAAGATGAAGCGGTCATTGCCGGCCCCACCGGTCAGGGTGTCGTTGCCCTTGTCGCCGCGCAGACGGTCATTGCCGCCGCCGCCCAGCAGGAAATCGTCGCCTTCATCGCCGCGCAGGCGGTCGTTGCCTTCGCCGCCCGAAAGGGTGTCGGAGCCGCCACGGCCGCGAATTTCGTCGTCCCCGGCGCCGCCGGTCAGCACGTTGTTGGTATTGTCGCCTTCGATCTTGTTCCTGGCCATGGCCCGGTTTCTCCAATTGTGTTGCAGTCAGACCTCTTCCGGAGCGACGCGTTTGCTGACCCCGTAGACCGCTGCAACAGGACAACGGCGGCGTGCTGCGAATTATTCCGATGTGCAGAAAATAATCATCCGGCCAGGCTCGGCAGCCCCTGGCCGTCTCTGCGCCCTTCAAATGTCGGGGGCTTCGCGCTAGGTGGCTGATGTGAGACACTTGCGGTCCGGAATGACCAAAATAGATCGTCTGGCGACAACATCGAAGGCAGGGCCGACATGACTGTGCTGGATGTCTACCTCATCAAGCC
>CAMAVA010000227.1 GCA_945861515.1 Brevundimonas vancanneytii | reverse complement strand
CTGGACCCTGCCCAGGCGGCGCTTGCCTTTGCGATTGGCGGCTATCGCTTTGATCGCTACCGCAAGGCCCGCGACCCTGCCGCCCGGCTGATCGCGCCCGACGGGGTGGACCTGGCTGCGCTGCACAGCCTGGCCCATGCCTGCGCGCTCGCCCGGGACATGGTCAACACCCCGGCCAGCGACATGGGGCCAGGACAGATCGAGACCATCGCCCGCGAGATCGCCCAGCAGCATGGCGCGGTCATCACCGTGATCGCCGGCGCGGACCTGCTGATCCAGGGCTACCCATCCGTCCATGCCGTGGGCCGGGCCGCCGGCCCTGGTCGCGAGCCCCGCATGATCGAGATTGTCTGGTCCGGACCCGGCGCCGCGACCGATGCGCCCATGGTCGCCCTGGTCGGCAAGGGTGTGACCTTCGACACCGGCGGCCTGGACATCAAGCCCAGCGCCGGCATGCGGCTGATGAAGAAGGACATGGGCGGCGCCGCCCACGCCCTGGCCCTGGGCCGGATGATCATGGACGCCGGCCTGCCCATCCGGCTGACCATTCTGGTTCCGGCCGTCGAGAACGCCATTTCCGGCGACGCCATGCGGCCGGGCGATGTGCTGGACACCCGCCGGGGCCTGACGGTTGAGGTCGGCAATACCGATGCCGAAGGCCGGCTGATCCTGGCCGATGCCCTGGCCCGGGCCGAGGAACATCAGCCCGTCCTGACCATCGACCTGGCCACCCTGACCGGCGCGGCGCGGGTGGCCCTTGGCCCCCAGGTCATCCCCTATTTCACCGATGACGAGGCCCTGGCGAGGGACCTGGCCGCAGCGTCGGCCGCCGTCAGCGATCCGCTCTGGCGACTGCCCCTCTGGTCCGGTTACGATGATGCGCTGGATGGCGACGTGGCCGATCTCAAGAATGATCCCGATGGCTGGGCCCAGGCCGGTTCGGTCACGGCGGCGCTGTTTCTGCGCCGGTTCGCCCCCCGCTGCGGGTCCTGGGTGCATTTCGACATCTATGCCTGGAACCCTCGGAACCAGCCCGGCCGGCCCGTCGGCGCAGAGGCGCAAGCCATCCGCGCCCTGTTCCACTTGCTGAAGGTGCGTTTCGGATGAGCTTTGACCGTCGCCTTACCCTGATCCATGACGGCCTGGCCGATGCCCGGCTGCAGGGCGTGATCGCCGCCGATCGCTATGCCGAGACCTCGCCCCTGCAGGTCAGCGCCTCGGTCGCGCCCCTGCGCCGCCATCCCCGCGATGACGCCGAACAGGAATCCCAGCTGCTGTTTGGCGAACGCTTCGAGGGGCTGCTGGAACAGGACGGCTATGTCTTTGGCCAGGCCAGCCGTGATGGCTATGTCGGCTGGGTCATGGCCGAGGCCCTGTCCGCGCCGGTGCTCGGCTCCACCCACCGCATCCGGGCCATCCGGACCTACGGCTTCAGCCGGCCGGACATAAAGTCGGCCCCCGTCGGACTCTATTCCCTCAATGCCCTGGTCACCGCCGAGGACAGGGAAGGGCGGTTTGTCCGCACTGCCCGGGCCGGCTGGATCATGGCTGACCACCTGGCGCCGGTGGGTCTTGGTTTCGAGACCGATCCGGCCGCCGTGGCCCTGCGGTTCCTGGGCGCACCCTATCTCTGGGGCGGGCGGGAGAGCCTGGGCCTGGACTGCTCGGCCCTGGTCCAGAACGCCCTGCTGGCCTGCGGTCTGGCCTGTCCCCGGGACACCGACATGCAGGCGGCCATGGGCGCAGAGATTGACCCGGCCGAAGCGGAACGCGGCGACCTGGTCTTCTGGAAGGGGCATGTGGCCATGCTGCTCAGCCGCCAGACCATGATCCACGCCAACGCCCATCACATGGCCGTGGCGATCGAGCCCCTGTCCGCCGCGATTGCCAGGATCGCCGAGGCGGGAAATGGTCAGCCAACGGCCTGGCGCCGACTTTGAATTCTGGTCCGGTCGCCGCTATCTGCGGCCGCCAAGCTTCTCGTTCAATTCCTGCATCGCCGCCTCGGTCTGTTGCAGGGTTTCCGGCGTGGCGGCGATCTGTCCGAACCGGCCCAGTTCGACCAGGGTCTTCATGATCGCCAGGACCAGCAGAGCCCAGATGGGCTGGCCCAGAATGATGATCACCACGGTTCCGCCCATGATCCCCAGGTGCAGCACCACGATCCGGCTGTAGGGTTCGAACACCAGGGTCATCGGGTTGGTCCGCGCCGGCCCGCCACGCATCAGCCAGCCGACCAGATCGCCCGTATGGAAGGCGGCGATGGTCAGCAGACTCAGGCCAAACCCGGCATCCGCCTGGGTCAGGGTCTCGACCCGGGCATAGAGTTCCGGAATCGACATGGCGGGCATCAGCGCCGTCCCGCCGCCGATCGTGGTGATCAGCATCACGAAGATGCCGTGCACGAAACAGAACAGCCCGTAATGGACGATGAAGAAGGGAACCAGAAACAGCGACAGCATCTGGCCGCCGCGGCCCCAGGCCATACCGCTACTGAAGATCCGCACGGCATAGGCGGCTCCGATGATCAGGTTCTCCGACCAGTAGAGGATCAGCAGGACCGCCGCCTTCCAGCCGAACAGCAGGACACAGACAACCGGAACCAGATTGGCCAGGACCGTCCAGACCGTCCGCCACCGGCGCAGGCCCGTGACCATCCGGCGAAGGTCAGCGAAGCGCCACGTCATGCCTGTCCCCCGTTCGGTAAACAGACACCAGCCATCTGGGGCCGACAACCGCCAGAAGGGGGCCCTGGGGTTTCAGGGACCCCGAAATCGAAGGTCGGGCCCCATCAACGTTCCGGATGTGATGGTCTAGGGAGCGACTGGCGCGGCGGCCGGAGCAGCAGGGGCCGCTGCGGCATCAGCCGCCGGGGCGGGCGCAGCGTCGGCAGCCGGAGCGGCGGCGTCAGCGGCGGGCGCAGCGGCCGGCTTCGGCGCCGGCAGGGCGAGGGTCGAGCCCAGGCTGTGCAGGTAGGAGATCATGGCGATCCGGTCTTCCTGCTTCTTCAGGCCGACAAAGGACATCTTGGTGCCGGCCACATGCTTTTGCGGGGCCTTCAGGAACTGGTCCATTTCGTCCCAGGACCAGACCTTGCCGGCGCCGAAGGTCTTCATGGCTTCGGAATAGGCAAACCCGGCATGCACGCCAGGCTGCTTGCCAAGGGTGCCATAGAGGTTGGGGCCGGTGCCATTGGCGCCGCCGGCGGTAAAGCTGTGGCAGCTGGAGCATTTGGCCGCTACGGCCTGACCCAGCGCCGGGTTGGTGGCGGGGATGACAGTCCCCCAGTCCGGAGCGACCTCTGCGGCTTCGCCCTCTGCGGCCTCTTCCTTCACGGCGACTGCATAACCCGGCTTTTCCAGCTCGTGGGTCTTGAAGACGATGGCGCTCACTTCCCGCAGGCCGAAGATGGAAAGGCCCACCAACAGCACGCCGCCGGCGATTTTGTTGAACGTCAGGTCGCTCATGTTTGCTCGTGAAATCAGGGTTCAGACGAGGCCGGGAAACCGCTGGAATCCCGTACCCTTGTTGCGCCCGCGTCTCTTACACGCTACCGCCGCCTTCGCAAGCGGGCGCGCCGTCCCGCGACCACAAGACGCCCCCAAGCAAGACGATCATGACCCCCATCGTTCTCATTCCTGCCCGGATGGCCGCGACGCGGCTTCCCGACAAGCCCCTGGCCGACATCGGCGGCCTGCCGATGATCGTCCGGGTTCTGCGTCAGGCGGAGGCGGCCGGCATCGGCCCCGTGGCGGTCGCGGCGGGGGACGAAGAGATTGTCCGGGTCGTCCGGGCGGCGGGCGGCCAGGTCGTCCTGACTGACCCCGCCCTGCCGTCCGGGTCGGACCGGATCCAGGCGGCGCTGGACCAGCTGGACCCCGAAGGCCGGTTTGACAGTGTGATCAACCTGCAGGGCGACATGCCTTTCGTCGATCCGTCGGTCATCGCCCAGTGCGCCGGCCTGCTGAAGGACAGGCCGGACTGTGATGTCGCCACCGTCGTCGCCGCCGAGGCCGGGCCTGAGGATCGCGCCAATCCCGATGTGGTCAAGGCCGTGCTCGCGCTGCAGGATGAGACCGTCGGCCGGGCCCTCTACTTCACCCGCTCCACCCTCTATGGCGACGGCCCGGTCTGGCGCCACATCGGCATCTATGGCTATCGACGCGACGCCCTGCTGCGATTCAACGCCGCGCCTCCGTCAGCCCTTGAGCGCCGTGAAAAGCTTGAACAGCTGCGCGGCCTGGAAATGGGCCTGGGCTACTGGGCCTGCATCGCCCCTGCTGCGCCCATCTCCGTCGACAATCCCTCTGACCTCGAGGCCGCCCGCGCCGAGGCGGCCCGCCGTGCTGTGAACCCCGCATGACCCGCTTGAAGAAGATCGCCTTCCAGGGCGCCCCCGGCGCCAACAGCCATGAAGCCTGCCGGGACTATTTCCCGACCTTCGAGGCTGTCCCCTATCCAACCTTCGAGGA
>CAMAVA010000226.1 GCA_945861515.1 Brevundimonas vancanneytii | reverse complement strand
GGAGCGCAAAGCGCAATTAACGAATGACGTCATCCAGAAAAGGCATTCAAGGCGGGGAGGTGAGCGGTTCAGGCCTCTTCCAACCTCGGCCCGGGTTGCTTCAGCGCTCTGCGCAAGGGCTCCAACCAGGGTTCGAAGGGGCGCCAGCTTTCCAGGCCCAGGCGGTTGATCGGCCTCCGGACCTGTTCGGAACTGGGCGTGCGCACGGCCCGCCGGGTCAGATGAGGCTCAAGGCAGGCCGGTTCAAACGCCAGCCCGCAATGGTCCAGCAGCCGGCGAATTTCGACCTCTGGATCAGAGACCAGACTTTCGTAGCTCAAGTGATGGATGCGGCCTGGATGGATTGCGTCGAAATGGTCCATCGCCCGCTCATAGGACCGGTAGTAGCGCGCCAGATGCTCAAGGTCATAGCTGTAGTTCTGCCCTCGGGCGAAAAGCTGTCTGTAAAGAGACCAACAGCAGGCCATGGGCTCCCGGCGGACATCGACGATGCGTGCGCCGGGCAGGATCAGGGTGATCAGGCCCAGATGGAGAAAATTGCCGGGAAACTTGTCGACAAAGAGGGGGCGCTCGAGTGGGCGGCGTGACGCCGTTTCGTCCAGATAGCGCTCTGCAAGGCCGGACCCCTCCCGTTCGGACAGTCTTCCCACGGCCTGCAGGTAACCCTCGACACCGCCCGTGCCTGTCAATCGGGCAGCTAGCGCCGGCAGGTCTGGCAGTTCGCCCGCGCCCTCCACCCGGGAATGGCTGGCCAGGATCTGCTCGACCAGGCTTGAGCCCGATCTTGGCAGGCCAAGGACGAATATCGGACCCGGGCGCTGCAGGCCGTATCGGGCCCGCCTTTCGTAGAACTCCGCAGTGAAGGTTTCCCTGGTCCGGGCGATGAATCGATCATGGGCGTCCGGATCATGGGGCGCGCGCTGTTTTTGAAGGGATGCTCCTTGCCGGTATTGGTCAAAGGCCCGGGCAAATTGGCCTTGTTCTTCCAGGGCTCGTCCGAGGGCGAAGTGCAATGGAATGCGGTCGGCGCTCTTGAGGTCGGGGGACGCCAGAAGGCGCTCCATCTCAAGTCGGTCGTCGTCCTCAAGCCGGCCCGACTTGAGATTCGCCAGGCTCCAGAAGGCCTCGCCCGAGACCTGTCCCGAGGCGATGGCGGTTCGATAGGCGGCAACAGCGGGCTCCAGGGCTCCGGCCGTCTTTTGGGCATAACCCAGGCTGAGCCACAGTTTCCCCTCCCCAGGGCGCCTGGCTATCGCCAGGCTGTATTCATCGATCGCCGCTTCCAGACGGCCAGACTGCGCATAGGCCGTGGCGCGCATGGGACGGAGCGCCTCTGTCGAAGCGCCAAGGGCCTCTGCGGCTGCCATCTGGGTCAGGGCCCGCCCCGGTTGGTCCTGTTGCAGGAGGCAGGATGCCAGGCCGAACCGCCCAGGCAGATAGGCCGGAGCCCTGGCCACAAGCAGGTTCAAGAGCCCTTCCGCGCCATCGATCAGCCCCATGGCGACGGCAACGTCCGAAATCAGGCGGATCACAGCAATATCGCTGAGATGGAGCTTCATCCTGGCCAGAGACGAGGCGCCACCGGCGCCCATCAGGTCCCTGACCGCAGAGGACAGCCCGGCATCGGCCAGACTTACCGGCAAAGGCAGCAGGTCTGCTTCGGGGTCCATCAAGGCCAGCAGATCATTCAGGGCATGGCTCGCCAGCAGGGAGTGCGGATTCAGAGCAATCGCCTGCTTCAGGCTCAGGACAGCTTCGCTGGCATGCCCAAGGGCGGCCTGCGCCATGCCTATTTCAAAGTGAAGCCCCCAGGCCTTGGACAGATCCGCCTCAAGCGCTTGCAATCGGGACAGGGCGGCCTGCGGATCGTCCAGCCGCCGCATTGCCGCCGACAGGATGAAGTGCAATTGCGGGTCATCGGGGTCTGTCCGCAGCAGCTGGCGCGCTATGGCAAGCGTCGCCTGCGGGTTTCGCCCCAGGGCGCTGCGGGCCAAGGCGATCTGACGGGATTTTTCAGGCGAGGAGGATGGGAGCGAGATCGCTCCAGCCCCGCCGGAAGGAACCGACCGACTGCACGCTTGCAGCCGGTCGTCCTGTCAGGTTAGCGAAATCGGAACAGGCGTTGTCAAGACCACCGTCAGGTCAGGCGGCGGTCCGCTTCAACGACCTGACCTCGCCATTGGCCATTCGGGCGTCTGCGGAGAACAGCTCGAACCCGCCGACCAGGTCGGCCAGGCGCTCTGCCTCGTCTCTCAAGGAGTGGGCGGCGGCCGTGGTTTCCTCGACCATGGCGGCGTTCTGCTGCGTCATCTGGTCCATGTGATTGACCGCGCCATTGACCTCGTTCAGGCCGGTGGCCTGTTCGGCGGCCGAGGCGGCGATTTCACGCACCAGATCGGCGATCTGGGTGACGCGGTTCAGAATGGTGCTCAGCGCCGTTCCCGTCTGGCCCACCAGGCCAACCCCTTCGCCAACCTTGGTCGAGGCATTGGCGATCAGGCCCTTGATTTCCTTGGCGGCCTCGGCCGAGCGCTGGGCCAGGGCCCGCACTTCCTGGGCCACCACGGCAAATCCGCGTCCGGCGTCCCCGGCCCGGGCGGCCTCGACACCGGCGTTGAGGGCCAGCAGATTGGTCTGGAAGGCGATCTCGTCGATCACCCCGATGATCTGGGCGATCTGGGAGGATGAAGCCTCGATCTCGCCGACCGCCCGGATGGTCGCCGCCACCGTCTGCTCGGCCGACTGGGCCTCGGCCCTTGCATCCGTCACGATAGTGTTGGCGCGCTTGGCCCCGTCGGCGGTCTGGCGAACGGTGGAGGTGATCTGGTCCAGGGCTGCCGCGGTCTGTTCCAGGCTGGCGGCCTGCTGTTCGGTCCTGCGCGACAGGTCATCGGCGGCGGCGGCAATCTCGTCCGACCCGGCGCCGACCCCGACAGCGGCCTGGCGGATCTGGCCCAGGGCCAGGCTCAGCTTGCGGGAGGCGTCGTTGAAGTCGGTGCGCAGCTGGTCATAGTCCTCGCCAAAGCTGTCCTTGAAGCGGAAGCTCACATCCCCGGCCGACAGCCGCTCAAGGCCCTTGGCCAGGTTGTTGATGGCGGCGACCCGCACCTCGTCGCGGCGTTCGGCAGCCTGCCGGTCCTGTTCGGCCTGCGACCGGGCCCGGCTGGAATCCTGCTCCTGACGAAGGGTGCGGCGTTCCAGCACCCCCTGCCGGAAGACCTCCACCGACTTGGCCATGTCGCCCAGTTCGTCGCTGCGGCCGGCAAAGGGCACGGGCTTGTCATAGTCGCCAGCGGCCAGGTCGCCCATGTAGCGGGTGATGGCGGCAATCGGGCTGACCACACCCCGGCGCATGGCCCAGATCCCGCCGCCGATGATCGCAGCCAGCAGGACTCCCAGTCCTGCCATGATGCTCAGCCCAAGTGTCTGGGCGCCATTGGCCGCGGCCTCAACCCGGGTGTTTTCGGCGACCACCAGGGGCACCATGGCGTCAACAGCTGCCCGATGAGCGCCATAGGCAACCGTTATGTCGATATTGGCGGCGTCTGCAGCTGCTTGATCCGATCTCTGGATCGAGTCGGTCAGCCGAAATGCCGCGCTCCAGACCTTCTGGGCGGCCTTGTCGGAGTCTCCGTAAAGAAGACCTTTCGCGGCCGGGAGTACCGGGAGATCTCGCCAGTAGGCGATCCGGGCGTCATAGTCCGAGCGTAGCTGGGTCAGGCGTTTGGCCGTTTTGGCGGCCTGTGTCGGGCTGGCGCTTGAGTAGGCCGTCTTGGCCTCGAGATAGGCTTCGATGACATAGAGGGGAGGGGGGAGGATATCAGCGATCAGATCCTTGCCCGCGACGACCTGGGTGTAGAGCGTGCCGCCGATCTTGACCTGATTGATTGAGACCCAGGCGGCAATACTCAAAAGGACCAGTCCGGCGGCCAGCGCTGCACCGAAAAGGTTCATGGCGCCTGCCAGGCGAAGTCTGAACATTGATTTTCCCCAAATCCCCAAAATTGCCAATATCGAAGCCCTGCCGCGCAGGCACTCGATCCGGTCCAGACGCGATCCACGCCAGAAAGCGAGATCGTGGAAGAACTCTGCCCCCAGAATCCGACTGCCGTGGGGGCTGTTCCACGCCCGCTTGGCACGCCGGAGCCTCGCCAAAGACATTGCTGCAATTCAAGGCTGCCAAGCTTCTAGGCAGCTACCTTAAAAATGCAATAACACCGTTCGTAGTACTGGTGAGTAAAGCATTTGAATGAACGGATCGTATACGATGCTTCGGCCGTGCGCCGGCCCTAGGGTGTTGCCACGTTTTGACGCGCGGCAGTCCAGCGCATATTCAACCGGGTGGTGTACAATTTTGAAACTTCCGCCTCATCGCCTGCAAGCCAGGCTTCGAGGAGTTGCCGGACGCTCGTGATGTCCCTTTGGCTGGCTTCCTTGATCAAGGGCGCATACCGCTCGGTCCGGAAGAACAGGGTCCGAATGAGCGATGCGGTCATGGGCCGTTT
>CAMAVA010000225.1 GCA_945861515.1 Brevundimonas vancanneytii | reverse complement strand
TTCATGGATGAACGGGGCGCCGTGAGGGTCGATGAGGTGGCCGACGCCTTTCGCATGTCCAAGGCCCAGCTTGCGGACACGGCGGGGCTGGCGCGGGAGGTCTTCCAGAAGGCCAGCCGCCGGGACGGACCCAAGGCCCAGAGCCGAATCCGGGAAATGCTGGAGATCATCCATCTGGTCCAGGGATGGTCGGGCGGCGCGGCCCAGGCCATGGCCTGGTATCGCGCTGAACCCATCCCGGCCTTTGGCGGTCGCACAGCCGAGTCCCTGGTCAAGTCGGGCCATGCCACGGCGGTGCGGGACTATGTCGATCACCTGGCCACCGGCGGCTACGCCTGAGGACCCGCGATGCGGTTCAAGGGTGAGTGTTTCCGAGCGCATGATCCCAACTGGGCCTGGAGCCCGTTGTCGGGCGCCGGCGCCGCGATGAAGGGTCGGCGATTCAACTGGCCGGGGCTGGAGACGCTGTATCTGTCGCTCGGCTTCAACACGGTGTTTCGCGAGGTGTCCGGCGGCTTCGCCCATCGCCTGACACCCTATCTGCTGTGCAGCTATGATGTGGACTGCGAGGACATCGCCGACCTGCGCACCGAAACAGGTCGCGCGGCCATGGGCGTTGAGCTGGACGATCTGGCCTGCGCCTGGGGGAATGACCTGATCGCCGGCCGGGAGCCTGCGTCATGGGCTGTGGTCCGCCGCATGATAGCAGGGGGCCAGGCGGGAGCGCTGGTCCCAAGCTTCGCCAATGGCGCGACGGCGGACGACCAGAACCTTGTGCTGTGGCGCTGGGGACCTGACCTGCCCCCCAGGGTCAGGGTCTATGATCCGACCGGCAAGCTTCCCAAGAACGCGCTGTCCTGGAGCAGAGACTAGCGTCAGGGCTGAAGTCGGCGGAACCTATCCGTGCGTCCCGGGCGTCTGGCGGCCCAACAGGGCGGCAAGGGCCTGAACGTCCTGTCGGTCTATGGCCCTGGGCGGATAACTGGTCTTGAACTGAAACAGGACGTCTGCCCGGACGCAACGGACCGGCGTATCATCAATGAGGCCTTGGCCGGTCAGGGAGCCGGCCGGATAGGCGATCCCGTCGCGGGGCTCGCCCCAGACACCCCTATCCTCGTCAAGGACGACAACGTGAACATCGATCTTCCGGCCGCTAACGTCGGCCAGCACGAAGTTCCAGCTCGAAGAGTCTTCTGTCGGAAGGTCCCGGTAGCCCTGTCGCTCCAGGAACTCACGGAGCGCCGGGAGGTCTCTGGCCTCGATGGCGATGTCCAGATCGTTGTGGGGCCGCGTCTGGCGACCCAGGACCGCATCGACAGCCCATCCGCCATCGATCCAGATGGCGACATCGATGGCCTCCAGTTGACGATAGAGCTCGATGACGTCTTTTGCACGCATGAGGATTTTCTAGCGTCGGGGCGCCCCGGACGCCAGAGGGCGGACGGGGACCGAAGGGCGCCCTTCGGCGATCCCCCGGACTCACAGACCCTGGCCGGCCGACTGCTGCCCCTTGATCTAGCGCCTTGTCCCCAGGGTTCGCGGCGTGACCAGCTGGAAGATCAGCCCGGAGAGCGCCAGGCCCGCAAGGGTGGCGGCCAGGTCATGGCCGTCGAAGACAAAGCGGTTGCTGGTCTGCTGGATCAGTTCCCATCCGGCCAGACCGGCCCCGGCGATGGCGGCGCTGATCAGGAAGGCGCCTGATGCCCAGCGACGGTCGGTGAGTTTCTTCTGGTCGGCCCAGATGCTGAGCAGGACCAGGGTGATGGCGAGGGCGGCGAACAGGTTGGGCGCGACCCCCAGGCCGTAGCCTGCGACCGGGCCGGACAGGACCGGGTTTTCCCGCAGCCACTGCGCCAGCGTCAGGGCCGCGAGGGCCGCAATGCCGGCCATGCCGTAGCGGGTGGAGAGCTTCATCCCTGCCCTTTCTGGATCCATCGGTTTGCCGGGGCTCAGCTCGCCGCCCGTCCGAGGGCCGCGAAGGCTGTCCAGTCGATCAGGACGAGCGCCGAGCCGACCAGGGTGGCAAGGGCGAAGAAGGAGATGGTCCAGACCAGACCGCGGAGGTTGGGGACACCAAGGGCGTAGAGGGGCAGATAGAGGATTCGGGCGGCGACAAAGACCAGGGCCGCGATCTGGGTCACCGGCGTACTGACTCGGGCTACGGCGAGGATGAGCACGATGCCGAGAAAGAACGGCAGGGTCTCGTTGAGGTTTCTCAAGGCGCGGGTCAGCCGGCCGAGGAGAAGGCTGTCGGGCTTGTCGGACGGCTTGTCCTGGGCGGTGTTGGCGTAGCCATAGCCGTGGACCCGGCGATACTCGCCTGCCTGGAGAAAGACATGAAAAAGGCCAAGCGCAATGACGATGGCGGCAGCGGACAGTTCGAGGGTCATGGGCTTGGTCCTTCGGTTGGCAGAGCGGCTCAGGAGGCCTGGGCAGCGGCCTCGGCCATCTGCTGGAGCGCAGCCTTTTCGTCCGCCGTCAAGTCGGCAGCCGGGCAGCGGGGATCGGGCTTTTGCTGAGCCCGGATCCGGTCTTCGGTCAGGGGAATCGGGTCGCAGCCGTAAAGGTATAGTCACAGAGGACGGCCGGCGGCGGCGCCGATCCGGATGGCCCGCCTGAGTTTCCTCACCCCGGAACAGGGCGCCGACATCCAGGTGTTGAGCGAAACCCTGTTTGGCAATCTGAAGCACCAGCAGGGCCGCGCCGACGGCGCCCGAGCCTCAGCCAATCGGCCCGCCGACTGTTCCGGCGGGCCCCAGACTTGCCTATTTCAACAGCAGCAGACATTGCCCGGCGCTGGGCGCGTTCTTCTGGGCGAGTTCGCGGGACAGCTTGCCGCCGAACACCAGGCTGGGGACTTCTGCGCGCATCAGGTCGGGAATCTTCGAGCTACTTTTGACCTTGGGCGCCACATGGTCATACATCATCCGGGCCGGCGGGTTCAGACGGTCGGCGCAGGCGCGGGCCTTGGCAGGGTCCGCCAGGGCCGGAGCCGGCAGGATCGCGGTCGCCAAGGCCGCCGAGCTGATGCAGAGGGCGAGGGCAATTCTGGTCTTGGTCATGGTGTTCGCCTTTCGGGTTTAGGCCGGGAGTGTTCAGATAGCCCGACGCGGTTTCAGGGACAGCACCAGCATGGCGGAAGCGAGGATCACCGCCGCAACACTGGCGAAATGTTCGGGCGGATGGTGGCTGGCGTTCGCGCCCTTGAGCAACCATCCATCCACCGCCATCAGACCGCGCTCCAGCAGGATCAGGCTGATGAACAACGGGGTCAGGGGACGATAGCGCAGGCCGATCACCAGATAGGCAATACCGGCCGGGATCTGCAAAGCCCCGAACCAGGCGAAGACGCCGATGATGGTGCGGCCCTGCGGCCCCTCCAGGTCCAGACCCGCGATCACCCCGGCCCCGCCATCGGGCAGGAAATAGTGGATGCAGCCCGGCACAATGGTGAGCACGCCGGACAGCACCAGGAACCAGGGCGCGATGGCGGCGCCGCGATAGTCGCTGTTGGTGCTGGGAGCAAGCAGGGCCATGCTCGGGTCCCTAGAGGGTCTGGGCCAGCAGCAGGGCGATCTGGGCAAGCGCAGCGGCAAGGGCCAGGGTCAGGCCCATCCAGATGCGCGGATTGGCCAGGGTCATGATCATCGGCCGGGTGGGGAAATTGAAGGTCTGCGGCATGGCGGCATATTTGAAGTCATGGGCGCCGCTGAACCGGGGATTGACCACCATCCGGGCCAGGTCCCGCCGGCTGCGGTAGCGCATATAGCCGATCATCGACCAGTCCGGGCCCGGCTCCATGCCCCAGGTATCGACAAAGCCACCGATCTTGCGTGCCGCAAAGGCGGGGTGGCCGGCCAGCAGCAGCAGGGATGGCAGGAACATGCGGGTATAGCCGTTCATCACCTCGCGGGCCGGCTTCATTTCGCCGGTGAGCGGGTCGGCGACAGGCCCCGCGGCAAAGCGGATGACGTTCAGCATGTAGAATTCACGGCCGTCATCGGCCTCGAGAAAGGCCTTCAGGACACCGATGTCATTGCGGTCGCCGCCGTCGCCAATCGAGGCAGACACCTTCTGGAGCACCTGAGTGGTCTCGGCGGCGCTCAGGGGCCCGCGCCAGTTCACATACCAGGCCAGGAATAGCCCGTAGAGAACAAGGGCGACGCCCCAGACCCAGAAACTCGTCATGACCCACCCCGGCAAATTCTATTGGCATTAGATGTGTCATTAGTTTGTGGGGCAGGTCAAGCCGCCTTCGTGCGAGGGGCCCGATACGCGGCGGGGCTCTATCCGGCGGTCAGCCAGACCCGACAGCCGGTTTCCTCCAGCAGGGCGGCCAGGTCAGGGTCATCCGCCAGGGCGACATAGCGCGCCTTGAGGGCGGCCAGGGACCGTGCGTGATACTTCTGGGGCCCCTGGACATAGTCATCGCCGGCCAGATTGACCGTAAACTCAGCATCTCCGGCCGCCAGGGCCCGGGCATTGGCGGTGGTCCAGGGCAGGAAATAGCGGCCGACATAGGCAATGATCGGGGTCAGGGTGGAACTGAGGGTCTCCCAGGTCTCGAAG
>CAMAVA010000224.1 GCA_945861515.1 Brevundimonas vancanneytii | reverse complement strand
AATCCCCCCTCATATATACGCCGATGCCGCTGTATACATCCGACAGGCCGCTGATTGTCCCATTGTTGTTCAAAAAACTGTGGACACCAACCATTTCGACGCCGTACAACCCCGCAATGAGCCCAGACTCTGCGTTGAATACAGAACTTGCTGCACCGATACTTTCGACGGCTCTGCCGGAACCACTGACCGTTTCCCCATTATTGATCAGCCAGTTCATGTTGTAAGGCATGTATATGCCGGTCGAATTCTCCGAAAAGACTGAAACGCCGAGCGAAATGATCCAGGTGATATCTGCAGCTGCAAAAGTCAGGGCCGCACTGTTTTCAGCAACCAGATCTTCGTTCAATACCGGCAATTGAAATTCCCCAGACTATTGGAAACCGACCCCTTCACAATCTTAGCGTTATCTCGCAAGCGGCCCCTTTGCAAGGCGGCGATTCCGATACGAGCTCGAACGACCGCCGGCTAGATTCGCCTCGGCGCAGAGATCACCGCCTGGGCCGCTGCGACGACGGCTTCGGACAGGTCCTCGGCCCTGACGCCCATTGCGGCCGCTGCAGACCGGACAGACGACAGGCCTTCGATCATCGCGACGATCCGGGCGGCGCCGAGCCAGGCTTCCTGCCGGGACAGATCCGGCCGCTGCCGGAGGATGACGTCACCGAAGGTCTCCAGGTAGAACCCCATGAAGCGGTCCATGGCCAGGGCGGTCGATCGGTCATGCCGCGACCGGGCGTCCAGCATGGTGAAGATGTCATCGGTTCGTTCGTCGAGCGTCTGTTCGATCGCAAGGCGAACGATGTTTCGCAGGTCCGCCGGCGGCCCGGACAGACTGCCTTTGGCATCGAGGGCGTTGCGGTAGGCCTCCAGCTTGCCTTCGACAAAGGCGACGATGAGCGCATCCTTGCTGGGGAAGTGATATTGCAATGCGGCGAGCGAGATGCCGGCCCGCTTGGCCACATCTCGCATGGAAAGCGCGTCGAGACCCTTTTCGAGGGCGATCTCGACCATCAGGTCCATGACCCGCCCCACCGTATCCGGCCGGGTTTTGCCGCCGCCAGACTTCGGATCCACGCTCATCCTCCGGGGCTCCCTGCAACGAGTCCGGAACCCTGTCACTTGACAGGCAAGCGGTCAAATCCTACCGCACCTGTCAACTGACAGGTTGAAGGTTTGTCTCATGAACAACGCAGCTGCGTCGCGCCCAACGATCCCTTCCGAGGCGGCGCTCGCCGGTATGGCCCTGCCCATTCATCACGCTCCGGGGGCAGAGAAGGGTATCGGCGCCGACAAGGACCGCTCGGCCGATGTCATCGTGATCGGAGCAGGTCTGGCCGGCCTGTCCGCAGCCCGAAGGATCAAGGCGCAGGGCGCCTCGGTGATCGTTCTGGAGGCGCGGAACAGGCCCGGCGGCCGCATCCAATCTCAGCGACTGCCCGGCGGCCAGGTTGTTGATCTGGGTGCGCAATTCATCGCCGACGCCCAGAGCCATGTGTCGGCGCTCGTCGACGAGGCCGGCCTGCAGCGGGTATCGGCGGCGGCGCCCGGAGACAGACTGTACCTGCCCAAGGGGAAGGCCAAGGCCCGTCGCGGGTCAGCCCACAAGCTTCCGCTGCCATGGCTGGACCGGCTCGACGCCCTTCAGGCTTTCTGGCGTCTTGACCGGTCCATGGCTGCGCTCGGAGGTCACGACCTTGCGCGGCTCGACCGGCACGACGCCGCCGCCTACATCCGCGAACGGACCTTCCTGAATCCGGCGTTCCAGGCGATTGCCGGCTATCTGGAGGATGAGCTCTGTACGCCGCTGGCCCATGTGTCGGCCTTCGAGGCGCTCGCGCAGGGCGCATCGATCGGCGGCCTTGCCGGCGAAGGCGCCTCGGCGCAATGGTTCCTCGCTGAGGGCGCGGACGGCCTGACGCGCTACCTGGCCGATGCGATCGGGCAGTCGCTGATCCTGAACAGTCCGGTTTCCCGGGTCCAGCAGGACGGGGAAGCGGTCACCGTCACAGCGCCGACCGGCGCCTATCATGCGCACCGGGTGATCGTGGCCGTCCCGCCGCAGCTCTACCGCTCGATCGGTATCCTGGAAGACCTGCCGCAGCCCTGGCAGGAAGTCCTCGCCGACTGGCGGCTCGGCTCCGTGGTCAAGACGATCCTCGTGTTCCGGGACCCATGGTGGCGACGAACGGGCCTGTCGGCAACGATCACGAGCCAAGGGGGCCTGTTCGGCGCCGCGGTCGACGCCTCACCAGGGGAAGGTGCGGGTGTCCTGGTCGTCTTTTCGACGGCCAGGGGCGCGCAGCTGCTCGGGCAGATCCCGCAGGAACAGGATCGCATTTCCGAGGCCATGCGCTGGCTGACACATGTCCATGGGACCTGCGTGCCGGACCTGGTGGGCGCACACTCGGTCGACTGGTCCGTCGAACCGTTCAGCCTCGGCGGCTATGCGAGCCGTCGGGGCATCGGCGGATGGTCCAGGGCGCCAGACCTCTTCGCCCCGCTGGGCCGGCTGCATTTCGCCGGCACAGAGACAGCCACGCGGTGGCGCTCGTTCATGGATGGCGCGATCCAGTCAGGCCTGCGGGCTGCCTGCGAGGTGTTCGAACAGGAGGGCCTTGTCCGGTGAACGTGCGCGCCTGGCGCCCTGTCGACGCGGCGGGCAAATCGTCAGCCGCGGCGGGTCAGGCGGCCAGAGCCCTTCCGGATCCCGCCGAAAAACGCTGGCCAGATCCGGGCCCAGACCAGTTGCCGCGGGCAGAGACTACAGCCCGAAACCTCTGGCCGATCTGCTACATCACCCAGCCGTCACCGGCGCCGACCTGGCCCTTGATGGACAGGGTCAGGTCAGCAACCCCGTCGCCATCGACGTCGAACCTGGCTGTGGTGATGTTACGTCCGTCGTTGTAGCTGAGGGTGGCTTCGCCGGCTTGACCCGAGAAACGGTTAACGAAGGTGAAGGCCTGGTCTGCGGCGTCGCGGCTGTCGGCGTCGATGCCGCTCAGGTCGATCAGGTCATCGCCTGTCTTGAAGTCGGAGATGAAGTCCCGGGAAGCGTCCACGGAGTCGTCATTGAAGATGAACTGGTCGCTGCCCCGGCCGCCGGACAACCGGTCGTCGCCGGCGCCGCCTTCGATGCTGTCATCGCCCGAACCGCCGAAGACCTTGTCGGCGCCGGTGCCTCCGGACACACTGTCTGCGCCCTTGCCGCCGTCCAGGTCGTCGTTACCCGAACCGCCCATAAGCTGGTCGTCACCCTTGCCCCCGGACAGACGGTCGTTGCCGCCAAGACCCATCTGGATATCCCGGGCCGCGGACCCCACCGTCTGGTCAGCCGCCGCCGTGCCGATATCGGGCGTGAAGTAGATACCCCGCGTCACCGGGCCATCGGTCAGGGCGTCATCGCTCGTCCAGCTCACCAGGACGCGGCCATCCGCCAGGGTCGCCACGGCCGGGGAAGACTGGTTGTTCACGCCCGTCGTATTGATCACGAAATCGCTTTCGATCACCTGGCCGTCCGCCTCGATCAAGCGACCCCGGACGCAGCCCCAATCGCCATCCCCGGCATCGCCCGAATGCCAGACGACCAGCACCCGGCCATCCGCCAGGGTGGTTGTCACGGGCTTGGTGTAGGAAAAGCTGAGGTCGGTCGAGTTGACCTGAAAATCCGGCCCAAGCGGCTGACCATCGGTTCCGACAATCCGCGCCCGCACCTCGCCCGGGGCAAAGGAGGGGTTGCCGCCTTCCGGGTCAGGGGTGAAGACGCCCGAGGAGAACCAGACCACCAGCGCGCCGCCATCGGCCAGCGACGTCACATCGACGTAGCTCTGATAGCCGCCAGAGGTGGAGTTCAGGACGAAATCATCCCCGGCAAAGACACCATCGGCCCCCATGATCCGGGCGCGGATGTTTCCCGGCGTACCATCGGCGTCATCGGTGCTGCGATAGGTAACGAGAACGCGTCCGTCGCCCAATTCCGTGGCCTGCGGCTGGTACTGAGCTCCGACGGCGGTCGTATTGATGAGGAAATCGTCACCCAATGCCGTGCCGTCGCCGGCGAAGTATCTTCCCCGGATTGCATAGCCGTCGCCGTCGCTGCCGTCATAGCTTGTCCAGAGAGCAAGGACCCGGCCATCGCCAAGCGCGGTCAGCGCCACCTGGGACTGGTTGTTCTGCCCGTTGTAGATACCCTCCCCGACGGCGGCGGGATTGATCAGGAAGTCCAGCCCCGGCGTCTGTGACAAAGGATCAAGAACGACGCCGCGCAGGCCGACCCCGTCACCGTCGCCGCCATCGCCGCTGTCCCAGGCCAGGAACACCTTGCCATCGGCGGTCACCGTGGCTGTGGGCGACCATTGGAAATCCTGAAGGGTGGAATTGACGATGAAATCCTCGCCGGCCGCTGTACCGTCAGCTTTTAGCCAGCGCGCCCGGATCTCTGTGTCATATGGCGAGGTATTGCTGTTGTAGCTGACCCAGGCAACGAGCGACGTACCATCCGCCAAGGTCACGATCGTCGGGCCGAAAGGGCTGTAATAGGCGCCGATCGGGGTCGAGTTGATCACAAAGTCCAGA
>CAMAVA010000223.1 GCA_945861515.1 Brevundimonas vancanneytii | reverse complement strand
GGGCGCAAGATCGGTGAGGCCGAGGAGCACTATTTCGAACAGATGTCGCCCGGCGACACCTTTGTCTTCGCCGGTCAGGTCTGGGCCTTCCAGGGCATCAACGGCATGGATGCCCTGGTCACCCAGGCGATCGACAAGGACCCGAAGATCCCGTCCTGGGGCGGCAACAAATTTCCCATGTCGACCTCGCTGGCGGACCGGGTGCGGACCATGATCCAGGACCGCGACCACTGGCGCGTCCTGCCGCCTGATGTGCAGGAATGGCTGGAGATGCAGGCGGCGCGCTCGATCATCCCCGATGCCGGCACCCTGCTGGTCGAGACCTTTGCGCGCGGCAACAGGCATTATCTGATCGCCTATCCGTTCGAGGGCGGGCTGGCGCATGCGACCCTGTGCATGCTGCTGACGCGACGGCTGGACCGGCTGGGAGTCGGGCCCCTGGGCTTTGTCTGCACCGACTATTCGCTGGCCATCTGGTCGATCAAGCCCCTGATCGACAAGAATGGGGACGGGATCGACCTCGACGCCCTGTTCGAGCCCGACATGCTGGGCGACGATCTGGAAAGCTGGCTGGCCGAGAGCTTCATGATGAAGCGCACTTTCCGCAACTGTGCCCTGATCTCGGGCCTGATCGAGAAGCGCCAGCCGGGGACCGAGAAGACGGGGCGGCAGGTGACCTTCTCGACGGACCTGATCTACGACGTGCTGCGCCGCCACCAGCCCGACCATCTGCTGCTGCAGACCGCCCGCGCCGATGCCGCGGCGGGCCTGCTGGACGTGGCGCGGCTGGGCCAGTTGCTGACGCGGATACAGGGCCGGATCAGACATGTGCCACTGGAGCGGCCGTCGCCCTTCTGCGTGCCGGTTCTGGTCCAGATCGGGCGCGAGCGCGTCGGCGGCGGGCAGGCAGCGGAGATGATCCTCGACGCCAATGCCTACGGGTTTGACGAGGAGACCCTGATCGCCGAGGTCATGGCGGATGCGCCGCCGGAACTGGCAGGTGTGGAATGAACGCCGCCCTGAGGCAGACCCTGTCCCCGGCCCGCTGTCCCAGCGGCGGCCTGCGCGTCCTGATCGAGGGCGAGGCCTGTGTGCTGCGCTGTTCCGGTGCCCTGTGGGTGCTGGACCACCGCACCCTGATCGCGGCCGACCTGCATCTGGAGAAGGGCTCGGCCTTCGCGGCACGCGGCCAGATGCTGCCGCCCTATGACAGCCGCGCCACCCTGGACCGGCTGGAGGCGGAGATCGAGGCGCTGTCGCCCGTGGCGGTGGTCCTGCTGGGCGACAGCTTCCACGATGCGACCTCGGTGGGCCGGATGGCAACGGACGACCGGGCGCGGCTGAGCCGGCTGGCGTCGGGCCGGGAGTGGATCTGGCTGGAAGGCAACCACGACATCGCCGCCCTGGCCGGGGCCATGGACGATCTTGTCGGCGAGGTGGTCGAGACCATGGCGCTGGGTTCGTTGCGCCTGATCCACGAGCCTCAGCCGGGCGTAAAGCCGGGCGAGATCGCGGGGCACCTGCACCCGGCGGCGCGGGTGGCGGCGCACGGGCGTGGTGTGCGGCGGCCGTGTTTCGTGACGGACGGGCGGCGGGCGGTGCTGCCGGCCTTCGGGTCGTTCACGGGTGGGCTGGATGTGCGGGACCCGGCGATCGCGGGGCTGTTCGAGGTGCCGCCTATGGCTGCGGCGCTGGGGCGGGATCGGGTGCACGCACTGGCGTGGGAGACGCTGCGGTAGTCTTGCTTCGTCTTCAATATTACGTATTATGAAGACATAATGGAGGCCAACATGTCGCGCACCACCACAATGACTGTTCGCCTCAGCGGCGCGCTGAGCGAGTTCGTGGCCTCGAACGTCGATGAAAACGGGGCCTATGAGAACATCAGCGAGTATGTCCGCGACCTCATTCGCCGCGATAAGGACCGCCGGGAGCAGGAAGCGTTCGATCGCCTGAAAGCCGAACTGGCCCAGGCCTTCGCCGCGCCAGAGTCATCTTATGTCGCCTTGACCGCTGCCGAGGTCATCGCGCGCAATCGGACCTGACCGGATGACCGCAGTCCGCGTCCAGCAGGCGGCGTCGCACCGTCTCGACGACATTTACCGCTACACGCGCGAACGGTGGGGCGAGGCGCAAGCGGATCGCTATATCGGCGGCCTGTTCGACGCCTTCGCGCGCATCGAGACCCACGGTGTGACCTCCCGGCCCATCCCCGCCGAGTTTGGGGTGGATGGCTATGTCTTCCGGTACGAAAAACATCTCGTCTATTGGCGGCGCCTGTCGAACGGCGACATCGGCATCGTCACGGTCCTGCACGAGCGGATGCACCAGATCGAGCGGTTCCGGGAGGATTTCGGGGGTTGGGGGCCGACGTCTGGATCCTATCGCCGGCGTTGAGGAATTCGGTCTCGCCAGAGCGGGATCTGCTCAACGACCGTAATGGCGATGGCACCGAGCAATGCGATCAAGGTGGGGACCGTCAGTTCTTCCAAGCTGGACAGGTGAGAACGGCGATACAACGAGGCCAGGCAGTTTCCGCCGACGCTGACTACAATGAGGAAACCCAGACTGATGGCGAAGCTCTTCATCGCGAGGCGCAGCCGGCCCCTCGTGGCCGGACTCATGGAAGCTGAGGGGTCGGCGGCGACAACAACGCTCCCGACGCCCCCTCGAGCCGCTCTTCCAGCACCGCCATGAAGGCGTCCCGCTTCAGTCCTGCCGGGATGGCCGGCAGGAACTCATAGACCACCGTCCCCGGATACCGCCGGAACCCATGCGCGGGCCAGTGGACGCCGGAGTTGGTCGCCATCGGTGTGCAGGGGCAGTCGAGGTCGCGGTACAGGGCGGCGATGCCGGGCTTGTAGTCAGGTGCCGCGCCGACCGGGGCGCGGGTGCCTTCGGGGAAGATCAGCATCTGACGGCCCTCTGCGAAACGCAGGCGCGCCTGCCGGACCATGTCCTTCAGCGCCTTGGAATGGGCCGAGCGGTCGACGGCAATCATCTTCGTCTTGACCGCGAACCAGCCGAAGAAGGGGAGGGGGGCCAGCTCCTTCTTCATGATGAAACAGTTGTCGGGCAGGACGGCGAAGGGGGCGATCACGTCCAGCATCGACTGGTGTTTGCCGGCGATCAGACAGGCCCCGACCGGCATATGTTCAACACCCCGGAACTCGACCTTCACCCCGCCGATCCAGCGCAGGCCGAACAGCGTGAATTTCGACCAGTTGCGGATCACCCACATGGCCTGGCGGTAGGGCATCAGCAGGGCCGGTGACAGACCGACCGAGAACAGCACCATCGACAGATAGAGCCAGGCCACAAAGGCCAGCGACCGAAGCCATGTCACGTCAGGCGGCCTTCTCTGCCACAGGTTCGTCCGTATTCGGACGATCGATGCTGCCGACCATGGCGCGGGCCAGGGCGGCGAGGTATTTCATGTATTCGAGGGTCATCCGCCGGGCTGTGACGGCGGCTTTCCACCAGCGGGAATTGCCGAGCGAGGGCGTCTCGACGGCATAGGGGGTCAGTTCGATCCCCGGGGCCGCGGCGCGGATCTCGGTCAGGGCGCGCGGCATATGATAGTCCGAGGTCACGACGATCAGGCTGTCATAGTTCTTGGCCTCGGCCCAGGCGGCGATCTCCTGGGCATTGCCGATGGTGTCCTCGGCCTCGAAGCCCAGATCGACACAGCAGTTGAACAGGCGGTTGGAGCCGGGGGTCAGGGCGCGCAGTTCCTGGCGGCGGACCTCGCGGTTGACGCCCGAGATCAGCACTCGCTTGCCCTTGTCCTGCTCCAGCAGACGGATGGCGGCATTGACCCGTTCGGCTGACGGACCGGTCAGGGCCACGATGGCGTCGGCGCGGGCGGGCTCGGGCGCAGGCGTGAAATCGCGCACACGCCCGGCGAAGGCGAACAGGCCGATCAGCCAGATCAGCACCAGAGTGGCGATGAAGGTCAGAAACTTCATGCCCCGAACCTAGTGCCCCCGTTTCAGCCGCGCCAGCGCGGTGAATCGCGCGGCCAGAACAGCCACCGTAGCCGCGAGCAAGGGACATGGCGAGAGGATCAGTAGGTCGCTCCAGGCCAGCGGCAGGGCGGGTGTTACACCCCCGGCCCCTCCGAGGAAGCGCAGGGCGCCCACCAGCCCCATGGCGACCATGGCACCGACGGCCCCGGACCCGGCGGCCAGCAGGCCGTAGCGGAGCTGGAAGAGGCCGGCGACAGTGCCGTCCGAGGCCCCGTTCAGACTGAGGGTATCGATCACACCGGCCTGTGCCGCCATCCCGGCCCGGGTGGCATAGGCGACGGCGGCCGCGGCGGCCCCGGCGGTCAGCAGGAAGGCGATGGCGGCCAGCCCTGTGATCAGCCCGGCCGATCGCTCGACCTCGCCGCGCCACAGGCTGTGGTCATCGATCGTGGCGTCCAGCCCGGCCTCGGCCATGGCCCGGCCGAGGGTCACGGCGCTGGCCGGGGCGTCCTGATCCAGCCGCACAGTGACCAGATAGGGGATGGGAAGGTCGGGCAGGACGGCGTCTCCGACCCAGGGCCGCAGCAGGGCCTCGGCGGTCTCGCGGTCCATGGCCTCGGCCTCGGCCACGCCGGCCACCCCGGCGAGGG
>CAMAVA010000222.1 GCA_945861515.1 Brevundimonas vancanneytii | reverse complement strand
TGGAGCGGCCGGGGGGAATCGAACCCCCGACATTCAGCTTGGGAAGCTGACGTTCTACCTCTGAACTACGGCCGCGCGGACCCGGTTGGGATCAGGCGCTGCAACATAGACGATCCCCCCTGCCCTGCAAGCGCCGGCCGCTATTCTTGACGATCACAGTGTCATCCCGCACGATGCGGAAAATCAGATTTCGCGGAGGATGGCATCATGGCGGACGGAGAACACGGACCTCGGGCAGGTTTTCACGCCATGACCGAAGGCACGGCCGAGGATTGGGCAAAGATCGCGGCAGCCTCTGCGGAATTCGGTCGCGCCCTTCCGGAACGGATCATTGCCCATCTGAAGCTGCTCGAGGGCGACTGTGGCGGATTCGTTGTGGATCGGCTGGAACACAGCCTTCAAACCGCGACTCGCGCCCACCAGGCCGGCCGTGATGAGGAGTATGTCGTCTGCGCCTTGCTGCACGACATTGGTGACACCCTTGGTCCGCGAAACCACGCCGATGTTGCGGCGGCAATCGTCCAGCCCTTCGTCTCCGAAGCCAACCACTGGATGGTTGCCAATCATGCCATCTTCCAGGGCTATTACTTCTTCCACCACCTCGGTCTTGACCGGAACATGCGTGACCAGTTCCGGGGCCATCCGCATTTCGAATACACCGCCCAGTTCTGTCATCTGTACGATCAGGAAGCCTTCGACCCCAATTTCGAGTCGATGCCCCTGGAAGCCTTCACCCCCATGCTCCAGAGGGTGATGAGCGCTCCCAAGCGGTCGATCTATCTTCGATCGACCGAGGCGGCCTGAACACAGGATCAGCCGTCGCGCCAGAAGCACTCACCCGGCAAATCAATAGCGAACGGCCTTGATCCCGCGTGCTCGCAATTGGGTCTGCACACTCTCAGGGCCCACCAGGTGGGCAGATCCGACTGCGACGAAACTGACGCCCTTACCCTTGAGACGTTCAGCAAGGATGTCGGCCCAGGCCTTGTTCCGGTCGGTCAACAGGACCCTGTACAGCTCCGGGTACTCCCTGCGCATCGGGGCGACCATTTCATCCTCGAGGCCCTTGATGTTTCCCGCCGCCCAGTTGGCGACCAGGGAATCCAGAATGGCGGCGGTGTCGTCCATGTCATCGATGGCGGCCATCAGAAACTCGACCTGGGTCGGGACAGGCAGGGAATCGAAGAACCGGAGCTGGCGCTCGGAGGTCTCGAAGGCCCGGATCCCCTTGCCTGCTTTGGATGCATCGGCCTTGATCAGACCGTCAACGCCGTAGCCAGGATCATATCCCGACTTCATCAGCGGCAGCACGGACAGGGTCAGGCCAGCCATCCAGGGCTTCATGGAATCAAGCGCTCCAACGGGGACGCCGGCCTTGGTCATGGCGGCGTTGAAGCGGAAGCGTTCCGCCTCTGATAGCCGGGACGGGAGGGGATTGGCCGGGTCCATGCCAAGACGGGCCACCAACGCCTGCATGTTGGCTGTATCGTCGGAATCGCTCAGTTCCAGCCAGACCTCATCCGCAGACGCCAGCGCTGCTTCGAGGCGAGGCGTTCTCCATTGGGTTTCCCTCTTGAGCACGTGGACGGTGCCAAAGAGGTAGATCGTTGAGTCCGAATCCTTGATGACCCAGATGGCCGGCTCGGCGAGCGCGGGCGTGGCGGCGAAGAACAGCAGGCCAGCGGCCAGCGCTGCCTTCAATCGTTTGAACATGGGTCTGGTTTCCTGAGAACGAGGTGCGGAAGGGGTCAGGAGAGGAAGATCATGACTTCGCGCAGGAAGGCCTCCGGCTGGTCAAGCATGATGAAGTGCAGCGCGCCATCGATCCGCACGATCCGGGCGTTGGCAAGTCCGGTATAGTTGTTGCGGAAGATGGGTTCGATGTATGAGGCACCCAGACCCATGCTGTCATCCCGGGCAAAGAGGACCGTGACAGGAGTCTGGATGGACCCCAGCTGCGACCTGAGATCCGAGGTCATGATCTCGTAGGTGACCTGGCCGGTCACGGTGCGATCGCTGGCCAGCGACCAGGCGAGGGCGTCGGTCCTTCCCTGGGGCGATTTGACCAGCCGGCTGAGGGCGTCGGCCTGCACCTGCGCCAGCTTTTCATCCGTCATGGACAGGAAATTGGAGCGGATGGCTGAAGCCTGTGGCTCGATGCTCTGGGCTGTCGCCATGGGATTGATCAGTACGCTGAAGAATGGGAGCGCATCGACCACCATCAGCCGCCCAACCAGGTCCGGGTAGCCCCTGGCCAGGCTCAGTCCGGTAAAGCCGCCCATGGAATGGCCGATCACGGCCGGACGCGCCAGCTTGTTGCTCCTGATGTAGTCAGCCAGTTGCGTAACCAGGCCCTCAACCACCGGCCCTTGAAGGTTTGCGCCCGCCGGAGCCCCGGCAAAGCCGTTCACCTGGACGACATGGAGGCGATACCGCCCCTGTAGGGCAGCCACTGTCGGTGACCAGACGTCAGAGGACGAGGCCAGGCCAGGGATCAGGATGACGTCCGGGCCTTGGCCCAGCACCTCGACAGAGAACCGGGTCGGTGACGCTGCATGGGCGCCAAGAGACGGCGCCAGCAGTCCTGCCAGGAACGTCAAGAGACCCATGGCCCTCACCAGCAGCGGAACGACACCCTGCGATCGGGCGACCCGAGTGGCGCCCGTCATGACAGCCCCCGACGAGCCGACATGATCGAAGCCACCACAAGATAGGTTCCCATGAGGACCGTCATGATGTCCCAGGCCGTTAATCTTGGCGCCAGTTCCAGCTTTTCGGCAGCCGCCGAGAGAAACAGCAGGCCCTGCAAAACCCAGAAGCAGACAGCGCCGGTCTCTGAAGTGACCCGGCGCAGAAGTTCGTCGCTCCGCCGCCATACCACCAGATTATAGACAGTCTGGACTAGGAAGACCGCCAGGATGGCCATCATGACGACGGAGGCCACGACCATCGGAATGACTTCGAAACTGGCGGCCGTCACCACAGGCGCGGCCATCAGGACGCCCGCAAGAAAGATGACGATGGCCTGTTGCAGATAGAAGGTCGCCTGAGCCGGCGTGGCGACATGGGTTCCCGACGAATAGATCATCCGCCCGACCGCCTTCCGGCTGAAACTGGCAAGGCCGATAAGCAGGCCGATCACAACAAGGCAGGCTGCGATCAGGGTGGCCAGACTATCCGACCAACCAAAGCGGCTGGCGTCCAGAGCGCCGCTCTTGATCAATCGACCCACCAGATAGCCAAGGCCGCCGCCGAACAGCAGGCCGACGCCAGCCAGGATCAGGCGGGGGATACTGCTCCGGGGTGTTTCTGAAACAGCGTTCATTTCTGTGTCCTTTCCTTCGACAGGGGCCGTCAGGCCGCTTCGTCGTCAAAGATGGTTTCGATCGGTTGCTCGAAGAGCCGGCCGATCCTGAAAGCCAGAGGCAGGCTGGGATCGTACTTGCCCGTCTCAATGGCGTTTACGGTCTGGCGCGATACCTCGAGACGGTCGGCCAGGTCGGCCTGGCTCCAGTCCCGCTCGGCGCGGAGCACCTTCAAACGGTTCTTCATCAACGGTACTGCCTCCAGACGAAAGGCTGGGCCAGCCCCATGGCGGCGCAGAAAATCGGAAAGATCAGGAAGCTGGAGAGGTGCGGCACGAGGTCTGCATTCTCGAGAAATCCCCAGACCGTGGCCGCGGCCAGGGTCAGTCCGATTCCCCAGAGCATGGACTGGACCATCACTGCCCGGGGCAGCTCATCGCTTTCCTCCGCGATGTAGAGACCCATGATTGCAATGACCGCCAGGATCGGCATGGCCGGCGCCACAGCCAGTATCCAGAGCAGAAGACCTGTCGGCGCTATGGCCTTGATGGCGTAAAGCGATGCGAAAAGGACAACGATATACAGTCCCATGGCGGGAATGAACCGCCGCATATAGCGTTTCACGGCAGAAGAGCGGATTTGGCTGAGCGCCATGATGAAACTCCGTTTCGGGGATTTTATTGGCGTGGGAGAGCGCTGATCAGCGACGGTGACGGAGCCACCAGCCGGCCCAGAACAGAAGATAGCCGACCAGCTGGACCCCGACTGTGAAGGCGATTCCGGTGAGGATGAGCCCGGCACCCCCGGGAATCATGGCGACCCTGTCCAGCGGCGTTGCCGGGTCCAAGAAATGCAGGAGATGGAAGGCCACCACCACCAGGACCAGGCCCGACGAGCCGCCCCAGTACCAGCTCGACTTGTGCGCCTCGCGCACAGCCTCATCGATGCTGCCCCACCAAAGAAGGGAAAGCCTGGCCGCTGCGACGAGCCCGACCAGGTAGATGGACCCAACAATCCAGACGGGGGGAGGCCCGGCGATGACGCTCGCCAGCCCCAGAATACCGCCGGCCGCGAGAGACACGGCCACGGCCAACAAAAGCAGGGACCGGGATCTGCGGGTGGCGGAAGCAGGTGCATTCAACATGATTGCCACCCTTGTCATTATGACAAGGACACTTGTCTCACGCGATCATGCTCTTGTCAAGGACCCTAGACATCCAGTGTGTCTGCATGGACTTGGCGGCTGACTAACCTGTCCAACCCAGATGATTCAGGTTGCAGACGAAGCCGGAGTCAAACGATTGCGATGGCATCGGAACGGGAGCCTATCCCCAGGCCCGGAAGTGT
>CAMAVA010000221.1 GCA_945861515.1 Brevundimonas vancanneytii | reverse complement strand
AGGCCATCTATGATGACGTCAAGCAGCTCTGGTCGGCCTCGAAGACGGCCTATACCCCGACCCTGGTGGTCTCCTATGGGGGCAGTTCGGGAGAGAACTACTGGTACGAGACCACCAATGTCTGGGAAGACCCGATCCTGAACAAGTATGTGCCGCGCCGCATCCTGGACGATCGCGCCCGCCGGCCCTTCAAGGCGCCGCCCGAGGAACTCAACCACATCCGGATCGCAGAGGTCGCAAAGGCCCTCAATGACCTGGGCGTCTCGGTGCAGATCGGCGCCCATGGACAACGGGAAGGCCTCGGAGCCCACTGGGAACTCTGGATGATGGCCCAGGGCGGCATGTCGCCGCTGCAGACCTTGCGCGTCGGCACGCTGAACGGGGCCCGGGCCCTGGGCATGGACCGCGACATCGGATCGCTCGAGCCTGGCAAGCTGGCCGACCTGGTGGTGCTGGACGCCAATCCCCTGGACAACATCCGCAACACCACCTCCATCCGCTACACCGTCATCAATGGCCGGGTCTTCGACAACGACATGAACGAGGTTGGCACCCGGATGAAGACGCGAAAACCCTTCTGGTTCAAGGAAGCGGGCGGCGAAACCTGGGGGCCTGGCGCAACGGCCGGAGCCGGCCACAACGACGATTAGGACCGGCCATGTCCAGACAGGAAGAGACCTTCGAGGTCATCAACAACGAGGCTGCCGGCCGGTTCGAGGTCCATCTCGACGGCGCCGTCGCCTATGCCGAGTACCGCCTTCTGGAAACGGGAATCCTTTTTCCCCACACGGAGGTTCCGACTGCGTTCGAGGGCAGGGGCGTCGGCGGCGCCCTGGTGCGCCACGCCATGGCCTTTGCACGTCAGCGGGGCCAGAAGGTCATCCCCGTCTGCACCTTTTTTGCCGGCTACATCGCGCGGCATCCGGAATTCCACGACCTGGTCCATCCCCAGTACCGAAAGGCGCTGGGCTTGCAGGACTAGAGGGTTTCTTTAAAGAACCGGGTGACTCCGGCGGCCTTGCGGCCCCGCGGCGCCCAAGGCCACGGCCCCATAACAGACCAGGAAACACACCCATGAAGACCCGCATCACCGAACTCTTCGGCATCAAGCACCCGATCATCCAGGGCGGCATGCACTATGTCGGCTTTGCCGAGATGGCGGCGGCGGTCTCCAACGCCGGGGGCCTTGGCCTGATCACCGGCCTGACCCAGCGCTCGCCCGAGGCCCTGGCCGAGGAAATCGCTCGCTGCCGCGAGATGACCGACAAGCCCTTCGGCGTGAACCTGACCTTCCTGCCTTCGGTCAACCAGCCGGACTACCCGGGCTATGTGAAGGCGATCATCGAGGGCGGCGTCAAGGCCGTGGAAACCGCCGGCAACAACCCGGTCAAGTGGCTGCCGCCGCTGAAGGAAGCCGGCATCAAGGTGATCCACAAATGCACCGCTGTCCGCCATGCCCTGAAAGCCGAATCCATCGGCTGTGACGCGGTCAGCGTCGATGGCTTCGAGTGCGGCGGTCACCCCGGCGAAGACGACGTGCCCAACATGATCCTGCTGCCGCGCGCCGCTGACGAGCTGAAGATTCCCTTTGTCGCCTCGGGCGGCATGGCCGACGCCCGTTCGCTGGTGGCCTCCCTGGCCATGGGCGCCGACGGCATGAACATGGGCACCCGCTTCATCGCCACCAAGGAAGCCCCCGTCCATGAAAACGTGAAACTGGCCATCGTGGCGGCCAGCGAACTGGACACCCGCCTGGTCATGCGCCCTCTGCGCAATACCGAACGCGTCCTCAACAACGCCGGTGTCGAGCGTCTGCTCCAGAAGGAAAAGGAACTGGGGGCCAACATCAAGTTCGAGGACATCATCGAGGAAGTCGCCGGGGTCTATCCGCGCATCATGCAGGGCGGCGAGATGGATGCCGGGGCCTGGTCCTGCGGCATGGTCGCCGGCCTGATCTACGACATACCCTCGGTCCAGGAACTGATCGACCGGATCATGAGCGAAGCCGAGGCCATCATCCGGGGCCGTCTGGAAGGCCTGCTGGCCGCCTGACGCAGGGGCCCACTCAGGGCGGGCCGACCGGACGCTTTCAGGCGGCGTCCGGCCGGTCCGCCAGGGCCGCAACCCAGGCAGAGGGCGCCGCTCCGCCTTCCTGGGCGGTGACGATCGACACATCCAGATAGTCGCGCCAGCCGCAGATCAGCGCGCCGCGAAACTCGAACACCCCGGCATAGGGGGCGGTCACGGCCTGTCCGCCTGCGCTGACATAGCAATCAGCCCCCTCGACAAACAGCCGGTCACCCCGTTCGGCATAGTCGAAGATCTTCCAGTTCACATCGCGGTGCTCGGCCGCCATACGCCGCATCAGCTTCTCGGCCTGGGCCTTGTTGCGGGTCGGCGGAGCAAAACCTGCAGCATAATGCCAGACCAGATCATCATCCAGATGGGTCAGCGCCTCCTCGATCCGCCCGGCCGACCAGGCTTTGATCAGTATGCTGACGATCTCGAACTTGCTGGGCATCGCGCGGTCCTGGCTGCTGGGCTCTTGCGGGCAGGATAGCAGTGTTTTGCGATAAATCGCGAGCCCCCGCTCAATCATTCAGTCCAGGCGCCATCATCCCGGACGACCCGCAGGGACGATCCTTGACCCGGTTGGGAAGCGGTCAAACGCTTCAGCCGCAACGACTGAACTCAGGCCGCTCTGGGGCCCGGCTCTGCACTTCGCTTCGACCGGGAAGACGGGGCGGCGACCGGCCTTACCCCTGCGCTGCCTTCAGGAACAGTTCCGCCACCAACTGCCCGTGCGTGTCCTGCAGGAAGTGCCCCGCCCCGTCCACCACATCAAAGGTCGCCTGCGGATAACGGGCGGCCCAGGCCCGGCCCCAGCCTTCCGTAAAGACATCGTCCCTGTTGGCCCAGATGAAATGGATGGGCCGGTCCCAGGACAGCAGGGTTTCGAAATCGGCGGCCTGGCCCTCGGCGTTCCCACCAACCGGATTGTCGAAGGGCAGGCTCAGGGGGAAGCGGCGGGGACCGGCGACGCCGGCCCGGCCCAGGCCCTCGAACGGCGCATCATAGGCCCGCCGGATTTCAGCCACCGCGTCATCGAGCTGCGGATAGATACCGGCCTGGACGATGCCGAACATTTCCCGGGCCGGCATATGGCCCAGGGCCACCATCATGAACCAACCGATGGACAGCTTCTCCGGCACATTGTCGCCGAACACGCCGCCGGGCTTCCAGCCGGCGTTCCAGGTCCGCAGGGCAGGGGTATAGTCATAGCTCTCGTGGTGCAGCCAGGTGTTCATGATGACCAGCCGGTCGAACCGCTGAGGCATGGCGGCGACCTGGGCAAGACTGATGGGGCCGCCCCAGTCCTGGCAGAACAGGGTGATGCCGGTCAGGTCCAGGGTCTCGATGAGCTGGCGATGCGCCGCCGTGTGACGGGCGATGCTGTACCAGCCCTCGTCGGTCACCTTGTCGGACCGGCCAAACCCGATGTGGTCGGCGGCGATGCAGCGATAGCCCTTCGCCACCAGGGCCGCGATGATATGGCGGTTGAGAAAGCTCCAGGTCGGCATGCCATGCATCAGCAAGGCGACGGGTCCGTCGCGGGGGCCTTCATCGACATAGTGCAGCCGCAGGCCCTCGAAGGACATGTATTGCGGCGCAAAGTCGAAATCGGGCAGGCCGGCGAAATGTCGGTCATCGGTCCGGATGAAGGGAATACCTTCTGAAGTCTGCATCACCTGTGACATCGATCCACCCTGCAAGATTTCGGATATCGCCAGGGCAGGAAACCCTGGCAGAACCCTTCTGGATAGGGCTATAAATCGACACGGATCGTGTCAATAGATTCACCGCCCTGCCATCCACCCGCCAGACCAGAGCCTCCAATGACCAGCCCCTACCGCATCTATGGTTCGGAAATGTCGCCCTATTCGGTCAAGGTGCGATCCTGGTTCCGGTTCAAGGGGGTTTCTCACCATTGGGAACCGCGGAACGGATCCAATGAGGAGGCCTATCGGCAGGTCGCCCGCCTGCCCATCGTCCCGACGGTTGTGACGCCTGAAGGGGAGGGGCTGCAGGACTCGACCCCTATCATAGAGACGCTGGAGACCCTGTTTCCGGAGCCCGCCATCCATCCGAAACCGGCCATGCTTGGCTTTCTCTCGGCCCTTCTCGAGGAATTCGGCGACGAATGGGGCAACAAGCTGATGTTCCATCATCGCTGGCATGCCCCGGTCGACCAGCAGGCCAGCGCCCAGACCCTGGCCTGGCTCAGCCTGCCTGGCGGCAGCCCGGAGGAGATCGAACAGAGGGCGGCGTTTATCCTGCAGCGGATGAGTGGCCGCGGCCATTTTGTCGGGTCCAGCCCGGCCACGGCGCCCCTGATCACCCGCTACTATCTTGAGCTTCTGGACCTGCTGGAGCCGCATCTGACCCAGCGCCGCTATCTTTTCGGCGACCGGCCGGCCTTCGGGGATCTGGGCCTGGCGAGCCAGCTCTACGAGGCCTCGGTCGATCCAACCTGCGGCGCCATGATGCGGGCCAGGGCCCCGGCGGTCCTGGACTGGTGCCACCGGATGATGGAGCCCCGGATCGACGGACCCTTCGAGACCTGGGAGACCCTCAGTTCCACCCTGACCCCGATCATTGCCTATGTCGGCCGCTATTTCCTGCCCTGGACCACCGCCAATGCCCGGGCCCTGGCGGCCGGAGATGCTGAGTTTACGGTCAATCTGGCCGGCGATGACTATG
>CAMAVA010000220.1 GCA_945861515.1 Brevundimonas vancanneytii | reverse complement strand
CTCTGGCCGCTGGTCGGGGTGTTCGGCGTGGTCGGCTGCCTCTATCTGTTCACCACCCTGCCCAACACCGCCATCTGGGGCTTCTTCATCTGGAACGGCATCGGCGTGGTGGTCTATCTCCTCTATGGCCGCCGCAAGAGCGCCCTGGCCCTGTCGGAGAGCGCGTAGCCACTCCCCCGCCTCACACACCGCAACGCCCGCGGTTCCTTGCCGCCCCCGCCTGGGCTAAACCCCGCTCATGACCGTTGATTGCCGCCTCTATCTGATCACGCCGCCCGTTCTGGGCGGGCTTGTCGAGTTTGCCGGGCGCCTGGCACGGGCCCTGGAGGCCGGCGATGTGGCTGCGCTGCAGATCCGGCTGAAGGACGCGCCGGAAGCGCAGATCGCCGCCGCCGTCGAGGCGCTGGCGCCCATCGCCCGGGCCCGGGATGTGGCGGTGATCCTCAATGACCGGCCTGACCTGGCGGCGAGGCTGGGCTGTGACGGGGTGCATGTGGGTCAGTCCGACGCCAGCTGCGCGCAGGCGCGGCGGATCATGGGGCGGGAGGCGATGATCGGCGTCACCTGTCATGACAGCCGCCACCTGGCCATGGAGGCGGCGGAGGCGGGAGCCGACTATGTCGCCTTTGGCGCCTTCTTTGCGACCGCCACCAAGGAGACGCTCTACCGGCCCGAGCCGGAGATCCTGACCATCTGGCAGGAGACCATGCAGATCCCCTGTGTCGCCATCGGCGGGGTGACCTCCGACAATGCCGAGGGCCTGGCGGCGGCCGGGGCCGATTTCCTGGCGGTCAGCGCCGGGGTCTGGAACCATCCGGATGGCCCGGCCGCCGCCGTGGTCGCCCTGAACGCCGCCATGGCCCGGGGCGCCGCCTCTCGCGGCTGATCAGGGCAAACCGGCCGCAACCTTGCTATAGCCATGCCTCGTCGCTAGGTTCCGCGACCTTTTTTCGAGACCCCGCCATGCCCGCCACCTCGCCCCTGATGAACGTCATGATGGACGCCGCCCGCAAGACCGGGAAGGGCATGGCACGTGACTTCGGCGAGGTTGGCGAACTGCAGGTGTCGCGCAAGGGCTCGGCCAGCGACTTTGTGACTGCCGCCGACCTGAAGGCCGAACAGACCCTGTTCGAACTGCTGACCAAGGCGCGGCCGGGCTACAGCTTCATCGGCGAGGAGCGGGGCCTTGTGGAAGGCACCGACAAGACCCACACCTGGATCGTCGACCCGCTGGATGGCACCACCAACTTCATCCACGCCATTCCGCATTTCGCGATCAATATCGCCCTGCAGCGCGAAGGCCAGATCGTCGCCTCGGTGACCTATAACCCGATCACGGCGGACCTGTTCTGGGCCGAGAAGGGCAAGGGCGCCTGGCTGGGCGCGGAGCGGCGTCTGCGGGTTGCGGCCCGCAACCGCCTGGACGACGCCCTGCTGGCCACCGGCATTCCCTTCCTGGGCAAGCCCGGCCATGCGCAGTTCCTCAAAGAGCTGCACCAGATTACCCAGCGGGTGGCCGGGGTGCGCCGCTATGGCTCTGCCGCCCTGGACCTGGCCTGGGTCGCGGCCGGGCGATACGACGGCTACTGGGAGCGGGGCCTGAAGAACTGGGACCTCGCCGCCGGCCTGCTGCTGATCACCGAATCCGGCGGCAAGGTCACTGACCTCGACGGCGGCGAGACCATGCTGGACAGCGGCAACCTGCTGGCCGCCAACCTCGACCTGCATCCGCTGATCCTGGAAAAGCTGAAGGCGGCGGGCTGAAAAGCCCGACCACCTTGATCGTCAGGCCCAGCCGCAGTCCCTAAGCCGTCAGGACCACCTTGCCGACATGGGCGCCGGCTTCCAGGTGGGCGTGGGCCTGGGCCGCCTGGGCCAGGGGGAAGGTGGCGTCGATCACGGTCCTCACCTTGCCGGCGGCGATCCAGGGCCAGACCACCCGTTCCACCTCGGCGGCGATCCGGGCCTTTTCGTCGGCGCTGCGGGGCCGCAGGGTCGAGCCGGTGATGACCGCCCGCTTCTGCATGATCTTCAGGATCGGGACCTCCAGCATGCCCCCGCCAAGGGAAGCGATATAGACGATCCGGCCGCCGGTCTTCAGGGCCTCGAGGTTCTTGGCGAAATAGCTGGCGCCGACCATGTCCAGAACCACATCGGCCCCGCCATCCGCCTTGACCACGGCCTCGAAGTCTTCGGTGGAGGCGTCCACGGCGATATCGGCCCCCAGGGCCAGGGCCTGGGCGGCCTTTTCGGCGCCCCGGCCTGTGGCGATGACCCGGGCGCCCGCCGCCTTGGCCATCTGGATGGCGGTGACGCCGATGCCCGAGGTGGCGCCATGGATCAGCAGGGTCTCGCCGCCCTTCAGGGCGCCATGCTCGAAGACATTGACATAGACGGTGAAGACCGTCTCCGGCAGGCTGGCGGCCTGGGTAAAGTCCAGTCCTGCCGGGATAGGCAAGGCGTGCCGGGCGTCCACGGCGACATATTCCGCATAGCCGCCGCCGCCCAGCAGGGCGCAGACCCGGTCGCCGGCCTTCCAGCGCCCGGCGCCGGTGACGACCTCACCCGCGGCCTCCAGCCCAAGGGTGGCCGGGGCGCCGGGCGGCGGGGGATAGTATCCCATCCTCTGCAGGAGGTCTGGCCGGTTGACCCCGGCCGCCCTGACCCGGATCAGCACATCGCCCTCGCCGGCCATGGGAATTGGCGCCGTTTCAGGCCGCAGGGCCTCCGCCGGACCCTTGCCGCCCTCGATGGCGATGGCCGTCATGGTGGTCTGGGACATGGCTTGGCGCTCCTGAGGCTTGCGAAGGTCGGGTTCGAAGGCTCAGATAGGGCAGAACCCGGACTTTCGCGATAGGGCGCGGCAAGGAGAGAGGGCGATGATGGATGAACCGGCGGGCGCCAGGCCGCTACGGGGGGACGGGCTGAAGGCCCTGACCCGCGAGGATCTCGAAATCTACGGTGTGTCGGAACTGGAGGAACGGATCGAACTGCTGGAGGCCGAAATCGCCCGCAGCCGGGCCCAGATCGCCACGAAGCAGGCGACAAAGTCGGCTGCGGACGCCCTGTTCAATTTCAAGAATGGCTGAGAGCGCTCCGAACCCGGACCATGCCTGGCGATGCCTTGGCACGGGCGTTGCAGTCAGATCATCAAGCGGCCTTGCCGCCTTTGTGTCGATAGCTTTGGGGCGGACTGTCCATGAATGATCTTGGGGCGCTGGCGACCGCGCCGTGGCGCGCCGGCGTGATTGCCGATTTTGCCCGGTCAGAGCTTTTCGAGCGCACTTTCCAGGAGGGCATGGACCTGGTCGAGGAGACGGCCGGCTATCTGGACGGCGGCGGACGGCAGGAATCCAAGCTTCTGTCCCGCAACGGGGCCCTGGCCTATGCCGCCGAAAGCATGCGTCTCACCACCCGGCTGATGCAGGTGGCCAGCTGGCTCCTGGTCCAGCGGGCGGTGCGGGAAGGCGACATGCAGGCCGACGCTGCCTGTGACGACCGCTACCGGCTGAGCGCCGAGGCCGTCTGTCTGGCGGGCGCGCCGGAAGAACCCCTGCCCATGGGCCTGCTGGACCTGCTGGACCGGTCCGCCCGGCTCTATGACCGGGTCCGGCACCTGGACCGCAAGATGTATCTCGAGGTTGGCGAGGCCGAGGCCCCCAATGCGGTGCTGAGCCAGTTCGAGCGGCTGAGGGACGCCTTCGCCGGGGCCTGATTGGACAGGGGCCAAGCCCTATCCGGATCAGGAATTCCTCGAGTCGCTTCAACTTCAAGGCTCGATCACCGGGCAGCCCAGGCGCTGAGCCGCCGCCCGCATGGCCCCATCCAGGCTGACCAGGGTGAGACTCAATCGGATCGCCACTGCGATATGAATTGCATCGGGCGCTCGCAGGTTGCTGTCCAGTCTTCGCACAAACTGTTCGGCGAGTGAAACGTCCGGGTTTTCGAGGACGACGCGGCGCGCCTGTTGCTGGACCCATGCGTCCAGGTTCGCGAACGCCATCCTGGCCTCATTCCGGGTCAGGTCTCCGGTCCTCACTCTGCGAGCGATGGCCGAACTGACTTCTGCTGACGCAAAATCGCTGACAATCACCACGGGCTGGACGTTTTGCAGGAAGGCATCCACGCGATCATTGAACGGGTCCAGGGTGACCAGAGGCACGATCACACTGGAGTCGAGATAGACTCTCAAGGACCTTCGTCTCGCATTCGTCGCACAAGGGCGGCGGAGTCTTCGGCCGGAAGCCGGACCCCGACCCTCATTCGGCGAAGCGACTCGAGACCCTCGAGGGACACCGGCTTTTCGACGGACTCTTCCGCCACTAGCCGTGCCACCCGGCGCCCATGACGGGTAATCACGACGATTTCGCCATCCAGCGCCTGATCAATGAGTTTCGAGAGATTGTTCTTGGCGTCAGCAACGCTGTAGCTGGTCATGCGACATTATAGCCATCCGATGGCTATAATGTCCAGTTTGCGCCGTCCCGGGAAAGATGGGGGCGCCCTGCCGGTTCTGGACTTAGGCCGGACGCAGAAAAGCCGACCCGCGTTTCCGCATGGCCGGCTTCGTCGGGACTCCGGCGCTGCCTGGTTGCGGCAGCGCGGGCAGGCCTATTTCTTGGTGCCTACTTCTTGGTGAAGGCGCCGAACTTGGCGTTGAAGCGGCTGACGCGGCCGCCGCGATCCAGCAGATGCTGGTTGCCGCCGGTCCAGGCCGGGTGGGTCGAAGGGTCGATATCCAGGTTCAGGACAGCACCCTCCTTGGCATAGGTGGAGCGGGT
>CAMAVA010000219.1 GCA_945861515.1 Brevundimonas vancanneytii | reverse complement strand
TAGGCCGGGTTGTCATAGTCGCCATAGTTCTGCGGCCCGTAGTTGGAACGCTGCAGGTCGAGGAAACTGGTGGCGTCATTATAGTCGGCGATCCAGGCGGCGTCGGCGACCTCGAAATTGCGCACCCGGTAGTCGGCATAGGAAATCTGCCCCTCCTGCTGGGCCAGCATGGCCCGCACCCCGACCAGTTTCCAGTCAGCCTGGATGGCCGGCATGAACAGCATGGGGTCGGCCGAATTGCGATGCTTGATCTCGACTTTGAGCGGATTGTCCGGACCAAATCCGGCTTCCGCCAGCAGCCGACGGGCTTCGGCCTGCCGCTTTTCCAACGACCATTTGGCCCAATAAGGCCCTGGCGAGGCCTGGTAATTGGCCACCCCGGGCGGCACCATGGTGTAGGCGGGCAGCTGACCGCCGCGCAGCAGGCCCTTGGCGATGAAGTCCCGGTCGATGGCCATGGTCAGGGCCTGGCGCACCCGCCTGTCCTTCAGGGCCGGAACCCGCGACTTGGGACCGCGGTTGAAGGCCATATAGGTGGTGCCCAGCCAGACATGGGTCCGCACATAGCCCGGCATCTTCGTGCGCAGCCGGGCGATGCGGTTGGACTGGATGTCGGTATTGATGTCCAGTTCGCCCCGGTCCACCCGCCGCTCGGCCGAGATGGCGTCGGTGGTCGGATAGAATCGCACCTCGTCGACACAGACCTTGGCCGCATCCCAGAACAGCGGGTTCTTCTCGGTCCGAACATGGTCGCCCAGCCGCCAGTCCACCAGGCGATAGGGGCCATTGCTGACCATCTTGCCGGGCTTGACCCAATCGGCCCCATACTTCTCCACCGCATGGCGGGCCACCGGATAGAGCACATGGTGGCGGGTCAGTTCCGGCAGATAGGGCGCCGGATGGTTCAGGGTGATCTCCAGGGTGCGGTCATCCACCGCCCGGACGCCCAGGGCTTCCAGCGGCGCCTTGCCGCTGTTCACCGCCTCGGCATTCTTGATGAGAAAGATCAGCGAGGCGTATTCCGACGCGGTCTCCGGATTCAGCACCCGCCGCAGGGAAAAGACAAAGTCGTCCGCCGTCAGGGGAACGCCATCGGACCAGACGGCCGGCCGCAGGCGGAAGGTCCAGACCAGGCCGTCGGGGCTGGCTTCCCAGCTTTCCGCCACCCCGGGGATGGTCTTGCCGGCCGCGTCCGACTGGGCCAGACCCACGAACAGGTCGCTCTGGATCCGGTCTTCCCAGGTGCCGGTCGAGGTATGGGGATCCAGGGTCGCCGGCTCATTGGTGTTGCCGATGGTCAGACAGACCTTGCCCGCCGCGCAGGGCGGCCGCGACACGGCCTGCTCGCCGCAGCCTGCCAGACCGCCTGCCACGGTCCCGCCCAGAACCAGGGCCAGGAAGAGATTGCGCATTGCCGCCCCCGGTCGTTCAATGGCCGCCAAGCCTGTTTCGGAGTCCGTCATGATCTCACGCGCCGCACATCTGAAATTCACTGCTTCCGGCGCGGGAATCGCCCTGCTGGCCGGCGCCGCCCTGCTGGCCGTACTGCCGGCCCAGGCCGCCGATCCCGGAAAGCCGGGCCGGGCCAGCGCCCTGAAGGCCGTCACCGACTGCCGCGCCATCACCGATCCTGCCGCCCGCCTGGCCTGCTATGACCAGGCCACGGCGGCCCTGGATGTGGCCGAGGCCAAGGGCGATGTGGTCATCGTCGATCGCGAACAGGTCAAACAGGCCCGCCAGGCCGCCTTCGGCTTCAACTTCCGCCTGCCCGGCTTCATGACCCAGGGCGAACAGCCCGAGGCCCTCAGCCGCCTGACCACCACCATCGCCTCGGCGCGTCAGGACCCGCGCGGCCGCTGGACCATCACCCTGCAGGATGGCGCGGTCTGGCGCCAGGTCGACACCGAAAAGCTGCGCCGCGCCCCGCCCCCGGGCACGGCCGCCGAACTGCGAACCGCCGCGCTTGGCAGCTATTTCATGAAGATCGAGGGCCTGGGCGTCATCCGCGCCAAACGCGAGAACTGAGGCCATCAGCGGTCCTTGGGATCGATGGCGTCCCGCAGGCCGTCGCCGATGAAGTTGAAGGCCATCAGGGTGATGATCATCACCGCCGAGGGATAGATCAGCAGCCAGGGGGCCATCTCCATGTCCTGCGCCCCGCTGGCGATCAGGGTGCCAAGCGACGCCATGGGCGCCTGGACCCCCAGTCCCAGGAAGCTGAGGAAGCTCTCGGCAATGATGATGGCCGGGATGGTCAGGGTCACATAGACCACCACCGGCCCCAGCAGGTTGGGCACGATATGACGCAGGATGATCGCCGGACTGGTCAGGCCGGCGGCCCGGGCGGCCTCGATGAATTCCTTCTGCTTCAGCGACAGGGTCTGGCCCCGCACGATCCGCGCCATGGTCAGCCATTCCACGGCCCCGATGGCCAGGAAGATCAGGAAGATGTTCTTGCCGAACACCACCATCAGCAGGATCACGAAGAAGATGAAGGGCAGGCTGTAGAGGGTGTCGACGATACGCATCATCACCTCGTCCACCCGCCCGCCCAGATAGCCGGCCGTCGCCCCCCAGGCCACGCCGATGACCAGGGACACCGCCGTCGCCACCACCCCGATGCCCAGCGACACCCCCAGCCCGGCAAACAGCCGGGCCAGCAGGTCGCGGCCAAGGGAATCGGCGCCGATCAGGTGCCCCCTCACCCCCGGCGCGCTCCAGACATCGCTCTTGGTCACGGTGTCATAGGCATAGGGAACCAGCAGCGGCCCGATCAGGCTGAGCGCCACCATCAGGGCCAGGACCACCATGCCCGCCACGGCGGCCTTGTTGCGGAACAGCCGTCGCCGGGCGTCGTCCCACAGGGACCGGCCCCGCACCGCCGCCTTCAACAGCTGCGCCCGTTCCGGAGAGCCCGGGATCATCGCCGATACGGTCATGCGAGCCTCACCCGGGGATCAAGAGCGGCATAGAGCAGGTCGGCGATCATGTTCAGGACCAGGATCAGGGCCGCATAGAAGATCACCATCCCCATGACCACGGTATAGTCCCGCTGCAGGGCGCTGATGACGAAGAACTTGCCCAGGCCCGGCAGGTTGAAGATCTTCTCCACCACCAGCGAGCCGGTCAGCAGGCCGGCGCAGGCCGGGCCCAGATAGCTGACCAGGGGCAGGATGGCGGCCCGCAGGGCGTGCTTGCGCACCACCACCCATTCCGGCAGGCCCCGGGACCTGGCCGTACGGACATAGTTGGACCGCAGCACCTCGATCATCCCGGCCCGCACCAGCCGCGAGATGATGGCGATCTGCGGCAGGGCAAGGACCGTCACCGGCAGGACCATGTTCCGCCAGGCCGGAAACTCGATCCCCGCCACGGTCTCCCAGCGCCAGCCGGCCAGGGGCAGCCAGCCCAGGATCGAGCCAAAGGCCAGGACCAGCAGGGGCGCGGTCACAAAGGTGGGGATACAGACCCCCAGGATGGCGATCCCCATGGTCACATAGTCTATGGATCGGTTCTGCCGCAGGGCGGCCAGCACCCCCAGGCTGACCCCGATCACGCTGGCCAGCAGGATGGCCGACAGGCCCAGCCACAGGCTGACCTTGAAATTCTCCGCCAGGATGCTGACCACGGTCTTGTCGCGATATTTCAGCGACGGCCCGAAATCGCCCCGCACGACGTCCGCCAGATAGCGGCCATACTGTTCGATGAGCGGTCGGTCGAAGCCGTACTTCTTCTCAACCACCTTCTGGACCTCGGGCGTCATCTGACGCTCGTTGACAAAGGGGCTGCCCGGCGCCGAGCGCATCATGAAGAAGGCCAGGGTCACCACCAGGAACATGGTGGGGATGGCTATCAGCAGCCGTCGGATCAGAAAGCGGAACATGGCGACCCGAAGCAGGCTGGGGGACGAGGGGACGGACAATACCGACGACTGACGCAGGAGCCAGCCGTTGCGAAACTTTCACTCACCCCCGATGATGTCAACGAACCCCGTGCGAGATGATTGACCATGACCGATATCCGTCAGGTGACCCCCGAATTTGCCGTCGCCCCGCAGCTGGCGCCGCAGGACATGGCCGCCGTCGCCGCCCTGGGCTTTCGCCGGGTGATCAACAACCGCCCCGACCACGAGGCCCCCGGCCAGCCGACCGGCGCCCAGATGGAGGCCGCCGCCATCGCCGCCGGCATGGACTATGTCGCCATCCCCGTGATCGGCGGCCCCTCCCCGGCCCAGGTCATCGAGAACCACGCCGCCATAGCCTCCGCCCCCGGCCCGGTCCTGGCCTTCTGCCGCTCCGGCACCCGCTCCATCATCAGCTGGAGCCTCGGCCAGCTCCAGGCCGGCGCCCGCAGCCGCGAAGACCTGGTCCAGCTGGGCGAAGCCGCCGGCTACGACCTGTCGATGGCCCTGCCGCGATAGGGACAGAGAACAGATCCTCCCCCAGGCGCGCAGCGCCGATTCGGGGGAGGGGGACCATCGCGCAGCGATGGTGGAGGGGGTCACCCACCCTGCCGGCCATTGCCATTCGAGACGCTGCCGCCACGGTCCGTTGGCGACCCCCACCGTCGGCCGGCTTCGCCGTCCGCCACCTCCCCCGAACCGGCGCTTCGCGCCTGGGGGAGGATGTTCACGTCTCGCCGGAAATCCCCAGAAACGCAGCCAGCGGCTCCACCTGACGGGCATAGTGCCGCCAGCGCCCCGACGATGCCTGATACAACGGCTGGCGCACCTGCCAGACGCTGGCAGTGCGCACGGCGGTTTTTGACCGGTGAAACTCCAGGCAGGCCGCGTCCC
>CAMAVA010000218.1 GCA_945861515.1 Brevundimonas vancanneytii | reverse complement strand
GAAACTGGCCACCATCACCGCCATGGCGATCATCAGGCTGGTCGACGCAACAATGCCGCACAGGGCCACGGCAGCCTGGGAGGGGGCGCCCCACAGCCGGCGCACCGCCAGTTCGGTGGAGGGAGCGGAAAACCGCGCCCCCTGCAGCGGCGACAGCAGGGCCCGGGCCAGCCAGGGCATGGCCGCCACCCCGCCGGCCAGCAACAGGGCCATGGAGGCATAGCCCAGCAGGGGCAGGCCGCCGATGGCCGGACCGAAGGCGCAAGCCGCCCCGGCCAGCAGCAGTCCCAGGGCCAGGCCGATGGCCGGCCGCTGGGACGGGTCCACGGCGTCCCCGGCGTTCTTCAGCGCCACGGCCGGCTGGGCCAGTGAGGCCTCCCGGGCCGGCAGCAGGCTGCCGCCGACGGCGCAGACCAATCCGAGCCCGAAGAACACCAGGGCCGCCACCGGCGCAAAGACCAGGACCGGCCGGCCGCCGCTGAAATAGCCGCCGCCCAGGTCGCCGCCCAGCAGCCTAAGCGCCGTATCGGCCAGCAGCACCCCCAGCCCCAGCCCCAGCAGGGCGCCGACCGCCCCGACCACCCCGCCCTCGATCAGGACCTGGATCAGCAGGGCGCGGCGGCGGGTCCCCAGCACCCGCAGCAGGGCAAACTGCGACCGCCGCCGGGCCACCGACAGGGACTGGGCGGAAAACACCAGGAAACCGCCGGTCAGCAGGGCCATCAGGGCCAGCATGTTGAGATTGACCCGGTAGGCGCGGGACAGGCTGTCGCTGCGCCGCGACTGGCTCTCGCGGGTCACCAGTTCGGCCTCGGGGGGCAGCATCCGGGCAATCGCCGCCTGGACCGCCTCCCGGTCCGCCCCGGCGACCAGTTTCAGGTCCACCCGCTGCAGCCGGCCCAGCTGGCCAAAGCGCCACTGGGCGGCGGCGATGTCCATGACGGCGATCCGCCGGCCCTCGGCGACGCCGGGCAGTGTCCCGGCCACGGTGACCGGCACGGTGCGGCCGGCCGCCGACAGAGACAGGACCGCGCCTCGCGCCAAAGCAGGACGTTTTGTCGGCCCCTCGGTCACCGCAGCCCGCAGGGCGGGCGACAGGAAGACGGCGGTCTCGTCGAACACCGCCCCGGCGTCGCCAAACCCGCTGCCGCCGGCTGGATCTCCGCTGGGCGCCGGATCGGGCCGACCCAGCAGGCCGGGCGTCACGGCGGCGGCGCGGAAGATGTCCAGGCCGATCAGGGTCAGGCCCTGGGCCTCGCCCGGCAGGGCGGCGGTCAGCTGCACCACCGGACTGGCCCGCGCCACCCCGGCAACCCGCGCCAGCCGCGGATAGAGGGCCTCGTCAAACCCGGCGGGCGAGACCGACGCCACCTGCAGGTCGGCGTCGCCATTGACCGTCGCAATCGCCCGGGAAAACTCGGTCAGGGCCGAGGCGTTGATCAGATGCACCCCGAAGCCCAGCGCCACCCCCACGGCAATGGCGATGGCCGCCGTCGCCACCCGCACCGGCTGGGTCCGCCATTCCCCCAGGATCAGCCAGGCCATGGCCGGCAGACTGATCCGCGCCGAATCGCCAGACGTCATGCAGCCGCGCCTGCAGCGGCCGGGGTCAGGACCCGGCAGGACAGCGGGGCGTCAGCAAGCGGGGACGGGCAAGGCATGGAGCAGACTGTAGGGCGCGGGGTAGCGTCCGGACAGTCCTTCTGTCGTCGGGACATCGCTCTTCCTGCGCACGTCGCGGAGAAATTTGGCGCGCTGCCCCGGATGAGAATTGCGGTGACAGATCACTAATTGACGCCCCCTCGCCGCCATGTAGGCCCCGTCAATGGGGAAGAGTGCACGATCACCACAATTCTATCCGTTCCCGCCATAGCCGCAGCTTCGGTCTACTGCGGCGTCGGCAAACCCATCGAGTGAAAGCAAGCAGCCACCTCTTCGGAGGTTGGGAAGTTGAGCCCATTGACTAAATCTAGATCGTAGCCCGGATTGACCGGGAGCCCGGGCCCGGGCATTGGCGGAATCGCGTAGCGATCCCTTGTCCCCTGATCAGCCTCCAGACCCGCTCGTCCCTCGAAAATGTTGTTCATTGCCCAGAACACGGCTTCTTGTGAGACAAGGAGAGGGATGCAGGGCTGTTGCGATGAGAAGGCAAAGAGCTTTCTCCGGCCTCGAATGCAAATCTCTGCCGCAGTCTTGGAGCGGGCTGCATAGTCCTCACTCCGTGCGCTTTGCCTCGCAGCTTCAATCATGGCCACCCGCTCGCCTTGGGCGTTATAGCAGGACCGATAGATCGCCTTGACTTCTGCCGGAGAGCCGCCGTTGAGGCCCGGAATTCTGACAGCCTCGCTGCATCCTTGAAGGGCAGCTGTAAGGGCAAAGACCAAAACTGCGAAGCGGCGCATGGAACGTCCCAATGGATTTGATCAGTCATCGTTCAAGCAGTCTGATCACTTGAGCAGATTGCACCCGAATGAACTGCATCCGGTTTCGTGGACACCCGGTTAAGCTACAACTGCCTAGCGTTCGAAAACCGTTTGAATGATGAATTTCGGTGACGGTACACAGGTGGTTCCGATAACAGGAGTTTTCGGGAATTGCGGTGACAGTGAACTCAGTGACACCCTCTCGCCGCCAACCGAGCCCCGGTGATGGCAGTTAGTGCCCTGTCGGCGCAATTCCGGGCCACACAGAACCTTGCCGAACGGGACCGCATCATACCTCAAACCATCGAGCCTCGCAGCTTGCTACACCGCAAGATCGCCGCCTAGATATCAACCCCGGATGAGTCCCATTCTCCGCTAGAGAGACGCCCCGACCGTCTCGAATGTTCTGCCCACGTACAAGGATAGATTTTAATGCCGGAAGATCGGGATTTCAGGGTTGTCGGAGTCGGCGCGTCTCCCTACACGCGGAAACTCCGTGCTGCGGCGCGGTTTCGACGTCTGCCGTTTCGGTTTGTGGTGGCGGGCAGCAAAGAGGCCAACGCCCTCCCGGCGCGGTCCCTGCCTCTCTTCCCCTACCTGGTAGCGCCGGATGCCGATGGCGCGCTCACGGAGGTGCAGGCGGACTCGACGCCAATCCTGACGTTCCTCGACGAGGCCTGTCCGCAGCGGCTGCTGCGGCCGGCTGACGCCGCGCTTCGTCTCCTTGACCTGTTGATAGAGGACTATGGCGACGAGTGGCTCAGCAAGTGCATGTTCCATTACCGCTGGTCCTGTGCTCCCGACACGGAGCGCGCCAGCGCCTATCTTCCCTATACCACAGCCATGCAGATAGCGCCGGATCTGGGCGCACAGGCGGCCGCAGGTTTCGCCGCGCGCCAGATTTCCCGCATCGGTGTTGTTGGCTCGAACGCGGTGACCGGGCCGGTGATCGAAGCGAGCTGGCGTCGCTTCCTGGAGGTCTTTGACGCCCACATACAGAACCAGCCTTTCCTCCTCGGCCGCCGCCCTGGCGCAGGCGATTTCGCCTGTTACGGACAAATGACCATGCTGGTGATTACCGATCCGACGCCGGCTGCGGTGGCGTTTGACGTCTCGCCGCGCGCCTATGCCTGGACGGAGCGATGTGAAGACCTGAGCGGCCTCGATGTCAGCGAAGACGACTGGATCGACCTTGAAGAACCGTCCGGGACGTTTCGCGCCCTCCTGACCGAGATTGGTCGGGTCTATGCGCCGTTCATGCTGGCCAATGCAGATGCCGTGGCGCGCGGTGCGGAGCAGGTCATTTGTGAAATCGATGGCCAGCCCTGGAGGCAGGACCCCTTCGTCTACCAGGCCAAATGCCTGCGGTGGCTACGCGAGGCCTATTCGGCGCTGACGCCCGCGGACCAGGGCCGCGTTGACGCCATCCTGGCCGGCACTGGCTGTGAAGCGCTGTTCGAAGGAGCTCGGGCGACCGGCTGATTCCTGTGACCGTGCACGAATTCGCACTCCCTCGCCGCCAAGTGAGCCCCGGTTGCGGCAATTGCTGCACTGTCACCGTAATTCGAGGGAATGAAAGGTAGCGATCGACCTGTAACCCTCGCATTCAAAACAAAGAATTACGGAGACAGGGCCTCGCCCTCTCCCGCCGCCAGCAACCCGGCCATGTCGGGAATCCGGGCCTGGACGGCGGCGGTCAGGGTCAGGCCATCGCCTGCGGTGGGGTCCAGATGGGCTTGGACGCTGGACCAGGGCCAGTCCTGTGCGCGGGCCGCCAGACCGGCGCGCACGGGGTTCAGGGACACATAGCGCACGGCCCCCAGCAGGTGGGCCTCGTCCATTGCCACGCAGCCGAATCGCCCCTGCCAGAAATGGCCGGTCCGCTGCTGCCGGGCATGGATATGGCCGGCATAGCGGCGATAGACTGGCGCGAGACAGCGCCGCAGCCCGTCAGGATAGGACGGTGTGAGAACCAGATGGACGTGATTGGGCATGAGGACCCAGGCCCAGACCTCGACCCCGGCCTTCGCCGCCTGCTCCGCCAGCAGGTCCCGGTAGAGCTGATAGTCCGCGTCACAGAAGAAGGTCTGCGCCCGGCCATTGCCACGCTGGGTAACATGGTGCGGAACCCCTGCAAACACCGCGCGCGCCATTCGTGCCATCCATGAATCTTTGCACCAGAGAGCGGGGCGTCAATAAAGCGCACCGTCACCGTAAACCTAGGAAGCCTAGGCGATGTTGACAAAGTGGATTCCCAAATCGGCTGATCGCTGATTCAAGGCTGCTCTTTGGGGAGAGCAGCCTTGGTTCGTGGATTGATGTCGGATGAGGAGTGGGCTTTTTTCGAACCGTTCGTGGTTGAGAAGGGGCCGCGTCG
>CAMAVA010000217.1 GCA_945861515.1 Brevundimonas vancanneytii | reverse complement strand
GACGCCGACATGACCGCCTTTGTCGAGGGCTGGGGCCTCTATTCCGAGCGGCTGGGGGTGGAGATGGGCATCTATCGCGACCCCTATGAGCAGTTTGGCCGGCTGTCCTACGAGATGTGGCGGGCCTGCCGGCTGGTGGCCGATACGGGCATGCATTACCTGGGCTGGAGCCTGGACAAGGCCCGGGCCTGTTTCACCGACAACAGCGCCCTGTCGGCCCACAATATCGAGATCGAGCTGGCGCGGTATGTGTCCTGGCCGGGTCAGGCCCTGGCCTACAAGATCGGCGAGCGCACCCTGGTGCGGGTGCGGGCCAAGGCCGAGGCGGCCCTGGGCGAACGGTTCGATGTCCGGCGGTTCCATGACGCGGTGCTGCTGGCCGGCCCCCTGCCCATGGACCTGCTGGAGGCGCGGATCGACCGCTGGATCGAGACGGAAAAGGTGCGCAAGCCGTAAGGCTAGAAAAGCCGCTGGGTCCTGGCCTCGGCGGTCAGGGCGTCGCGGAATTTCGGGTGGGCCAGGCCGATCAGGGCGCGGGCGCGTTCGGCCTCGTTCAGGCCCTTCAGGTCGACATGGCCGTATTCGGTGACCACGAACTGCACATCGTTGCGGGGCGTGGTGACCGGACCGTCGAGACGGGCGACGATTCGCGACACCGCCCCGTCCTTCGCCGTGGAATGACAGGCGATGACCGAGCGGCCGCCGCGGGAGGCATAGGCGCCCCGGACGAAATCCAGCTGGCCGCCGGCGGCGCTGTACTGGCGGCCGGCCATGTGCTCGCTGTTGCAGGCGCCGGAGAGATCGACCTGGAGGGTGGCGTTGACCGACATGACCCGGTCATTGCGGGCGATCACGGCCGGGTCGTTGACATAGTCCACAGGCCGGCTCTCGACGGCGGCATTGTCGTCGATGAAGTCGCACAGCGCCTTGTCGCCAAGCGCAAAGGTGAAGATCGACCGGCCGGGATTGGTGGTCTTGCGGCTGTTGTTGACCGCGCCGCACTGCATCAGGGCCATCAGGCCGCTGGAGAAGAGTTCGGTATGGATGCCCAGGTTGCGGTGGCCGGTCAGGGCGCCGCAGACCGCTTCGGGCAGGGCGCCGATGCCCATCTGCAGACAGGCGCCGTCATCGACCAGGCCGGCGATGATGCGGGCGATGACGGCGTCCTCAGGGGCCGAGTCCCGGCCCGGGCTTTCGAACAGGGGCTGGTCGTTCTCGACCAGGGCGGCGACCTCGCTGATATGGATCATGCCGCCCCGCACCCTGGGCATGTGGCGATTGACCTCGACCACCACCCGCCGGGCGGTCTTTACCAGCCGCAGTCCATAGTCGTTGCTGGTTCCCAGGCTGAAATAGCCGTGGGCGTCCATGGGCGAGACGGTGGTCAGGAAGGTGTCGATGGGCCGGGGCTCGCTCATCAGCCGGGGGGCCTGGCTGAAGGCGCCGGGCACGAAGGACAGCAGCTGTTTGCCCTGCGTCTCGCCCTGGGCCAGCAGGGCCCGCTCCCAGGGGCCGAGGAAAAAGCAGTGGGGCCGGATGCGGTCCAGCAGGTCAGGCCGCAGGACCGTCGCCGCCGCGTGGGGGGTGGAATGGAAATAATAGAGGCGGACCTCGTCGATCTCGTCCCGCTCGGCCCGGCCGGCAAGGGCCGCCAGCAGGGCCGGCGGTTCGGCCAGGGCCATGCCCATGGCCAGGCGGTCGCCGGAGGCGATGCCCGCCACGGCCTCGGCGGCGGTCATCCGCTTTTCGGCATAGAGGGTCTGGACCGACGGGGGCTGGAACATGGGACACCGGTGGCGACGGAAAGGGCAGCCTACCCTAGCGGCGCCGCCGGAAGAAGGACACTGCCGGGCCCTACAGGGTCAGTCCGCCATCGACGATCAGGGTCTGGCCGGTGATGTAGGCCGCCAGGGGTGAGGCCAGGAACAGGACGGCGCCGGCCATGTCCTGCGGCGTGCCCAGCCGGCCCAGCGGGATGCCGCGCAGGGCGCCGGCCAGGCGGTCGGGGTTTTCCGTGGTCACCTTGGTCAGCTTGGTGTCGACCAGGCCGGGCGCCACGCCATTGACCCGGACGCCGTCGGACGCCCAGGCCTGGCCAAGAGTGCGGGTCAGGGCCACGGCGCCGGCCTTGCTGGCGTTGTAGGCGGGATTGCCCCGGGTGGCGTGATAGGCGGCGGTGGAACTGACCGTCACGATATTGCCGCCGCTGGCCTTGAGGGCTTCAAGAAACTTCATGGCGCAGGCCATCAGGCTGTCGAGATTGACCCCGACCACATGGCGAAACCCGTCCATCAGGAACTCGCCCTTGCGGTAGAGCACCGTCCCCTGGGCCAGGACCAGGACATCGAGCCGGTCGAAGGGGGCAGGGGCGGCGTCGACCTGGGCCTGGTCGGAGACATCCACCTGATGATAGGCCAGGCCCGTCAGGTCGGAGCCGTGAGCGGGATCATATTCCTGCGGGCTGGCGCGGGTGCCCCAGACGGCGACCCGGGCGCCGGCCTGAACAAAGGCCTGGGCCACGCCATTGCCGATGCCGCTGGAGCCGCCGACGACCAGCACCGTCTTGCCCGTGAAATCGAGTTCCATGGATGTCTTCCTTCCGTCGGCGGATCGCCGACTGATCCTGCCTGTGGTCAATGTGATGGCCCTGCCGCCGCGACAGGCAAGACACCCGGCCGATGTTCAAGTCCCGGCCTGGCCCCGGGTTCCCTGTAGCGCGGCGCTGCGATCCTGCAGGCGCGAGGGCCAGAGGCCGTCGGCCACATCCTGCCAGAGGCGGTCCATCTCGGCGGCGGCCGAACCCCGGGGTTCGAACTCCAGCACGCCCTGCCCCCGCCAAAGGCTCTCCTGGAAGGCGACCCGGGCCCTCAGGCCCACCGAGGCGATGGGAAACCCGAAGGCGCGGGCCGCCTGGACGGCCCGGGCGATGGCCGGCGCCTCGACCCCGGCCCGGCGGCTGGGAGCCTGGTTGATGACGATCAGGGCGGGCTTGCCGGCTTCGCGGACGGCGACGGCGGAGGGCGCCAGGGCCTCCAGGTCAAAGAAGCTGGGACGGCAGACCAGGATGGCGAAATCGGCCAGCCGGATGGCCGCCGCGCTGACCGGCGCATCGCCGGCCGGGGTGTCCATGATCATCAGTTCCCGCCCGACCCGCTCATGGGCATTGGCCAGGGGAAACAGGGTGCCGCCATTGGCCGCGCTGACCACCAGGGCCGGGTCGTGGCGGCTGGAGGCCCAGGCCAGGGCCGAGCCCTGGGGGTCCAGATCGGCAATGCCGACGGACAGGCCGTCCGCCAGGGCCGCGACCGCCAGGTTGACCGACAGGGTTGTCTTGCCCGTCCCGCCCTTGCGGGACAGCAGCACCAGTTTGCGCAACAGCCGATCCTTCCGGCAGGCTTGAATCAGGCGATGACTCTAGTCCTGTTTTCACCCCAGGGGGAGCAGGGGCAAGAGGGCATTTGCCGGGAAGTGCAAGGATCCGGGCCAGGGCGTCCGGCCTGACGACCGGATGCCGGTTCTGCAGGGTGATTTCCGGAGCCGGAAGATTGCCATGGGGGGCGTTGAACCAAAACGGGCGAGCACCGTTCTTGCGGACGTCACGTTGAACGGGTCAGACTATGCGCGCGTTCGAACGTCCCGGGTCGTCCTGACCCGCCATCAAAGGAGACAACGAACCATGAAGTCATTCATCATCAGCGCCCTGGCCCTGGCCCTGCTGGGGACCTCCGGCGTGGGCGTGGCCAGCGCCGATCCGCGCAACCCCGTGGCCGAGGCCCGTCAGGACCTGCGTGAAGCCCGCCAGGACCGTCGCCAGGAAAACCGGTGGGAACGCCGGGCGATCAAGCGCTACAAGGCCGGCAAGTACCAGGCGCCCAAGGGCTATTACGCCCGCCGCTGGACCAAGGGCCAGCGCCTGCCCATCGCCTACCGCAACCGGATGTATGTGGTCGATCATCGCAACTATGGCCTGCGCTATCCGCCGCGCGGCTACCACTATGTCCGGGTCGGCAATGACGTGGTCCTGACCGCCATCGCCTCGGGCCTGATCGCCTCGGTGGTGTTCGACCTGTTCGAGGACTAGGCGGGATCCAAGGTCCCTATCGAGATCGCCCCCGGAGGTTCGCTTCCGGGGGCTTTTTCATGCGCCGGGGCCGGTGGCGCTGCGGGGCCGGGCCGATCTCCACAGCCGCCAGAACAGAATCAACAGCAAGACCAGCACCAGCGGGATCAGCAGCGGCGCCAGCAGGGCGACAAGGACTGTCCCAAAGGCGGCCAGGTCTTCCATGACCGAGACGAACGGGTTTCCAAGGCCCGCCGTGGCGGTGGTGCTGATCACCCGGGTTCCGGCCTGGGCGGCATGAAAGGCGAGCGCCGCCGGCGCCCCGATGATCAGGCCGGCCATGGCCGCAACCATCGGATCCAGGGTGGTGAAGGCCGCCGCAGCGGCGACCGCGCCGGCGATCGGCCTGACCACCGTGCCGACGGCGCTGAGAACGTGATCGACGGCAGGAATCTTGTCGGCCGCCAGTTCCAGGCCGGTGGCCAGGCCCAGGGCGATGAGGGACGGCGGCGACTCCAGCCAGGCCATGGCCGGCGCCAGGTCGGTCCCGAACAGCTGGAACCGCGCCGCCAGGCCCAGCATCAGCAGGGGCAGAAAGGTTCGAAAGCCGGTGGCGGCCGCAAGGCCCACCCCCAGCAGGGCGGGGAGGATCCAGGTTTCCATGGGGCAAGGATAACAGGCCGCAGGGGGAAGTCACGGATGTCGGGCGGTTGTGGCCGGGTTGGAGGGAACGGCTGTTCAGGCCTTCGCC
>CAMAVA010000216.1 GCA_945861515.1 Brevundimonas vancanneytii | reverse complement strand
CCTGCGGGCCGAGGCCTCCATCGCCCTGAAACCCGGCGCCGATGTCGCCGCCGTGACCGCCCGGCTGAAGGCGGCTCTGCCGTCGGACCTGGCCGCCCGGGCGCAGTTTGCGCGGCCTGGCGAGATTCGCGCCATCGCCCTTGGCCTGTTCGACCGCAGCTTCGCCATTACCTATGTCCTGGAACTGGTGGCCATCCTGGTGGGCCTGGCCGGGGTGGCGGCCACGGTCTCGGCCCAGACGCTTGCCCGCACCAAGGAGTTTGGCATGCTGCGCCATATCGGGGTCCGCCGGGGCCAGATCACCGCCATGCTGGCCCAGGAAGGCGCCCTGCTGGGGGCTGTCGGGGTGACGGCGGGCCTGACCCTGGGGCTGGTGATGAGCCAGGTCCTGATCCATGTGGTCAATCCCCAGTCCTTCCACTGGACCATGGAGACAAGGCTGCCCTGGGCGCTGTTCGGGATCGTCACGGTCGCCCTGGTCGGCGCCTCGGCCGGGGCCGCCCTGCTGGCCGGCCGCCGGGCCCTGTCCCTGGATGCGGTGCGGGCCGTGCGGGAGGACTGGTGATGCGGGCGATCCTCTCAGGACTTGGCCTCTGCCTGATGGCCCTGCTGATCACGGCGGCCGGCGGCGACGCGCGGGTGGTGCCCATCTACGCCCCGGTCACGGCGGGGACCCCCATCGCCTTCCCCCGCGACCATGGCGCCCATCCAGAATTTCGCACCGAGTGGTGGTATGTGACGGGCTGGGTCCAGGCCGAAGGGGGGCAGCCCATGGGCTTCCAGGTCACCTTCTTCCGCACCCGGCCCAATGTCGACCAGGCCAATCCCAGCGCCTTTGCCGCCAGGCAGATCCTGTTTGCCCATGCCGCCCTGGCAGACCCGGCGGTGGGAAAGCTGCTGCATGACCAGAGGGTCGCCCGGGCCGGCTTTGGCCTGGCCGAGGCGTCCGAGGCCGACGGCGCCGTGGTCATCGATGACTGGTCCCTGCGCCGGGGCGGCGATGACCGCTGGCGCAGCCGGGCCGGGGGCGCGGACTTCGCCCTGGACCTGACCTTTGCCCCCACCCAGGCCCCGCTGCTGCAGGGACAGGGGGGCTTCAGCCGCAAGGGCCCCGCCACGGGCCAGGCCAGCCATTACTACAGCCTGCCGCAGATGGCGGTGACCGGCGCGGTCACCCGGGGCGGCAGGACGCAGAAAGTCACGGGCCGGGCCTGGCTGGACCGGGAATGGTCCTCGACCCTGCTCGACCCTGCCGCCGTGGGATGGGACTGGGCGGGCATCAACCTGGCCGACGGCTCTGCCCTGACAGCCTTCCAGGTCCGCGACGCCGCCGGAAAGCCGGTCTGGGCCGGCGGGTCCTGGCGCACGGCGACAGGCCAGCTGACGACCCTGGGCCCTGGCGATGTGACCTTTGCACCCTTAAGGCGCTGGCGCTCGCCCCGCACCAAGGCCCTCTATCCGGTGGAGCAGGCCATCACGGTGAAGCTGCCCGAGGGGCCGCACACCCTGACGCTCAAGCCCCTGTTCGACGACCAGGAACTGGACAGCCGGGCCGGCGGCGGACCGGTCTATTGGGAGGGCGCGGTGTCGGACGGATCAGCCCGGGGCTATCTGGAACTCACCGGCTATTTCGAGAAACTGACCCTGTGAATAAAAAGTGGGCTTGGCCCGGAACCCCCGGCGGGGATCTGCGTTATGGCCCGCAGCATCGGGCAGTCTTGTGCGGCGGGCTGCTGACACGGCCCTGGGGAAACACCATCGAAGCCACTGAAGCCCTTCGGAGTCCGATGATCCTCATTGTCGAGGACGAGATCTTCATCCGGCAGGGCGCGGAGTGGCTGATCGAAGACCTGGGCCATCAGACGCTGGTCGCCGCGGACCTTCCGGAAGCCCTGGCCCATCTTCTGTCGGAGGCCCGGATCGACGCCCTGTTCGTGGACATCCGGCTGCACGACCTGGCGCATGGCGGCTATGATATCGCCAACCGCGCTGTAGCGGGGCGGCCAGACATCCGGGTGCTGTATACGTCCGGAAGCCCCCTCTCCGCCGAGATGACCGATCGTTTCGTCCTTGGCGGCCGGTTCCTTGAAAAGCCCTATTCCCCGGAACAGCTGGCGGCCTCCATGGAACGACTGCTCGCCTGAGGGCTTAGGCGTATGCAGCCCGTCGCTTCGCCGCGCCTCCCAGTCAGGACAGCCCATCCCCAGTTCCCGCGCCGACAAGGCCCTTGCGCTCCCGACGGCCGACCGCTCCGCCTCGGATATGGCCTTCGAGTCCGATGAGTCCATCGTCAAGATCGGCGCCCTGCAGAGCGCGATCTTCAACAGCGCCAACTTTTCCAGCATCGCCACGGACGCCCGGGGCGTCATCCAGATCTTCAATGTCGGCGCCGAACGGATGCTGGGCTTTACCGCATCGGAGGTGGTCAACAGGATCACCCCGGCCGACATTTCCGACCCCACCGAGTTGATCGCCCGGGCCGAGGAACTCAGCGAGGAACTGGGCGCCCCCATCGCACCGGGCTTCGAAGCCCTGGTGTTCAAGGCCAGCCGCGGGATCGAGGACATCTACCAGCTGACCTATATCCGCAAGGATGGCACAAGGTTTCCGGCGGTGGTCTCGGTCACGGCCCTGCGCGACGCCCAGGACGGGATCATCGGCTATCTGTTGATCGGCACCGACAACACAGCCCGCAAACAGGTCGAGGAAGAGCAGAAGAAATCCGACCAGAAGCTGCGGGACCAACAGTTTTACACCCGCTCCCTGATCGAATCCAACATCGACGCCCTGATGACGACGGACCCTTCCGGCATTATCACCGACGTCAACAAGCAGATGGAGGCCCTGACCGGCTGCACCCGCGACGAGTTGATCGGCGCCCCGTTCAAGGACTATTTCACCGATCCCCAGCGGGCCGAGGCCGGGATCAAGCGGGTGCTGCGCGAAAAGTCGGTGACCGACTATGAGCTGACCGCCCGGGCCCGGAACGGCAAACAGACCGTGGTCTCCTACAACGCCACCACCTTCTATGACCGCAACCGCAAGCTGGAGGGGGTGTTTGCGGCGGCCCGAGATGTCACCGAGCGCAAGCGGGTGGAGGCAGAGCTGCAACAGGCCAAGGCCGCCGCCGAGAGCGCCAGCCGCACCAAGTCCGACTTCCTGGCCAGCATGAGCCATGAAATCCGCACGCCGATGAATTCCATCCTTGGCATCGCCGATCTGCTGGCCAAGACCAGCCTGACCCCGGAACAGGACAAGTATGTCCAGATCTTCCGGCGCTCGGGCGCCAATCTGCTCAATCTGATCAATGACATTCTCGATCTGTCCAAGGTCGAGGCCTCGCAGCTCGAGCTGGAACAGACCGGGTTTTCCCTGAAGGACGAACTGGACAAGACCATGGAGATGGTCGCCCCGCGCGCGCTGGAAATGGGCCTGACCCTGACCTGCGACATCGCTCCGGATGTGCAGACAGCCCTGATCGGGGATCCGACGCGGCTGCGTCAGGTGCTGCTCAACCTGCTGGGCAACGCCATCAAGTTCACCCCGACCGGCAGTGTATCCCTGCGGATCAGTCTTGATCAGGACCCGGCGGTTCCCACGGCGCTTCGCTTCTCTGTCGCCGATACCGGCATCGGTATCTCGGCCGGGCAGCAGGCCCAGGTGTTCGAGCGTTTCGCTCAGGCCGACTCCTCGACCACCCGCAGATTCGGCGGCACGGGCCTGGGGCTGACCATCTGCAAGCGCCTGGTCGAGCTGATGGGCGGCCGGATCTGGGTCAAGAGCGAGGTCGGCTGCGGCAGCGTCTTCACCTTTGCCGCGCCCTTCGAGATCTGGGCGGCGGCCAACCGTCCCGAGGCTGCGCCGCAAAGCGACGGTCCAGGCCCCGCCCTGCCCGTGGTGCGGATATTGCTGGCCGAGGACTCGGCCGACAACTGCACCATCGCCCTGGCCTATCTGAAAGATACGCCCTACCAGGTGGAGATCGCTGTCAACGGTGCCATGGCCTGCGAACTGTTCCGGGCAAGGCAGTTTGATCTGGTCTTGATGGACCGCCAGATGCCGGTCATGGACGGCCTGACCGCCACCCGGACCATCCGCGCCTGGGAAAAGGCCAATGGCCGGCCGCCGACCCCGATCATCGCCGTGACGGCCTCGGCCCTGAAGGGCGACCGGGAAACCTGCCTGGCGGCCGGCTGCACCGCCTATCTGAGCAAGCCCATCAAGCAGGCCGTCCTGCTTCAGGCCATCAGCGACCATGCGTCCGTCGCCGGGTCCGGCGAGGTCGCCCTGCCGGCCGTGAAGGATGCCGTCGCCAGGGACCGTATCGCCCGGGCCGCCAAGCGTCTGGCCGATCAGATCCCGGCCTATCTGGACCACTGCCGGGGCGATGTCGTTCTGATGCTGGCGGCCCTGGACCGGGCGGATTTTGCCGCCGTGATCATCCTTGGCCACAATCTGCGCGGCTCGGGGGGCGGCTTTGGCCTGCAGGCCCTCACCGACTTCGGCGCCGGTATCGAGCAGTCAGCCAGCGAGGCTGACGCTCCCCGAACCCGGGGCTGGCTGGGCCAACTCTCCACATACCTGGACGCCGCCTGAACCGGTGCTCCGGACGACATGCGGGGTTCATCCGCTGTCAGGACCAGCCCGCGTCAGGCCCCGGATGATGGCCTCGAAGGTGCCACGCCGGAGCGCCGACGGGTCGATGGCCGGCGACAGCTTGCCGGCCAACTGCAGGACCAGACCGCCATGCAGGGCGGCCCAGAGCATGTGTGAGACAAGCTCCGGGTCGCCCTCGATCAGTCCGGCCTCGACCAGGCC
>CAMAVA010000215.1 GCA_945861515.1 Brevundimonas vancanneytii | reverse complement strand
TTCGCACCCTGCCAAGCAGTGCCGCCCAGTTGGCCATGTGTTCGAACATTTCGACCGAGACCACCCGATCAAAAACCCCCTCCGGCTGGAAACTGTTGGCGTCGGCCGTGATGACGGTCAGGTTGGTCAGACCCAGGGCGGTGGCCTGGGCCTCGATGGATTGTCGCTGGCCGTGGGAGTTGGAGACCGAGGTGATCCTCGACGCCGGGTACCGGGCTGCCATCCAGAGCGAGAGTGAACCCCAGCCACAGCCCAATTCCAGAACGTCCTGCCCGTCGCGCAGATCTGCATTCTCGCATGTAACGGTCAACGCCCGGTCTTCGGCAGCCGCCAGGCTGGTGATGTCGCCATCATAGAGACATGACGAGTATTTGAGCCTGGGGCCCAGCACCAACCGGAAAAACTCGGGGGGAACCTCGTAGTGCTGTTCATTGGCGGCCTGGGTGTGTTCAGCGATCACCCGCCGCCGCATATCGTCGGCAAAAATCGATGCTTCGCCTTCGGGGCGCTCGAGCAGATCCAGACGTTGCCGCTCGACAAGCCAGGATATCGCAAGTTTTCGGATCGCATCGGGCGCAGGCAGGCTTTCCGCCGCATTGATCGCCGTTTTCAGGAAATTCATGACGCAACCTTGCCCTTGGGCGGCAGAGGAAAGAAGGACGAAACCCGCTTCTGGTAATCCAGATAGGCTTGGCCCCGGGACTTGATCATGGCCTCTTCCAGGGGCGGCACACCCGACACCCGGATCAGAAGGAAGGCCATGAAGGCCGGGCCCAGCAGCGCCAGCCAACCGGGCAGCCAGGCCCCGGAAGGGCCGATGGCGATCAGCGGCCAGGCCAGCCAGATCACCCATTCGAAAAAGTAGTTTGGATGGCGAGACCAGCCCCAGAGCCCCACCTGACAGATCTTGCCGCGATTGCCAGGGTCGGCCTTGAAGCGGGCCAACTGACGGTCTGCCAGGCTTTCGCCAGCAATCCCGACCGCAAGGATCACAATTCCTGCAAGGTCGCTCCAGGCCAGTCCGCCATGCGGATTGCGCGCCGCCAGCAGGATCGAGGCCGCCAGCAAGGCGCCTGAGAGGGCCTGAGCCTGTAGGAACCCGAACATTCTTCGCTGAAAGTCAGCGCCCCAGGCCCTGCGAAATTCCGCATAACGGGCGTCTTCCGGAGCGCCAGCGACCCTGGATCTCAGATGTGACCCGAGCCGCATGGCCCAGAGCATGACGAATCCGCCGACAATCCATTGCCGCCAGGTGGGAGCCGCAGCATCGAGCGGCCATAGCGCGCAGACGGCGCCGGCCAGACCCATGCCGAAACTCCAGAAGACATCCGTCCAGCCGCCATTCCGAACAGCCCGCTGGTAGGCCCAGGTCAAGGCCATCCACACGCTCAGCCCGAGGCCGACAGAGAGAATTAACAGAAGCATGCAGGACATACGCTGCGCGACGATGATTGGATGTGCGCCGCCGGCCGAAACTGGCCGCCAGCTCGCACAAGGAAAGATTTCGGCGAGGCCATGGTGGGCGGCGAGGGGTTCGAACCCCCGACCCCCTCGGTGTAAACGAGGTGCTCTGACCAGCTGAGCTAGCCGCCCGACAACAGGGTCTCTAGCGACCCTCGAACCAAGTGCAAAGAGGCGATTGCCGGCCGGGTTCGGCAGGCGACGGCTTTTCTCAGCCGTTCAAGGCGGCTTTCAGAGCCTCGCCGATCTGGAACCTTGCGGTCCGGGTTGCTGGCCGCTGGACGATCTCGCCGGTCCGGGGATTGCGCGCCGGCCCAGCAGCACGACTGACCGATCGGAAAGTTCCGAACCCCACCAACCGGACATCCTCGCCATCCTTCAGCGTCGTTGTGACACAGTCGACGAAGGCCTGAAGGGCCGAATGGGCCTGCGCCTTGCTCATACCCGCCTTGTCGGCAATTGCAGCCACCAGTTCGGCTTTCGTCATTCCTGAACTCCCCATTCTTGTTGTGCGGCGCGGTATTCAACGGATGGGCGATCCGAAAACACCCGACGCGATTATGGGGCCTGTCTTGGGCGCGTCAAAAGAAACGCGCTGCAGCAAAGCTGCAGCGCGCAAATTATCAGCGATCAGTCGGCCGTCGCGGGGGTTAATGTGTGACCATTGTGTCTGAGTCGGCGTCTTCGACCTTCGCAGTTGCAACAACGATCTCGTCCGCTTCAGACCATTCGATCGCCACGGGAGCGGATACCAGCGCCCTGGCGATCGCCTCGTCGACGGTGGATATGGGAACAATTTCCAGCCCGTCCTTGACGCTCTGGGGAACGTCAGCAAGGTCCTTCTCGTTTTCCTGCGGGATAAGCACGGTCTTGATTCCGCTCCGCAGGGCCGCCAGCAGTTTTTCCTTCAGGCCGCCAATCGCCAGAACCCGGCCACGGAGCGTGACCTCTCCGGTCATGGCCACGTCCTTCCGGATCGGTATGCCCGTCAGGACCGAGATGATGGCGATGGCCATGGCGACACCTGCCGAGGGGCCGTCCTTGGGCGTGGCGCCTTCGGGAACATGGACGTGCACATCCGTCTTCTCGAACATTGGCGGCTTCACACCAAACTTCGTCGCCCGAGACCGAACATAGGAGTTTGCGGCCGCAATCGACTCCTTCATCACATCCTTCAGGTTTCCCGTGATGGACATGCGGCCCTTGCCGGGCATCCTGACCGCCTCGATGGTCAGGATTTCGCCGCCAAACTCAGTCCAGGCCAGACCGGTCACAATGCCGACCTGGTCCTCTTCATCGGTTTCACCGTATCGGAACTTCTTGACGCCGGCATACTTGGCCAGCCGCTCATCATCGATGGTGATCGATTCAAGCTTTTCCCGGGCAAGGTCCCGGACCGTCTTGCGGGCCAGATTTCCCAGTTCCCGTTCGAGCGACCGCACACCCGCTTCCCGCGTATAGTAGCGGATGAGGTCGCGGATGGCCTGATCCGGAACATTGAACTCAGTCGTGGTCAGGCCATGGTCCTTGATCAGACGCGGCAGGACATGGCGCTTGGCGATCTCCAGCTTCTCATCTTCCGTGTAGCCGGGGATGCGGATGATCTCCATGCGGTCCAGCAGGGGCTGGGGCATGTTCAGGCTGTTGGCCGTTGTGACGAACATCACCTGGCTGAGGTCGTAATCGACCTCCAGATAATGGTCGGCAAAGGTGGAATTCTGCGCCGGATCCAGCACTTCCAAAAGGGCTGACGAAGGATCCCCACGCCAGTCGGAACCCATCTTGTCGATCTCGTCGAACAGGAAGAATGGATCTACGGCCTTGGCCTTCTTCATCGACTGGATGACCTTGCCGGGCATGGAGCCGATATAGGTGCGCCGGTGGCCGCGGATCTCCGCTTCGTCCCGGACGCCCCCCAGAGACAAGCGGACAAACTCGCGGCTGGTCGCCTTGGCGATGGACCGTCCGAGGGAGGTCTTACCCACGCCGGGGGGGCCAACCAGGCAAAGGATAGGGCCTTTCAGACTGTTGGTTCGAGCCTGAACAGCAAGATACTCGAGGATCCGTTCCTTGACCTTGTCCAGACCGTAGTGATCTTCCTCGAGGATGGCCTCGGCGCGCGCCAGATCGATCTTCTTCGGCTTGGCCTTGCCCCAGGGCAGGGACAGCATCCAGTCCAGATAGTTCCGGACCACAGTGCTTTCCGCGGACATGGGGCTCATGTTGCGCAGCTTCTTCAGCTCTGCCTCTGCCTTGGTGCGCGCTTCCTTGGAGAACTTGGTCTTCTTGATACGCTTCTCGAGCTCGATCAGCTCGTCGCGGCCATCATCCTGGTCGCCCAGTTCCCGCTGGATCGCCTTCATCTGCTCGTTCAGATAGTATTCCCGCTGGGTCTTCTCCATCTGGCGCTTGACGCGGCTGCGGATCTTCTTCTCGACCTGAAGGACGCTGATCTCGCCCTCCATCAGAGCGAAGACCTTCTCCAGCCGTTTCACGACATTGAACAGTTCCAGCAGGGCCTGCTTGTCGCCGATCTTGACGGTCAGGTGGGCAGCAATGCTGTCCGCCAGCTTGCCCGGCTCGGCAATGTGGGGGATGGACGCCAGGGCTTCCGGAGGGATCTTCTTGTTGAGCTTGACGTAGGCCTCGAACTGTTCGGCGACTGCCCTGGACAGCGCCTCTGCCTCATGGGCCTCGCCGCCATCTTCATCCAGAACGGCAACTTCGGCTTCGTAGAAGTCTTCGCCGCCGACAAAGCGCGTTACAGCGGCCCGCTGCTTGCCCTCGACAAGCACCTTGACTGTTCCGTCGGGCAGCTTGAGCAGCTGCAGCACCGTAGCGACCACGCCCACATCATAGATAGCCCCTGGCGCGGGATCATCGTCGGCGCTGTTTTTTTGAGTGGCGAGAATGATCTGCTTGTCGCCGCGCATGACCTCTTCGAGAGCACGCACCGACTTCTCTCGTCCGACAAAAAGCGGAACGACCATATGGGGGAATACGACGATGTCCCGAAGCGGCAACACCGGCAGTGTACGAAGGTCTGACATGGTGGTCTCCTGTGCGTGGCCCGGGATCGGCGCCACGCTGTCCCGCCGGATACGGACGGTTACGTTGATCAGATAGTTGGGCGCTTCGCACGGCCATTCAAGCGGCTGGCGAGCCTCGACTGGGGGTAAAGTCCCGAATGAGCCTGAAAACCATCAGGCTATTCAGCCGCTGTGTGCCCCCCAACGCCGAACGGCCGTCCAATTCTGGACGGCCGTTGGGTTTTTATCTTGGGTGCGGGAGCAGGATTTGAACCTGCGACCTTCAGGTTATGAGCCTGACGAGCTACCGGGCTGCTCCATCCCGCGTCGATGGGGGTTGGTGAT
>CAMAVA010000214.1 GCA_945861515.1 Brevundimonas vancanneytii | reverse complement strand
GCGTCTGATCCCTTCACGCGGCCTGGCCGCTGGCCAGCTTGATGGCGGCGCGGATGCGCAGATAGGTGCCGCAGCGGCAGAGATTTCCGGCCATGGCGGCGTCGATGGCTGCGTCATCAGGCTTTGCGGTCTCGGCCAGCAGGCCCTTGGCGCTCATGATCTGGCCGGGCTGACAGAAACCGCACTGGGGCACCTGAAGGGCGATCCAGGCCTTCTGGACCGCGTCATCCTTGGCAAGCCCCTCGATCGTGGTCACGGCCGATCCGGCGATGTCCCCGACGGCCAGGCTGCAGGACCGCACGGGCTGGCCGCCGACAAGAACCGTGCAGGCGCCGCACTGGGCGATGCCGCAGCCATATTTGGCGCCCTTCAGATCCAGCTCGTCGCGCAGCACCCAGAGCAGCGGCGTGTCCGGCTCGGAGGCTACGGTTACGGGTTTGCCGTTCACGGTCAGTCTGGTCATGGCTGCGGTCCTCCGCTTCCAAAGCTAGGGTGCAAAGCGGGCCGGCGCCAGAGGGGCCGCGACGGCATCTTTGCCCCGGAGGCGAGCGTCAGGCTGCCTTCGCCAGTTTCGCCAGGGTCGCGAGGATCTTCTCGGCCGCGTCCAGGCGCTGGGCCGGCCGGTCCCACTCGCCCTTGACGACGATCTTCTGGTCCGGACGCAGCTTCCAGACCGCCATGTTCTTCTGAATATGGCCGACCAACCCACCCGGATTGGCGAAATTGTCACCCCGGAAGCTGATGACCGCGCCCTTGGGGCCGACATCGATCTTGGCGACATTGGCTTCGCGGCACAGGCCCTTGATGGCCACGACCTTGAGCAGGGAGTCCGTTTCCGGCGGCAGGGGCCCGAACCGGTCGATCAGCTCCGCGGCCAGGGCTTCCCGGTCCGCAGACCGCTCGGCCTCGGACAGGCGGCGATAGAGGGACAGCCTGACATTCAGGTCCGGAACATACTCTTCCGGGATCAGCACGGCCGCGCCGGTATTGATCTGCGGCGACCAGCCCCGGTCAGCCAGCAGGTCTTCCTGACCCTGACGTTCGCGCAGGGCCGCCACGGCCTCTTCCAGCATCTGCTGATAAAGCTCGACCCCGATCTCGCGGATATGGCCGCTCTGCTCGTCGCCCAGCAGGTTGCCGCCGCCCCGGATGTCGAGATCGTGGCTGGCCAGCTGGAAGCCGGCGCCCAGGCTGTCGAGGGACTGCAGGACCTTGAGCCGCTTTTCGGCCGAGAGGGTGATCTGGCGCTCCACCGGCGTGGTCAGATAGGCATAGGCCCGGGCCTTGGACCGCCCCACCCGCCCGCGCAGCTGATAGAGCTGCGACAGGCCGAACATGTCGGCCCTGTGGATGATCATGGTGTTGGCCGAGGGGATATCCAGGCCGCTTTCGACGATGGTCGTGGCCAGCAGCACGTCGTACTGGCCGTCATAGAAGGCGGTCATCACCTCTTCCAGCTGGGTGGGAGCCATCTGGCCATGGCCCACCACGAACTTCACCTCGGGCACGGACTCCCGCAGGAACTTCTCGAGATCCGGCAGGTCGCGGATGCGAGGGGTGACGAAATAGCTCTGGCCGCCGCGGTACTTTTCCCGCAGCAGGGCCTCGCGCAGGGAGACCTCGTCCCAGGGCATGACATAGGTCCGCACCGCCAGGCGATCGACCGGCGGGGTGGCGATGATCGACATCTCGCGGATGCCCGACAGCGCCATCTGGAGCGTGCGGGGGATCGGGGTCGCGGTCAGGGTCAGCATGTGGACGTCGGCCCGCAGCTCCTTGAGCTTTTCCTTGTGCTTGACCCCGAAATGCTGCTCCTCGTCGACGATCACCAGGCCAAGATCGCGGAAGCTGACCTGTTTGGACAGCACCGCATGGGTGCCGACCACGATCTCGAAACTGCCATTGGCGAGCCCCTCACGGGTCTCGGTCGCCTCTTTCGCCGGGGCCAGGCGCGACAACCGCCGCACCTTGATCGGCCAGCCCTGGAACCGCTCCGAGAAGGTCTTGAAATGCTGGCGCGCCAGCAGGGTTGTCGGACAGACAATCGCCACCTGCTGGCCGCTCATGGCCATGACAAAGGCGGCGCGCAGGGCGACCTCGGTCTTGCCGAAGCCCACATCGCCGCAGATCAGCCGGTCCATGGGCTTGCCGGAAGCCAGGTCGGTCAGGACATCGGCGATGGCGTTGAGCTGGTCCTCGGTTTCCTCATAGGGGAACCGGGCGCAGAACTCGTCAAATACCCCGGAAGGCGGATCGATCTCTTCCACCGACTTGGTGGCCCGGGCGGCGGCGATGGCGATCAGGCCCTCGGCCATGATCCGCAGCCGTTCCTTGGCCTTGGAACGCCGGGCCTGCCAGGCCGCGCCGCCCAGCCGGTCCAGCTGAACGCCGTCGCCCTCGGCGCCATAGCGGGTCAGAAGGTCGATATTCTCGACCGGCAGATAGAGCTTGGCCTCGCCGCCATACTGCAGTTCCAGGCAGTCATGAGGGGCCTGCTGGACCTCGAGGGTCTTGAGCCCTTCATAGCGGCCGATGCCATGGTCTATATGCACCACCAGGTCGCCGGGGGTCAGGGCGCTGGCCTCGGCCAGGAAGTTGGCGGCGCGGCGCTTCTTGCGCGGCCGGGCCAGCCGGTCGCCCAGGATATCGGTCTCGGAAATCACCGCCAGGCTGTCGGTCTCGAACCCGGCCTCCAGGGGCAGGACGACCCGCTGGGGGGTCTTGGGGTCCGCGGCCTTGGCCTGCTGCCAGTAGCCTGCGAAGGGCAGCCGGGCGATGCCGTGGTCGGCCAGCATGGAACCCAGTCGCTCCGAGGAGCCCTCGGTCCAGCTGGCGAACAGCACCCGCTTGCCGGCGCCGCCCAGGTTGCGGGCATGGGCCGCCGTGGCCTCGAACAGGTTGACGCTGTCCTGCTGTCGTTCGGCGACGAAGGTGCGGCCAAGCTTGGCGCCCATGTCCATGGCGCCCACGGCGTCCGACTGGAAAGGCGAGAACCAGCGGGTGGCCCGCAGGGACATGAGGTTGTCGAACTCGGTGGCCGTCAGATAGAGGGCGTCGGGCTTGAGCGGCCGGTAGCTGTCGCGCCTCTGGGCGTCGGCCCTGGCCTGATAGGCGTCCTCGACCGTGGCCAGCCGCTCGTCCCGGGCTTCCAGGGCCTGGTGGTCAAAGCCGATCAGGCAGTCGTCGGGCAGATAGTCGAACAGGGTCTCCAGACCGGCATAGAAGAGGGGCAGCCAGTGCTCCATCCCGGCGCGGCGACCACCCTCGCTTACCGCAGCATAGAGGGCGTCATCGCCAGGGGCCCCGAAGGCGCTGACATAGCCGCGCCGGAACCGCGCCACGGCGTCCTTGTCGAGCAGGGCCTCGCTGACCGGCAGAAGTTGGACGCCATGCAGCTGCTTGATCGACCTCTGGGTCTCCGGATCAAAGGACCGGATGGACTCCAGCGTGTCGCCGAACAGATCAAGACGGACCGGCTCCTCGCCGCCCGGCGGGAAGACATCGATCACCCCGCCGCGAATGGCGAACTCGCCCCGCTCCGAGACGGTGGAGGCCCGCTGATAGCCATTGACGGCGAAATACCGCTCCAGGTCGTCGATCTTGACCTGGGCGCCGGGCCTTGTGGCGTAGCCGGCGGCCCGCACGCCTTCGCGCGGCGGCACCCGCTGGATCGCCCCGGCCATGGCCGTGACCAGCATGACCGGCTTCCTGGCGTCCACGCCTGCCAGCAGCCGCGAAAGGGTGGCCATCCGTTGCGCCGAGATGGCCGGCGCCGGCCCGACCCGGTCATAGGGCAGGCAGTCCCAGCCGGGAAACGAGATGATCTCCATTTCCGGGGCGAAGAACCTCATGGCCGCCACAAAGGCCTCGGCCCGCGCCCCGTCCCGGGCGACAAAACAGCTGAGTCCCCCCCGCGTGCGGGCGACATCGGCCATGATCAGGGCGTCATAGCCCTCCGGCGCCCCGGCCAGGACCATCCGGCCATCCGCTTTCGCCACGGTCTTCAGGTCAGGAGCCTTCCGCTCCCTAGGCTCCACGGGGACCGCCCTGGGCCGGCTCGAAGGCCTTCAGCATGGCCAGGACATCGGTGTCATGGGCGGCAGGGGCCGGCTCGCGGCCGATGATCCAGCCATAGACGTCCTGGTCGGCCTCGTTCAGCAGGGCCTCGAAGGCGTCCAGCTGCGCCTCGGTCAGGTTTGGGCCATACTGGTCCGCAAACGGCCCCAATATAAGGTCCGCCTCCCGAAATCCCCGCCGCCAGGCCCGCAGCCTGATCCGCTTCAGTCGAATGTCATCCATGGGCGGCGGGATATAGGGTGCAGGGCGGCGAGAGGCCAGCGGGAAAGGGGCGTGCGCGCCAATTGGGCCGTCGTCCTGGCCGGAGCGAGGAGGAGCGCTGGGGGCCGGTGGCAGCGGACGGGATGTTCGCGGCTGCGATAGCGCGCGCCGTCCCCTCTGGGCCCCGGATCGTCCCTTTGGGCCGTCCGGGGTGACGGTGATTGGTGGTGCTTGTGGGAAGCCAGGGAGATCGCTGGGCCGGGCCTGCAGGATTGAGCGCCACCTCGCGAGTCACGCTATCCTGTCCGCCTGATGAAGGCTCCCGCCAAACGCGCCGGTTCCCGCAAGACCCTCAACCTGGCCAATCTGGAGGCTCTGGGGCCCGAGCGGCTGGCGGGCTTGTTGATGGATGTGGCCGAGGGGGATGCGGCGATCAAGCGGCGGCTGCGGCTGGAGCTGGCGGCGGCGGCGGGGCCCGAGGACCTGGCCTCCGAGATCGACAAGCGGATGGAGACCTTTTCGGAGCGCCGGACCCGGGTTCACTGGCGCAAGCATGCGGA
>CAMAVA010000213.1 GCA_945861515.1 Brevundimonas vancanneytii | reverse complement strand
ATGGCATGCATGCCCGGCTGGACCACCTGATCGCCGGCCATGAACGGCAGCTCGGCCGGCTGGAAAAGTCCCTGGCCGAGCCCAAACGCTCCATCGATGTGTTCGGCTCCCTGTTCGCCCGGCCCATCGGCCCCGACCTGATGGGCATGGCCACCGGCGAAAGCCTGGCCCACCTCAACTGCCTGATCGGCCGCGGCCAGGCCGTGGCGGAACCCGGCGAGGACGGTGTGACCTGGTACCGGGCGGTGTAGGGGACAGGCCCTGATTACGGCGCTCCCTCCCGACAGACCTTAACCCCTCACCCTCCCTATGGGAGAGGTAAGTGTCTGATATCCTGCCTTTATTTTACCTCTCCCAAAGGGAGAGGGAGGGGCCCATGCGCCAGCATGGGAGGGTGAGGGTTACGGTGCGGGCGGGGTGATTTGCGCACTGTCACGGTCATTCTTAGTTCGCACTGTCAACGTAACGCGGCGCCTAGATGCTGAACCTCGGAGGAGCATCAATGGGGACGTTCTTGAACCTATAGTGGTTTTCTTGGACCTGCTGAGCCAATATCTCGAATTATCGCCAGTCCCTCGCCTCAACCTTTATGCTCTCACTAGCAGTAAGAAGAATGCCGACTGAGAAGCTGGCTGCACTCACGGCGCATGGGACTTCCATGATATGCGTGCTAGGGTATATATCGAGATATTTGTAGTCGGTTTCGTAGATCGTCAGCAGGTAATCTTGTTCGAAAACGATCCGTCCGACCTTGGCCTTTCGAGTCACTCCGCTGCCAAAGTCGATGGCCCTTTGATCATGTGGGCGATCAAAGCGTTTCCTATGCCTTCCAACGATAAGTCCGATGCAGAACATCAAGGTGCACAATACAAGGCAAGGAGCATAGCTTGGAAAATCAGTGGTCCAAGCGGCAATTTGGTCCATCAATTCCACCCTTGATCATCGGCGGTGAACACCATTGCACTGACGTCTGCAGCGGCTCGGTTCCACCCGTCAACTCCGGCGCGCAAAGCGGACCTTGCGGCATTTTGTCGGTCCTGTGCCTCCAGCGGCACCCAAAAGCCGGGTCCTGCCCCGCCACCCAATCCGCCATCTATTTCACATGCGAACTTGATAGTTCACGCACAAACTATATAACGGCGTCATGTCGACGCCGCCGAACCGACGCCTGTTCTTCCTGCTCAGCGCCGCCAACCGGCGGGTCCAGCGCTGGATCGAGGCGGAGATGGCGGCCAAGGGCGGGCTGACGGCGGCCCAGTCCGGCGTGCTGTTCCTGCTGGCCAAGCGAGATGGCGCCCTGATCGGCGAGGTCGCCGAGGCCCTGGACGCCACACCCTCGGCCATGACCGGCCTGGTTGACCGCATGGCCCGGGGCGGCCTGCTGGAACGGCGGCCGGACCCCGAGGATGGCCGGGCGCAAAGGCTGTATCTGACAGGCAAGGGACGGGACGCCCTGGCCTATGCCAAGCGCGGCCTGGACAGCATCAACGCCCAGCTGACCGAAGGCTTCACCCCCGAGGAGGTGGACGCCGTGGCCCGCTGGCTGACCCATCTGCAACAGACCTTTCCAAAGGGAGACACCCCGTGACCGACCCCATCCTTGTCAGCCAGGACCAGGGCGTCCTGACCCTGTCCTTCAACCGACCGGACAAGAAGAACGCCATCACCGACGCCATGTATGGCGTCCTGGCCGACAGCCTGATCCGGGCCGAATCTGACCCCGCCGTGCGGGTCGTGCTGTTCCGGTCGGAGAACGAGGCCTTCACCGCCGGCAATGACCTGGCCGATTTCGCCGCCCAGAATGCCTCAGGCGACACCAGCCGGGCCATGGCCCAGGAGCGCAATGTCACCCGCTTCCTGAAAGCCCTGGCCCGGGCCGAAAAGCCCCTGGTCGCCGCCGTAAAGGGCGTGGCGGTGGGGGTGGGAACCACCATGCTGCTGCATTGCGACCTTGTCTATGTGGCCAGCGACGCGCGGCTCTCGACGCCGTTTGTCAACCTGGCCCTGGTGCCGGAGGCGGCCTCCAGCTGGCTGATGCCGGCGCGGATCGGCCATGCCCGGGCCTATGCCATGTTCGCGCTGGGCGAGGTGGTCAGCGGCGAGGAGGCAGCGCGCATCGGCCTGGCCAACCGCGCCCTGCCCGCCGCCGGGGTGGACGAGGCCGCCCTGTCGGCCGCCCGCCAGATCTGTACAAGGCCCATGGGCGCCCTGAAGATCACCAAGCGGCTGATGCGGGACGCCGACCGTATCGCCGGCCTGATGGACCTGGAGGGCCAGCATTTCGGCGACCAGCTCAAGACGGCGGAAGCCGCCGAAGCCTTTGCCGCCTTCGCCCAGCGCCGGGCGCCCGATTTCAGCAAGGTCGCCTGAGAGCGACCGTCAGGGAGGATATCATGACCACAAGGATCACCTCGGCCTTCGGGCCCTTCACCCCCGCCAGACAGGTCACGGAGGGCCATGATCTCTCCGGCATGACCGCCATTGTCACCGGGGCCGCCACGGGAATCGGGATCGAGACCGCCCGGGCCCTGGCCCTGGCCGGGGCGGAGGTCGTCATCGCCGCCCGCAAGCCGGACCTGGCCGAGGCGGCGGTCGCCGACATCAATGCCGGGGCGCCGGGCAAGGCCAGCTGGTCCATGCTGGACCTGTCGGACTTCGCCTCGATCCGCGCCTTTACCGAGCGCTGGGGCGACCGGCCGCTGAACATCCTGATCAACAACGCCGCCGTCATGGCCTGTCCCCTGGACTACACCAAGGACGGTCTGGAGATGCAGATCGGCACCAATCATTTCGGCCATTACCTGATGACCGTTCCCCTGGCGACGGCCCTGGAGGCCGGCGCCAAGGCCAGCGGCAAGACCTCTCGCCTGGTGTCCCTGTCGTCTATCGGCCATCGCCGGTCGGGCATCCGCTGGGACGACCCCCATTTCCGGGGTGGCCCCTATGACAAGTGGGAAAGCTATGGCCAGGCCAAGACGGCCAATGCCCTGTTTGCGGTCGGCTTCCACAAGCGGTTCAAGGATCGCGGGATCACCGCCAACGCCGTCATGCCCGGCGGAATCATGACCCCGCTCCAGCGCCACCTGCCCCTCGAGGAGCAGAAGGCCATGGGCTGGATCGATGACAACGGCAAGGTTCGCGACGGCTTCAAGACCACCGAACAGGGCGCCAGCACCAGTGTCTGGGCAGCGGTCGGCGCCGAACTGGAAGGTATCGGCGGGCTCTATCTGGAAGACTGCGCCCAGGCCGGTCCCTGGACCGAAGCCATGCCCTGGGCCGGGGTCCTGCCCCATGCCCTGGACCCCGAAAGCGCCGACCGGCTCTGGGCCCTGTCGGTCGAGACGACCGGGGTCGGCTAGAGCCTGTTCCGATAAGTGTGAAACGGTTATCGGATCGAAACAGGCTCTGACAGTTTGAATCAGAGTCCGTCAGGCCGCCCTGGGGGTGATCAGCTCCACCCCCGGGAAGGCCGCCCTTATGCGGCGCGGATCGCGGGTCAGCAGGGCATAGCCTGCGACGGCCGCATGGGCCCCGATCAGGAAATCGGCCAGGATCGCCTCTCGCGCTCCGCCCCTGCGCCGATACTGCGCATGGGCCCTGCCCGCCAGCCGGGCGGACTCCCAGTCCAGATCGACGCGTTCGAAGTGCCGTTGCGGCGGCGGGTGACCGTCCAGGTCCGCCGCCGCCATGATTTCCGCATAGATGACGGGGTTGATGACCAGCAGCCCAAGCTGACGCCTGGCGAGCAGGGCGTTTCGCGACCAGGACGCCCAGACCGGATCATCCAACGCCAGGTCGATGATGACGGAACTGTCGACGAGGGTCGCCATCAGGCCTTTCGGTCCCGAAGATCATCCAGGGCTTCATCGGTCGTGGCATAGGGGCCGCCCGCTGCGCTGCCCGTAAATGCGTCCAGCCAGGCCTCGAAATCGGCAAGCTCAGCCTGGGTCGCTGGCCCCTTGGTCAGGACGAAGTCGCCGTTCTTTCGATTGAAGGCCACCTCGTCGCCCGGCCGGATGCCCAGCGCCTTGCGAACATCGCCGGGAATGGTGACCTGGCCCTTGGTTGTCACTCGCATTGTAATACCCGATGTAATACCACTGGCCATACCTACATGAATTTCGGGAAATCCGCCATGTCCCAGTCCGCCAAGTCTCTCTCCGGCAAGACCCTGTTCATCACCGGCGCCAGCCGGGGCATCGGCCTGGCCATCGCCCTGCGGGCGGCCCGGGACGGCGCCAATATCGCCGTGGCGGCCAAGACGGCCGAGCCGCACAAGCACCTGCCTGGCACCATCTATTCGGCGGCCGAGGAGATCGAGGCGGCCGGCGGCAAGGCCCTGCCCCTGGTGGTCGATGTCCGGGACGAGGCCTCGGTGCTGGAGGCGGTCGAACGCACCGCAGCGGCCTTCGGCGGCATCGACATCTGCGTCAACAATGCCTCGGCCATCCAGCTGACCGGGACCGAAGCCACCGACATGAAACGCTATGACCTGATGCATCAGGTCAATGCCCGGGGCACCTTCCTGGTCTCCAGGGCCTGCATCCCGCACCTGAAGCGAGCAGCCAATCCCCATGTCCTGGCCCTGTCGCCGCCGCTCGACCTGGCGCCCCACTGGTTTGGCCGCCATGTCGCCTATTCCATGGCCAAGTATGGCATGAGCCTCTGCATGCTGGGCATGGCCGACGAGTACAGCGGGGCCGGCATCGCCTTCAACGCCCTCTGGCCGCGTACCGGCATCGCCACCGCCGCCATCCAGTTTGCCCTTGCCGGGGATGACGGCATGCGGATGTGCCGGACCCCGCAGATCATGGCCGACGCCGCCCATGCCATCTTCTGCAAACCGGCCCGGGACTTCACCGGCCAGTTCCT
>CAMAVA010000212.1 GCA_945861515.1 Brevundimonas vancanneytii | reverse complement strand
ATTGTCTAGCTCAGGGCCGTTTCAGGCAGCAGGATCAGGTCGCCGCCGTCCAGCCGGACCTGATCGCCCAGCTCGACCCCCAGGGCCCTGGCCCGGTCATGGTCGTCCAGTCCAGACAGGGTGACCGCGCCCTCCCGGCGGAAGCGGGCCGAGCCGGTGGGGGTCAGGGCCTCGACGATCAGGGACAGGGTCAGGCCGTCCAGCCGGGCATGGGCGCCGATTGCGGTGCGGCAGCTGCCCTCCAGGGCCATCAGGGCTCCGCGCTCGGCGGACACGGCGATGGCGGTGGCCGGATCGCGCACGGCGTCCAGCCAGGGGGCGTGCATGTCTTCGGTGCGGGTCTGGATGGCAAGCGCGCCCTGGCCGGGGGCCGGGGGCGCGGCCACGGGGTCGAAAAAGCTTTTCACCACCCCGCCGAGACCCAGGCGATTGAGGCCGGAGGCGGCCAGCAGGATGGCGTCTGCCTCGCCCTGGGCCAGCTTGGCCAGGCGGGTGTCGACATTGCCCCGCAGCATGATGATCTCGAGATCCGGCCGGATGGCCAGGCACTGGGCCGCCCGGCGCAGGGAGGCGGTGCCGAGGCGCGCGCCCTGGGGCAGGGACTCAAGGGTTTCCCAATGCTCGCTGACAAAGGCGTCGCGGGGATCCTCCCGCTCGGGGATCGCGGCCAGGCTGAGGCCCGGCGGCATTTCGGCGGGGACGTCTTTCAGGGAGTGGATGGCCAGATCGATCCGGCCGTCCAGCAGGGCCTCCTCGATCTCCTTGGTGAACAGCGCCTTGCCGCCCACTTCCAGCAGCCGGCGGTCCTGGATGCGGTCGCCGGTGGTGGTGATATGGATGAGCGGCGCGACGATCTCCGGCTGGTCGGGAGCGCCGAGCGCGGCGGCGATCCGCCGCTGCATCATGCCGGACTGGGCAAGCGCCAGTTTCGAGGCGCGGGTTCCGATCCGGACGACAGGTTGCAGCGACATGGCGGGAGCGTTACCTCGGGCGGGAAAATCAGACTTTGCTGCTACAGGAGCAGCGACGGTGCGACAAGGTGCTGACCCCCTGACAGAGTCCCGACCCAGTTTGCAGGATCCGGTTCCGGAAACCGGCCGAGACCTGACCCTTCTGGGCCTGGAGACCAGCTGCGACGAGACGGCTGCGGCCGTGGTGCGACGATCCGCCGACGGACGGGTTCAGGTCCTCTCCTCGATCATCGCCAGCCAGATCGCCCAGCATGCGCCGTTTGGCGGGGTGGTGCCGGAAATCGCCGCCCGGGCCCATGTCGAGGTGATCGACGCCATCACCGCCCAGGCCATGACCGCCGCCGGCCTGACCTATGATCAGCTGGACGGGGTGGCCGCCACGGCGGGGCCCGGCCTTGTGGGCGGGGTGATGGTGGGCCTGAGCTTTGGCAAGGCGGTGGCCCTGGCCCGGGGCCTGCCCCTGATCGCGGTCAATCACCTGGAAGGCCATGCGGTCTCGGCCCGGCTGGGGGCCGCGGACCAGGTCGGAGAGGCGGTGGCCTATCCCTTTCTGCTGCTGCTGGTCAGCGGCGGTCATTGCCAGCTGCTGGAGGTGGCCGGGGTCGGCGCCTGCCGCCGGCTGGGCTCGACCATCGATGACGCGGCGGGCGAGGCCTTCGACAAGATCGCCAAGGCCATGGGCCTGCCCTATCCCGGCGGCCCTGCCCTGGAGAAACTGGCGGAAGACGGCGATGCCGGGCGGTTTGTCCTGCCCCGGGCCCTGCTGGGCCGGGAGGGCTGTGATTTCTCCTTCTCGGGCCTGAAGACCGCCGCCGCCCGGATGGCCGAGACGGTGACGGCGGAAGGGGACCGGCGCGACCTGGCCGCCGCCGTACAGGAGGCGATTGCCCGGCAGCTGACCGAACGGACCGAGCGGGCCATGACCGCCTTTGCCGAGCGCCATCCGGCGGGCCAGAGGCGGCTGGTGGTGGCCGGGGGCGTGGCCGCCAACCGCCATGTGCGGGCAAGGCTGCAGGCCGCCGCTGACCGGCAGGGCTTCAGCTTCGCCGCCCCGCCCCTGGTCTACTGCACCGACAACGCCGCCATGATCGCCCTGGCCGGCGCCGAGCGCCTGGCCCTGGGCCAGAGCGACGGGCTGGACGCCCCGGCCCGGCCGCGCTGGCCGCTGGACGCCCAGGCGGCCCTCAGCCATCCCACCCACATTCCCGGACGCAAGGGCGCCAAGGCATGAAGACGGCAGGAGTCATCGGCGGCGGCGCCTGGGGCACGGCCCTGGCCCAGGTGGCGGCCCGGGCCGGCCTGTCGGTCATCCTGCAGGCCCGGGAGGCCGAGGTGGTCGACCAGATCCGGACCACGGGCGAAAACAGCCTGTTCCTGCCGGGGATCGCCCTGGACAGCGCTGTGACCGCCACCACCGACATGGCCGGTCTGGCCGGCGCCGACCTGATCCTGGCCGTCGCCCCGGCCCAGCATCTGCGCGCCGCCCTGACCGCCTTTGCCCCCCATGCCAGGCCGGGCCAGCCGGTCCTGCTCTGCAGCAAGGGGGTGGAGCAGGGTTCCCTGAAACTGATGACCCAGGTGCTGGCCGAGACCCTGCCGGAGGCCGCCCCGGCGGTCCTGTCCGGTCCCAGCTTCGCCGGCGAGGTGGCCCGGGGCCTGCCCACCGCCGTGACCCTGGCCTGCCCGGACGCTGAGCTGGGACGCGCCCTGGCCGGCGTCCTCGCCACCCCGACCTTCAGGCCCTACGTTTCCGGCGACATGATCGGCGCCGAGGCCGGCGGGGCGATCAAGAATGTCCTGGCCATCGCCTGCGGCATTGTCGAGGGCAAGGGCCTGGGGCGCAGCGCCCATGCCGCCCTGATCACCCGGGGCTTTGCCGAAATGACCCGCATGGCCGTGGCCCTGGGCGGTCAGGCCGCCACGGTCGCGGGGCTCTGTGGCCTGGGCGACCTGGTCCTGACCTGTTCCAGCCCGCAGTCGCGCAACATGTCCGTCGGCCTGGCCCTGGGGTCAGGCAAGACCCTGGAACAGGCCCTGGCCGGCAAGCTGTCGGTGGCCGAAGGCGTGGCCTCGGCCCCGGCGGTCACCGGCCTTGCCGCAAGGCTGGGGATCGAGACGCCGATCTGCGAGGCGGTCGCCGCCATCCTGGCCGGAGAGACCGAGGTGGAAGCCGCCATCCTGGCCCTGCTGTCCCGGCCCCTGCGGGCGGAGGGGTAGGGGGTACGTCGCGGGTGACCAATCCGGCGAGCTGCGCTAGAAAACCCCATCGCCGTGAGGATCTGCCCATGTCCCTGTTCGTGATTTCCTGGCTGGACCGGGAGGATGGCCTTGCTGTTCGGCTGGCCACCCGTGAAGCGCATCTCGCCTATGTGGCGGCCCATCAAGGCGTGGTGCGGCTGGGCGGACCCTTCCTCTCCGAAGAGGGCGACATGGCCGGGTCCATGCTGGTGATCGAGGCCGAGAGCCTCGAGGCCGCCCAGGCGTTTCACGAGGCCGATCCCTACAGGGCCGCCGGCCTGTTCGAGACCTCGACGGTTCGGCCCTGGCGCGTGACGATCGGGGGGCTGGCCTGAACCCGGCAAGGCCACAGCCCGGAACGGCGCTGTGCGAGCTTGCGGAGCTCGCCGACCCCGGCGCCCGGGGGTTCCGGTTCCGTGAGGGCGAAGTCCAGTTTGCCGGTTTCGTGATCCGGCGGGGCGAAGCGGTGGAGGGCTATGTCGACAGTTGCCCCCATGCCGGCTGGCCCCTGGCCATGGCCGACCGCTACCTGACCCGCAAGGGCGACGCCATCCTCTGCGCCGGCCATGGCGCCCTGTTCCGGCTGGGGGACGGGGTCTGTGTCGCCGGCCCCTGCGAGGGCCGGGCGCTGGAGCCCTGGCCGGTCAGGGTGACAGATGGACAGATCGTGACGGACTGAAAGCCCCAAAAGCAAAAGGCGGCCCCGGGGGACCGCCTTTCAGCCTTCGACTTCATGGAGCGGGCGAAGAGATTCGAACTCTCGACCCCAACCTTGGCAAGGTTGTGCTCTACCACTGAGCTACGCCCGCGCTCCGAAAGCCGCCCGAAGGAGTGGGCCGCCCGAAAATCGAGAGGCCGGCTTATGGCAGAGGGCCGGGGGGTTGGCAAGCGGTCTAGAAGCCCATTTTTGGAGTCTTGAGCCGCCGCTTGTTGACGTGGCTGGTCGGGGGCGGGCCGGTGTCCTCGGGAAGCTCGCCCTTGAAATAGAACCGCTGCCAGGCCTCCCGCATGGCCTCGGGTTCCTGTTTCATCAGCCGGTCGTTGAACTCGGCCCGGGTCTTGTACCAGGCGTCATACTGTCCCCGCAGGTCGGGGTTGCGGTTCATGGACTTGGTGATCGGCTGGGTCGCCTGGAGGGCCCGGTCGGGGATCAGGGTGATGAAGCAGAAGGGCTCGCCCTTTTCGAACCGCACCCGGCCCGGACGGGTGAACATCCAGTTCATGGTGAAGGGAAACGGCAGCCAGTCGGTCTCGACCAGGCCGGTCAGGGGCTGGATGCCGTCCTTGATGTGGTTGGGCGCCCCGGTGGTCCACATGGACCAGCCCGGCGGGGTGCGGAACAGATAGCCGGTATGGAAGGTCAGGATGCCCCGGGAGAAATGGGTCTTCACCAGTTCATGGAAGGCAGGATGGGGGTGATCTGCGGTGAACTTGATGTCGTCCTGGTGGATCCCGCCGTTCCATTCGGCCGTGAAGCCCACCGGGTTGATGATCTCCCAGCCCGTGGTGTTGGCCATGGTCATGGGCAGGCAGCGATAGGGGTGACGATCCCCGAAGGCGTCCATCCAGGCCCGTTGCGGCCGTCCAGGGACGATGTCCGGCGGCCGCTCGCCGGTCGGATAGCATTCCAGGACCAGGGGCGGCGTGATGGCTGGGGGCGGGTTGCTCATGACGGCAATCTCTTGCGCGAGAGGCCCGGTTTCGCAAG
>CAMAVA010000211.1 GCA_945861515.1 Brevundimonas vancanneytii | reverse complement strand
CGAGCGCGAGGCGCCCAGCCGCTGCAGCTTTTCCATGATCTGCGGCAGGACCGATTCCGAGGAACTGGTCCCCAGGACGATCAGCAGCTCCTCGCGGATGTAGCGGAGGAACTTCCACAGGGAAAACCCGGCCCAGGCGGCGATCGCCCCCAGCACCACCAGCACGAACAGCAGGGAGGTGACATAGAAGGTGGCGATCAGCTTGACCAGCTGCACCAGACTGCCCACCCCGTACTCGCCGATCGTATAGGCCATGGCCCCGAAGGCGCCGATGGGCGCCAGCTTCACCACCAGATGGATGATCGAGAAGAAAACCTTGGCGATGTCTTCCAGAACCCCGCTGACCCGGTCGCCGAAGTCCCCCAGCCGGGCGCAGGCAAAGCCGGTCAGGATGGCGATGACCAGCACCTGCAGGATATTGCCGTCCGCAAAGGCCCCGAAAAACGTGTCGGGGATCAGCTTCAGCAGATAGGCGGCCAGGCCCGGCGCCTCGGCGGCCTTGGCCGCATAGCCGGCGGCGATCTTGGGGTCCAGGGCCGCCGGGTCGATGTTCAGCCCGGCGCCCGGCCGCACCAGCAGGGCGACGCCCAGCCCGACCAGCAGGGCGAAACTGGACACCACCAGGAAATACAGCAGGGTCCGCCCGCCCAGCCGGCCAAACCGCGACATGTCGCTCATCCGGCCTATCCCTGCTGCCACGGTGCAGAAGATCACCGGCGCAATCACCAGCTTGATCAGCTTGATGAACCCGTCGGCCAGGGGCTTCAGCTCCGCCCCCAGCCCCGGCCGCAGGGCCCCCAGCAGGATGCCCGCCGCAATGGCGATCAGGACCTGCACATACAGATGACGCAAGACGCCCATAACCCCTCCTGGACCCGGCCTGGAGGATAGATCACCGCTGCCCTGTTGCGAAGCGCCCCCGCCCCGGCGTATTGGCAGGCCGTGCGGCCCGGTAGCTCAGCAGGATAGAGCAGAGCTTTCCTAAAGCTAAGGTCGGGGGTTCGAGTCCCTCCCGGGCCGCCAGACGCTGACTGCCGGATGGGGCGGGGTGATGGGCTGAGACCTGTGACGGGGTGATGAGTGCACGGTCACCGAAACGCCTGGTGAAGTGGTGTGTGTCCCCAGTTTCAAGACTGCGCCACTGCGCAGGAGTGAACCCCTGGAGTGAGACACGATAATCGGGGACACGGCCGGGGTTCAGCCGAACCATACCGTCATCGACATCAGTCTTCGAGGCCCTCTGATCAGCCTTCCCGCGGCGGAGATGCGGGTCTCAGCAGGTCGCCCTACCTTTATCTGGGAACGCCCGCGACACCCTCACCGGCCAGGCTCAGGCCCGCTAAAAGTGGGGACACACACCACTTTTGCGGATGGGGCTGGGGGGCGATGGGCTGAAGGTGGAGACACACAGCAGTGCACCGTCACCGCAATTCTATTCCTTTCACACCTTCCGAAATCATTCTCCCGCCACGGGTTTCTTCCGCGACTTCTTCGGCTTCAGGCCTGCCGCAGTGCGCGCTATCCAGGATCGAAGGCTGTCGGGATCGGACAGCATCGCATCCGGCAGCAGGAGATAGCTTTTGCTCGGCGGATCGTCCGGTTCATACCGTAGCGGCTGCACGTCGGGAACATCGCTCAGGGCGGCGTGATCCGCGCCCGTCATCTTGAGCGCAAGCCCGACATTCGAGAGAGACGCGAACGCCTGCCCGGCGGCATAGCCGAAAATCCCGCCGAACATCGGGCGGAACGCAAGTTCAAGGTCGGGCGGACAGGCCGCTTCCATGAGGGCCTGCAACGCCTTCGGATCATGCTCCATTCGGGGCCCCCCACTGTTGTGCAATCAAGTCTCCAACTGGAGCGACAGTGCGCTGGTTGCTTCCTCAAATCCAGATACGGGCTCAAGGGTTGGAACGGGAGTGACAGCGCACTCATCACCCCGCCCGCAGCGTAACCTCTCACCCTGCGGTCAAGGTCTGTCCGGAAAGGGCGGCGCCCTCCCCGCGAAAATCACCCCTCCTGCACCGCCCCCGGTGATGTCGGGATCAAGGTCAGCTACAGTTCAGTCCGCCATGTCCGCGCGATTCACGCCGATCTCGGAAGACCTGCTGCGCCGGATTGCCGGCCAGGCTGTCTATGGAAGGGGCCTTGCCTATCAGACTGCAGGGCGGGTCGAGCTTCTGTCCGTCGAGGGAATCCGGGCGCTGGCGCGGGTCCACGGCTCCGAGCGCTACCGGGTGGAACTGGACTCCCTGGACGGATCGCCGTCCGGGGAGTGCGACTGTCCGGCCTTCGTCGGCGGCGGCTTCTGCAAGCATCTGGTGGCGGTCGCCCTGACCGTGAATGCGGCGATGCGCGAGGGCAAGACCCCGGTCGACCGGATTTCACGCGCGCGCCAGTACCTGTCCACCCAGGAGACGGACCGGCTGGTGGAACGCCTGTTGGCCCTGGCGGTTCGCCACCCGGACCTGCTGGACGAGATCGAACTGGATGCGGCTGACGCGGCCGAAGACGACGCGGCCCTGGCCGTCCGCTATCGACGGGCGATCGACGCGGTCTGGGACCGTCTCGACGGGGCTGACTGGCGGGGGTCTGAATGGCAGGGCGCTGGCGATGCCGCCGCAGAGTTTGCGCCCTTGCTGGCGCGGCTGGAGACCCTGGCGTCCAACGGACGCGCGACCATGGTGCTGACCGTGCTGGATCACCTGTTCGACCAGGCCAGCGAGATGTTCGACGCCGTCGATGATTCTGAAGGCGAGATCAGCGCGATCCTGGAGCAGGCCGGCGAGCTGCATCTGAAAGCCTGCGAGATCGCCCGCCCGAATCCGGTCCGGCTGGCCGGGTTGCTGTTTGCGCGGGAAATGACCGATGACTGGAACGGGTTCCAGGATGTGGCCAGCGCCTATGAGGCGGTGCTGGGACGAGACGGTCTGGCGGAATACCGCAGACTGGCGACCGAGGCCTGGGCGCTACAACGCTCCGGCGGGGACGGCGCCGGCCGGCTGAAGTCCATTCTGGATGGTCTGGCCCGGCGAGACGGCGACCTGGAAGCCCGGATCGCGCTTCGAAAGGACGACCTGAAGCAACCTGCCGGATATCTGGAAATCGCCGGGTTGCTGGTCGAAGCCGATCGAAAGGCCGAGGCGCTGACATGGCTGGAAGAGGCCATCTGGTGCTTCGAGGATCGGCCAGACGCGCGGCTCGACCTCTTCGCCGCAGAGCTTCTTGCCGATGCGGGACGCGAGGCGGAGGCCAGGGCCCGGATGTGGGCCGCCTTCAGACAGCGGCCCGGCCTTGAGCTCTACAACCGTCTCAAGGTCTTTGAAACCGGCCGCGAGGCGCGTGTCGGAGAGACCATGGCCGTCCTGCAGGCACAGCTTTCAAGCCCGCGCCAGGCCGGGTTCCGGGAAAGCCCGGCGGTGGTGATGCTGGAGATCCAGATGGACGAGGGCCTGTTCGCCGAGGCCTGGGAAACCGCCGAGGCCCATGCGATCGGCGAGATGCGGCTGGAGAGGCTGGCCGACGCCAGCGCAGCCCTGCATCCCGGTCGCGCGGCAGCGGCCTATGAGCGCCTGATCGCCAAGCGGCTGGAGACGGGCGGTGCGGCCAACTACGACCAGGCCATGAGCCTGATCCGGCGCCGGGCGGCGGTCTGCAAGGAAACCTTCGCCCCCTACCTGGCCGAGCTTGCCCGGCGCCACAAGGCCAAGCGGACTTTCGTCGCCCGGCTGGCGTCCCTTGGGTAATCAGGCGGTGCGATCGCCGGTCCGGGGCGCGATCTCTGGCTCGGTGGATTCCAGGATGTTGCGAATTTCATCGGGAAGGTCGCGCCAATGGGCCTTCATCTGGGGATCGTCAGGCCGCCTTGGCCCGGCGTGGTTGCCCTTTTCCGAACAAAAAAGGTGATAGTGGGATCGCGGCCCGAAGCTGAACTGCCAGACGCCGGATTTGTCCAGGCTCCAGTCCAGATCGGCCTTGTAGGCTTCGACCCTGACAATATGCCCGGAGCAGGCCTTGCCATTGGCATAGACGAAGGGACAGGCGGCCTGGCCCGAAGCAGTCGGCTGAGAAGAACCCGGCATCGTCCTGCCCAGGAAATAAAGGAGCCCGGCGAAGGATGCAGGGTTTTCGACCGCAGGTCCATGGACCTGCGGTCTGGCATTCTGCAATACGAGAGGCGGTGTCATTGCACTGAAGACGTCGCACTCTTCGCCCAAGGCGATAGGCGCAGCTTCAGGCGGCGGGCGACTGACGGACCGGCGAGGGGGATATGGCCAACAGACCAGGGAAGGTAAGCCTCTGGCTCAGCGTAGGCGTTGCGTTTCTGCTGCCGGCGGCCTGCGCCCTGAATTCCCGCATGCATCCGCCGGACCTGGCGCCCGAGGAGCAGACCAGCGCGGATTTCGCCCTGATCCTTATGACGGCCGTGACAGCCCTGATCATCGCCCTGGCGATCTATCTGGTATGGCGGTTCGTCCTGCAGCAGAACGCAAAGAGCGCCAGAAATTGGGACATCTTCCCCCTGTTTTTCTTTCTGGGCATTGGAGGAAGCCTGCTGGCCAGAACGATTCCGCTACCTGGATTTTGAGGCCGGAACTACTGTGAAAGCTCAACATACACTGTCGAGAGAATGGCTATTGAATTAAGCGTTGACGTCGATAATTCGTGCAAGGTCACCGTAAATAAAGGGTTCACTCCAATCAAGCCACCAACCATGGACAGTGAGTCATGACCCGCCTTGGCTACCGGCCTTACGATCCGCAGCTTGTGCCGATGAGGCAGTCAGAGAATATCTGGACTGTCGAAGGGCCTGAAGTTGGCTATCGGTTGGCCGGCGTGACCATCCCCTGCCCGACCCGCATGACGGTTGTGAGGCTGACGGACGGTTCCCTTTGGCTGCACTCTCCGGTCATGCACACAGAGGGTCTCGACAAAGCGCTCTCGGAACT
>CAMAVA010000210.1 GCA_945861515.1 Brevundimonas vancanneytii | reverse complement strand
GCCGCCAGGATGAGTGAGCCGGTGCAGACAGACGTGACATAGCGCGACATCCCGGCCAGCCGGCGGATCTGGTCCAGGAAGGCGGCGTCCTGCATGGCGTTGGTCGTGCCGAATCCGCCGGGGATGCAGAGGATGTCGCAGGCCTGGATATCTTCAAGCCGCGTCAGGTGGGCCAGGATCAGGCCGTCCACGGCCAGCTCGCCGCCCTCCATCCAGGCGACCGTGACCCTGGCGCCCGGCAGGCGGCTCAGGAACTGGTGGGGACCGGTAAAATCCAGATGGGTCACATCCGGATAGAGGGCGAAGACGATATGCAGGGGCTGGGCGGCCATGGGCGGGTCTCACGTTTGATGGAGGGTCGGGCAAGCGACTTGACCTGGCCACCCTGCCTCAAATAGCCTTCGGCGGAAATGACAATGTTCCCTCGATTTTCGCCATGAAGGCCATAGGCGTCCTCATCTTCCCGCAGTTCCAGCTGCTGGACGTGGCCGGGCCCGTGGCGGCGTTCGAGATCGCCGGCCGCATGGTTCCTGGAACCTACGACCTGACCCTGGTCAGCCGCCACGGCGGCGCCGTGGCCAGTTCCTCCGGCGTCTGCCTGGACAGCCGCCCCTTCCGGATCGGCGAGGATTTCGACACCCTGCTGGTCTCGGGGGGCGACGGAACCCGGGGCCCGGCCATCTGCGAGGCGACGCTCGAGTTTGCCCGGGCCGCCGCCCGCACCGGCCGGCGCACGGCCAGCGTCTGTTCCGGAGCCTATGTCCTGGCGGCGGCGGGCCTGCTGGACGGGCGGCGCGCCACCACCCACTGGAGCCGCACCGACCATTTCCGGCGGCAGTATCCGGCCGTGCGGCTGGAGCCCGACTGCATCTATGTCCATGACGGGCCCTATTGGACCAGCGCCGGGATCACCGCCGGCATCGATCTCGCCCTGGCGATGATCGGCGAGGACCTTGGCGAGGACATTGCCCGCCGCACGGCCCAGCAGCTGGTGGTCTATCACCGACGGCCAGGCGGCCAGTCGCAGTTCTCCGCCCTGCTGGAGATGCAGGCCGGGGGCCGGTTCGATTCGCTGCTGGCCTGGATGCGGGAAAACCTGCGCCGGCCCCTGACTGTGCCGGAGCTGGCCAGCCAGACCGGGATGGCTGAGCGCACCTTCCTGCGAGCCTTTGTCGCCGAGGTGGGCTTCACCCCCGCCAAGGCCGTCGAGCGGCTGCGGCTGGAAGCGGCGCGCAGTCTGCTGGACAGCCAGCCCCTGCAGGTCGAGGACATTGCGCTCGAGACCGGGTTTGGCGACGCCGAACGCATGCGCCGCGCCTTCATCCGCGCCTTCGGCCAGCCGCCCCAGGCCCTGCGGCGCGGGGCTCGCCCGTCACTGACAGCGAACTGATCCGCCCCGGCCCAAGGACCGCCGCCCATGCCCCTGCCTTCCGTCTATCACAGCCACCGCCCTGTCCCCGCCCGCCGGTTTGCCGACCTCAAGATCGGGGAGCGCTATCCTCTGCCGTCCCGGACGCTTGGCGATGGCAATTTCGCGGCCTTCCAGGCGGTCAGCCTGGACAACCACCCGATCCATTACGACGCCGAATACTGCCAGGCCCTGGGCCATCCCGGGGTCCTGGCCCATGGGCTTCAGGTGCTCTGTTTCACCGCCGCCGGGGCGGGGCTGTTTCCCCATGAAATCGGCGACGCCCTGCTGGGCATGATCGAGGTTAAGGCGAAGATTCTGAAAAGCGCCTATCCCGGCGACACCCTCTATCCCCTGCTGGAAATCACGGACCTGAAGGCCCAGCGGACCACCGGCCTGGTGACCATGCGGGCCAGCGTCACCAACCAGAAGGGCGAGACGGTCCTGGATGGCGAGCACGTCTATCTGTTGCGCCTTTAGGCCCGGAACACCGTCAAAATCCTCTGGACGGAATCCCCCGGTCTGGGTCAACGTCGAGGCGCAAAAGAGGAGGCGGCCCATGGCCCACAAGTTCGAAATCTACAAGGACAAGGCCGGCGAATTCCGCGTCCGGTTCAAGTACAACAGCGAAGTGATGTTCACCACGGAGGGCTATGCCTCCAAGGCCTCGGCCCAGAACGCCATCGAGTCCATCAAGAAGAACGGCCCGGAAGCCCCGACCGAGGACAACAGCTGAGAGGGATCAGCTGACCCTCGGTAAGGCTTGACCGCCAGCCGCTTCCTGCTTCTGATCACCGATAACCCACACAGGCAGGAGGCGGTCTTGGCCACAGCCAGCGCAAACGGTCGCAAGACGATCTTCATCACCGGCGCCGCCAGCGGCATCGGCCTGGGCGCCGCCCGGCGGTTCGCCCGCGAAGGCTGGTTCGTAGGCCTGGCGGACATCGACAAGACGGGGCTGAAATCCGCCCTGGCCGCCATCGGCCCCGGCAATGGCCTGATCCTCGACCTGGATGTCCGCGACAGGGGTCACTGGACCCGCGCCATCACCGCCTTTGGCAAGGCCACCGGCGGACGCATGGACGTCCTGCTCAACAATGCCGGCATCGCCCGCTACGGTTTTCTCGAGGAACAGAGCCCTGAAGAGGGCGATCTGCAGATCGACATCAACGTCAAGGGCGTGATCAACGGCGCCCGGGCGGGCCTGGACCTGCTCAAGGCCACGCCAGGATCAACCCTGATCAATGTGGCCAGCTGCGCCGGCCTGTTCGGGGCGCCGCGCATGGCCATCTATGCCGCCACGAAGTTCGCCGTCCGGGGCCTGTCCGAGGCGCTGGAGGCCGAGTTTGCCCGGTTCGGGGTGGCGGTCCGCTGCATCATGCCCTGGTTCGTCGACACCCCCATCCTCAATGCCGGATCGCAGGGCTCGAACCAGAAGATCACCGACGCCATCCGGGAAGGCGGCTCGGCCGTCTATACCGTGGAAGAGGCGGCCCAGGTGGTCTGGGACGCGGCCCATGGCAAGGGCGGCAAGCTCAACTACATCGTCGGCAAGGCGGGCCGAGACATCGCCTTCGCCGCCCGCTTCATGCCGGGATCGGTCAGGAAGCGGTTGAGGGTTGCGCCGACGTCGTCGTGACCGCCGGCTTGGCGGGCGCAGCGGCTGACGGCGCCGAAGCGGGCTCAGGCGCCCGTCCTTCCGGCCCGCCCATGCCTTGAACCGCAGCCTCCGGGTCTGCGACGGACGAGGCCAGGACCAGCGATCCAGGGATCCCGGCCACCTGTCCATAGGGCAGGGGCCCTTCGGGCAACAGGCTTGCGGCCGCGATGTCAAAGGCGCCGGTCACACCGGACGGTCTGGGCTGGCCGTCAAAGGCGCCCGGACGGCCGGCAGAGCCGCCAAACCGGTAGAAGACATGCAGGCCCACCTGCTGGACCCTCACCAGGCGGTTGCGCCAGTCCGGGGCGACATTCAGGGTGTGGAAATGGGTGGCGTTGCCGACCGAGGCCAGGACATAGCCGCCCAGGGCCCGTCCGGCGACCTTCTGGGCCCTGTTCCAGGCGCCCGGCTCCCGGCCTCGCCGCATGGAGCCGTCGCAGGCAAAGCTGAACTGGCAACTGCCCCGGCCATAGGCGCCCTGGAACACCACGGCGCAGACGGACTTGGGGAAGGCCGGATGGCGAACCCGGTTGAGCACCACCTGGGCCACGGCCGCCTGGCCGTCCGGGGTCTCGCCCCGGGCTTCGTAATAGACAGCCTGGGTCAGGCATTCCAGATCGCGGGAGGCGTCCAGGGCGCTGCCAAGGCGAAAGGGTTCTGCGGCCGGGTTGAAGGGGCCGCCAAACCGGGCGCGCAGCAGCAGGCCGGACGCCTGGGTCTCACGCGCCGGCCCGATGCGCTTTTCAAGACGGGCGGCGAGCAGGGCAACCTGCCGGTCGCGCTGCACGTCTCCGACCGTCACCAGCGGATCATGCCGCTTTGCCAGAGCCAGGGCAGCCGGGTCCAGACGCATCACGCGGTCGCGCAGGGCCACTTCGGAAAACTCTCCCGAGGCCGCCAGGGCCATGGAAGTCAGGCGGACATGCTGCTGGCGGGCGTCTGCGGTGCCGGCCACATAGGCGGCTGCGACGATCAGGCCCATGACAGCGCCGGTCGATGCGCCGACGGCCAGGGCGCGTGCTCCAGCACGGCTCCGTTCAATCAAACTCAAGGGTCTCGTGTCCTGTTCGACGAGGGCGGTCCGCCCCCCGACATCAGCGCTGGTCCCCTCCTGAAACGCCAGGCGAGAGGGGCTCAACACAGGTTCGGCCGTTTCACGATCTGGCCGAATGGGTCCTTATCCGCTGCAATATGGCGCAAATGGGGCCGAGTTGCAAGTGTATGCTGCGCTGCAGCATAGAACAAGTCTTCAGATGACCCCAAGCGTCGCCATAAGACACGAGAGTTCTTACAGAAAAATTCAGAGGTCGACGGATTCCCGCACTGCCACATTTTTAACCGCTCCAGGGATTTTCCTCTGAATGAACTGGCGGGTCGGGCGGTCTGTCCATTGCCAGCAGCCCACCAACGAGTCACCCTGACTGCACACTGTCCTTAGCTGGAATCCGGTCATGAAACTGAGATCATTCCCGGCCGCGGCGCCCGCCGTCGCCGCCCTGGCCGCAGGGGTTCTGGCGCTGGTCCTGGGGACCGCCACGGCGCGCGCAGGCGATCTGATTTTCGGGCCCGCCTCGGCGACGGTCCTGACCGAGGCCAGCGCCGGCCAGCCCTATTGGCGGCTGCACGCCCAATGCGCCGGCATGCTGCATGCGTCGTTCAACTACAACAGCCAGAATGGCCGCACAGAGCAGGCCGTGACCGATCGGGACGCCAGCAAGACCATGCTGCTGGCCTCGATCGGCCGGCTGCAGCAGGATCGCGGCATGGATCGCAAGACCGCCCTGAACCTGGCCCTGGTCCAGATGAATATCGGCTCCGAGGCCGCCCGGCCCCTGATCTACAATGGCGGCACGGGACCAAAGAGCCCCTGGAACATCCAGCGCAGCATCTGCATGGACATCCTGGACGCCTATCGCGG
>CAMAVA010000209.1 GCA_945861515.1 Brevundimonas vancanneytii | reverse complement strand
ACCGCAGCCACCGCCACGGCCCGGGATGCAGAAACCGTCGCGACCCCAGATCGATCTGGATGCTCTGCTCCGCCATGGTCATCTCCCCCGCCCTGAAAGCGGCAAACTAGCAAATTGCGCCACCGGTAGAATGGGCGGGCGGGTGAATTCGGCGTCATGAACTGGCCGATCCTGCAGCCTGTCTGCCTTCGGTTCCGGCCAGAAAACCTGCGCAAAAGTCGCGTTGAGAAATTTCGGGGGCCGGGACGGTGTCGAGGGGCCGGCCGGCAAGCGGCATGGACCTCCCGAAAATGATGCCAAACCCTTGTATTCATGACATTTTCAGGGCTGTTTCAACCTCGGCTCACCGCCCTCGCCCGCCCTTTCACCCGGCGCCCGCCCTGTCAGAAACGTCGGATTTCGGGTCCGTTTCTGCCGGGTTTTTGCAGTTTTTTGTAAGATCTTGTCGGCGTCCTGTCAGATTTCTCCACGCGTGCGGCAGGTCCGGCCAGGGCGGCCGCGGGCGGCTCGAAGCGGTGGCGCCATTATAGCCGACGAGCCGGGTCAAATCCGTCGGCCCCCGCCTCGACGGCGTTGGGCGGGCAGGCTTTGAGGGCCGTCCGGCGACAGGGCATCCGCATCCTGGTCCAGGCGGGACGGCGACCCGCCCTGTCGGAGGCGTCGCTTTCTGGACGGGCTTTGTACGGGTCGTCACAGGGTTCGGTAACGAGGAAGTCAGGGCCGTCACAGGGTTCGGTAACGACGATATCAGGGTGGACGCAGGTTTCGGCGGCGAAAGGTCACGCGTCCTGTAGGGTTTCGGGACGGACGCGGCCAGGCGGGCCTTGGAGCCTCTCGGAGGCAGTCGAAGCGGGAGGGGTGATTATCGCATGGGGCCGGTCGGTCCGCGCGGCCGTCCGCACCCCTGGAAAGCCGGAGCCAGGGGACGGGTGGAGTTCAGTATGGTGTCCCTGGAATTCTGGAAACGGCCACGCGGGACAATCGGGTCATCCAGCGCCGGCGGCACAAAGGGAACAAACGGTTAACTTGCAAGGTGTCGCCCCATTGCCAAGCCCCCCCTATTCCCGACCAATCCGCTCCATCGGAAGGGCATAGGCCACCAAGAAGTCGCCGCGGGGGGTGTCCAGGATGCTGTGGCCGCCGGCGGCGATGACGACGAACTGGCGTCCGCCCACGGCATAGGTCATCGGGGTCGCCCGGCCGCCTGCGGGCAGGTCGGCGGACCAGAGGGTCTGGCCGGTCCGGCTGTCGAAGGCGCGCAGCCTGTTATCCATGGCGGCGCCGATGAACAACAGCCCGCCACTGGTGGTGATCGCGCCCCCGAGCTCTGGGGTGCCCCACTGAAAGGCCAGGCCGAGAGGCGCCAGGGTCGAGGTGGTGCCCAGGGGCGTCTCCCAGGCCAGGCGTCCCCGTGACAGATCGACGGCCGTGAGCGCGCCCCAGGGCGGCCGGTTGCAGGGCAGGCCCAGGGAAGACAACAAGGCCTTCCGGGTCACGCCATAGGGGGACCCGGTCGCCGGCGCCACACCGGGCGGCGCAGGATCGGCATCCCTCGGCACCAGGGTGATGACTTCGGCGGCCCGGCTGCTGTTGACAAACAGTCGCTGGGTCGTGGGATCGATGGTGACGCCGCCCCAGTTGGCGCCGCCGCCGGTGGTCGGGGCAAAGATCGTGCCCCGGGTCGAGGGCGGGGTGAACAGGCCTTCGTTCCGGTGCGCGGCCAGGCGGCGCGCGCACTGGGCGCGGTCAAAGCCCAGCACGCCGAAGGCCTCGGAGGGACCAACCGCCTGGGGGGCGATGACCGGAAGGGCGGAATGGGGCTGGGTCGGCGAGGCGCGCTCGCCCGGAACGTCCGAGGCTGGAACCCGGCGTTCCTCGACATCGAACAGCGGGCGGCCTGTTTCCCGGTCGAGCAAGAAGAGAAACCCGGCCTTGGTGGCAAAGGCCAGGGCCGGGATCCGGCCGCCGGCGCGGTCCAGATCGAACAGGGTGGGCGCCGCAGGAACGTCATAGTCCCACAGGTCGTGATGGACGGTCTGGAAGGCCCAGACCACCTCGCCCGTCGAGGCGCGAACGGCCAGCACGGCGTTGGTCAGGGGGCTGTCTGGCGATCGGCCGCCGCCGAAGAAATCCGGTGACGGGCTGCTGGTGGGCAGGAAGACCAGGTCTCTTGTCGGGTCGGCGCTGATCGAGCTCCAGACATTGCCGCCGCCGGTCCGTCCGTCAGCGGAGGCCACGGGATCCAGGCGCCAGACCGGCTGGCCCGTGCGGACGTCGAAGGCACGGACGGCGCCGCTGGCCGCCGCAGCATAGCGGTTGTCGGCGACGCTCGAGCCCACCACGACCACGTCCCCGATGACGGCCGGGGCCGCCACGATCTGGACTTCGCCCGGCCGGTGGGTCTCTGAATCCCTGACGACGGCAACCTGTCCGCCAAGGCCGAAGTCCTTGCAGGGACGACCGGTCCGGGCATCCAGGGCGATCAGCCGACGATCATTGGTCGCTGTCAGGATCCGCTCTCCGCAGGGCAGCCCCCGCGCCGCCCGGGTCTGTTCGGTCCAGCTGGCCACGCCCCGGCAGTTGAAGTCGTTCGCCGGTCTCGGGTCCGTATCGATGTCCGGATCATGCACCCATTTTTCGCGGCCCGTGGCGGGGTCAAGGGCGATCACGCGGTTGAAGGGCGTGCAGAAGACCAGGTTGCCGGCCGCCAGTATGGGCGTGGCCTGGAATTTTGACCTCTTGATCAGCTTGCCGCGGCGTGCGGCCTCGCCGGTCCGATAGGTCCAGGCCGGCTGCAGGCCTCCCACGGTTTCAGGGGTCAACTGGCGGAGCGCCGAATGACGCAGATGGCCCGTATCCCCGCCGACCGTCGTCCAGCTGAGGTCATCCCTGACCGCCGCCACGGGGCCGCTGGCCTGGATGCGGCCGCTCTGGGGCGGGCGATACTGCAGGGCCCAGACCGCGACAGCGAGGCCCGCCCCGATGACGGCCGGGGCCAGCAGGAAGACCAGGGCGACCCTGTAGACCGGTTTGCTTGGACCCAGACCCGGCATCAGCGGGTCCTCCGGTAGGTGACCGTCTGGCAGATCACCAGGCGACAGGCCGTCATCGCGGCCGCGTCGGGTCCGGTCAGGCGAACGGTGGCGCCGAGGTTCATGCCATCGGCGACATAGCGGCCGCGCCACTGGCCCGGGCCGGCGGCTTGAAGGCCGGTCAGCACCGTCCTGCCGTTTTCAAGGTCGGTCGCGCAAAGGGTGGTGGGCCTGCCCGGGCAGGGCGAAATCCGGGCGCGAGCGGGTCCGCCCTGTTCAGCCCAGACACCCGCCAGGGGCGGCGCAGGCTGGACCTGGATGAAGGCCATGGCCCAGAGGGCTGTGATCGATGCAGGCATGGGGGAGGCTCCGGTGGGTCTGTCTCAGCCGGGGTGGCTGACCGGTCCCCCTGGTGTCCGGCGCTGCGGAAGCTGTCTCGCCGATGTCGAAAACCATGGCCCGGATTCGAAATCGGCGAGGATTTCAGGTCCTGGCGAGGGCCTGTCGCCGCCATTCGGTCGGGCTTGCACCCTTGGCTTCCCGGAAGGCCCGGTTGAACGGGCCAAGCGATCCATAGCCAAGGTCATAGGCCAGGGCCGCCACGGTATTTCTGGCGTTTGCAGGATCAGACAACATGACCGTCGCCTGGGCGATCCGCCGATCATTCAGGAATGCCGTGAAGTTTCGATAGCCGAGACGGGAATTGATCAGCGCCCGCAAACGATGTTCCGGAACCCCGACCGCCATGGCAAGGGCGCCAATGGTCAGGCCCTCACGGTGCCAGATCTCATCGATGTCCATGAGGGTCTGCAGTCTTGCCAGAACGGCCGCGTCCGCCTCCGGCCCTGAACCGGAGGCGCGGCGTTGGGGTTTCGCCATTTTGAAAAGCCGGTCGCGGGGGCGCAGGAAGGTCACGGCGCCCACCGTGACAACGGCGGCGAACAGGGCCGCGATCGTGCCCCGATAGAGGGGCGCGCCGGGGGCCAGCATCATCCGGACCTGGACCAGGGCGAGCCCGACCACGAACAGGACCATGGCGCCGATCACCGCTGCGCGAAGCTGTCGCCGCGAATCGACCAGGTCGTCCCGCCAGGACCGGATCACCAGCCAGCCGGCATGGCCGCTGATCAGGATTTCCAGGACATGGTGGAAGGTCCAGACCGCCACGGCGATCGTATCCGGCCCGAACCACCCGAGCAGGCCCGTCATGGTGAGGACAATGGAGGGCAGGAGCGACCGCGCGTCGATGTCCCGGTCCTCGAACAGGACGACCACAAACAGCCAGAACCAGCCGACCGCCGCGACCGACAGCAACCCCAGGGGTCCGCTCAGGGGACCGATGAGCAGGCGTGCGGCGACCTGTTCATTGAAGGCGAAGCCCACCACACTGAGGCAGAAAACCACGACAACGCCGCGAACCTGGCGCGGATTATCCGACAGGGCATAGCTGATCGCCCAGACCAGGAGCGCGCCGACCGCCAGCATCCTGAACGCCAGTTCCTGCGCGACCGCAGTCTCCATCCGCCCCTCCGAACAACAAATGATATTGGAGCGCCACGCCGAGGTCTTGGCAAGTTCTGCTCGACTGAATCGCGTCAAATTCTAATAATAATCGTCATTCTGAGTAGACCCTGACAGGGGCGTGTCGAAGAACGCAATATGATTCAGTGAGCTCCAATCGGCGTTGCTGACCGTTTGCGTCCTTCGACACGGCCGCTTCGCGGCCTACTCAGGATGACGATGTTGGGGTGGCGTTTGTATTGTGTGGGCTTCCTGTCTGAAAATCAGCCACGGCCCCAGCCGCCAGGTCGCAGACCAGCGACCCGCCACCCCAATCCCCCGTCATGAATTGACCACGACCCCGGGTTAGGGTTCCCTGTGTCACTCGCCCGGACCTGCCCGCCATGACCACCAACGCCCTCGCCGTCACCGACCATTACCCCACCTCCATCGAGCGGCGGGTGGATCAGTGGGTGCATCTGGTGGGGCTGGGGTTTGCCTTTGCCGGGGGCGGGGTTCTGCTGGGGCTGTCCATCGGGTTCGGGACCCTGGGGCAGGT
>CAMAVA010000208.1 GCA_945861515.1 Brevundimonas vancanneytii | reverse complement strand
GTGGGCGAGGTCATGGCCATCGGCCGGACCTTCGCCGAGAGCCTGCAGAAGGCCCTGCGCGGCCTGGAAACCGGCCTGACCGGCCTGGACGAGATCGAGATCGCCGGGGCCGATGATCCCGACACCGCCCATGGCGCCGTCAAGCGGGCCCTGGGCAACCCGACGCCAGACCGGCTGCGGGTGATCGCCCAGGCCTTCCGGCATGGACTGACCGTCGAGGACGTCAACCAGGCCTGCCATTACGAGCCCTGGTTCCTGCGCCAGATCGCCGACCTGGTGCGTGAAGAGGGGCTGGTCCGGGCCGCCGGCCTGCCGGCCGCTGACGGCCTGCGCCGGTTGAAAGCCAAGGGCTTCTCTGACGCGCGCCTCGGCAAACTGGCCGGCCTGAGCGAGACCGAGGTGCGGGCCCGGCGACATGCTCTGAACGTCCGGCCGGTGTTCAAGCGGATCGACACCTGCGCGGGCGAGTTTGCGGCCACCACGCCCTACATGTATTCGACCTACGAGACCGGAGCGCTCGGCCAGCCGGCGGACTGTGAATCCCAGCCCAGCGACCGGCGCAAGGCGATCATCCTGGGCGGCGGTCCCAACCGGATCGGCCAGGGGATCGAGTTCGACTATTGCTGCTGCCACGCGGCCTTCGCCCTGGACCAGATCGACATCGAATCGATCATGGTCAACTGCAACCCGGAGACCGTCTCCACTGACTATGACACGTCCGACCGGCTGTATTTCGAGCCCCTGACGGCGGAGGATGTGCTGGAGCTGATTGCCGTCGAGCAGTCAAATGGGACCCTGCTGGGGGTGATCGTGCAGTTTGGCGGCCAGACGCCATTGAAACTCGCACACGCCCTGGAACAGTCCGGCGCCCCGATCCTGGGCACCAGCCCGGACGCCATCGACCTGGCCGAAGACCGTGAGCGGTTCCAGCAACTTCTGCATCGTCTGGACATCGCCCAGCCACGCAACGCCCTGGCCCGCACCGCCGAGGAAGCCGTGGCCGGGGCCAACGAGGTCGGCTATCCGGTGGTCATCCGCCCCTCCTATGTCCTGGGCGGCCGGGGCATGGAGATCGTCCATGACGAGGCCCAGCTGGACCGCTACATCCGCACGGCCGTCCAGGTCAGCGGCGACTCCCCCGTCCTGATCGACCAGTATCTGTCCCGCGCCACCGAAGTGGATGTGGATGCCCTGTGCGACGGGACCGATGTCTTCGTGGCCGGGGTCATGGAGCATATCGAGGAGGCTGGCGTCCACAGCGGCGACAGCGCCTGCTCTTTGCCGCCCTTTTCGCTCTCTGCGGCGACCATCGCCGAGATGAAGCGCCAGACCGAAAAGATGGCCCTGGCCCTCAATGTGCGCGGCCTGATGAATGTGCAGTTCGCCATCGAGGAGCCACACTCCGACAATCCCCGCATCTTCGTGTTGGAGGTCAATCCCCGGGCCAGCCGGACAGTCCCCTTCGTGGCCAAGGCTATCGGAAAGCCGATCGCTGCCATCGCCGCCAAGCTGATGGCCGGGGAAAGCCTGAAGAGCTTTGGCCTGGTCGACCAGCCCCTGGACCATATTGCGGTCAAGGAGGCGGTCTTTCCCTTTGCCCGGTTCCCGGGGGTAGACACTGTGCTGGGTCCGGAAATGCGCTCCACCGGCGAGGTCATGGGCCTGGACTGGCGCCGCGAGGACGAGGTCGGCCTGACCGCCGCCTTCGCCCGGGCCTTCGCCAAGAGCCAGCTGGGCGGCGGGGTGGAACTGCCCAGGTCCGGCTGCGCCTTTGTTTCCGTCCGTGACGCCGACAAGCCCTGGATTCTCGAGCCGGTTCGTCAGCTCCAGGCCAGCGGTTTCCGCATCCTGGCGACCGGTGGCACCTGCGACTGGCTGAAGGCCCAGGGGGTCAAGGTGGAGTTCGTCCGCAAGGTGCTGGAGGGCCGGCCCCACATCGTCGACGCCATGAAGAATGGCGATGTGCAGCTGGTGTTCAACACCACCGAGGGCAAACAGAGCCTGTCGGACAGTTTCGACATCCGCCGCACGGCGCTGATGATGAAGATCCCCTACTATACCACCACGGCCGGCGCCCTGGCGGCCGCCCAGGCCATTGCCAGCGCCCCGCCCGAGTCCCTCAAGGTCCGCCCGCTGCAGAGCTATCAATAGCGAGTTCGGACATTCTGCCGCAGTCGGCCCGGAATGGGTCAGGCTTTACGCAGCCTTAAGCATAGGTCGGCCATCTAGCACCCGGGCCATCGATGGGCCGGGGATCCAGGCCTTGACTTCACAGCTGCCAGACCGGACTGCCGAACGCCCTTTCGGAGCGACGACGGCCCTGTGCCTGGCGCTGTCCCTGATCCTGGCCAGCACTGCCGGCATCGCTGCCGCCGCATCTCATCCCCGCCGGCCGGACCGGATGGTGGCGATCTTTCCCCCCTGGTGGACGCCCGCCATGGGGGCCTCTGCAGCCGCCGCCAACGGCGCGCTCACCGCCTCCGGCGGCTGGCGCAACAGCTGGATCGTCCAGTCGGAAGCACCCGATCTGGAGGCCCGGCTGCGTCGCTCCGGCGCCCTGCTTCTTCTCGATTCCGCCCTGGCCCGCGATTGCGCCGAGCCCCAAGAGAGACCCCGCCCATGACCTACATGGATATCGGCGATCAGCGCCGGCTGACCGCCCGGATCGTAGTCGGACTACTCTGGGTATTGGTCCCCTTGGTGTCGGCCGCGCCGCTAGTGATCGGCCAGCCCTGGATGATGCTGGCCGCCAGCGCTCTGGGACTGGCGATCGCCGGAACCCTGGTCTGGAAGAGCCTCGTCGATGGCTTCGCCAGCCGGACGACCCTGGCGGTCAGCCTGATGGCGCAGGTCTCCCTTCTGGTCGCCGCAATGCAGGGTCATGCCTGGCAGGCGGACATGCACATGGCCTATTTCGCGGCCCTGGCGATCCTGGCCGGCTTCTGCGACTGGCGCATCATCGGAGTCGGCGCCGCGACCGTGGCGGCCCATCACCTTGTGCTGAACTTCGTGCTGCCCTCCGCCGTCTTCCCTGGATCTGCGGGACTGGGCCGGGTCATCATCCATGCGGTTATCCTGTTGTGCGAGGCCGGGGTCCTGCTTGCGGTCACCCGCAATCTGGACCGCCTGTTTCTGGCCCTGGGCGAGAACGTCTCCCAGGCCAGGGCCGCAACCGAAAAGATTCGTCTGGCCTCCCAGGACGCAGAATCGGCGCGGTCATCGCGGTCGCAGCTAGAGCAGGAAGCCGCCGCAGAGCGGTCTCGCGTGGAACAGGAACAAGGCATGGTCGTAGCCGCCCTGGGCGAAGGCCTGGAGCAACTGTCGTCCGGCGATCTGACCTGGCGCATCCAGCAGGCCTTCCCCAGCCAGTACGAAGGTCTGAGGGCCAACTTCAACGCCGCCATGGACTCGCTGAGCGACACCCTGCGCACGGTGCTGGGCACCGCCCACACCCTGAACGCCGGCGCCGAAGAAATCACCCATGCCTCGGACGATCTGTCCCGACGCACCGAGCAGCAGGCCGCCAGTCTTGAAGAGACCGCAGCTGCGCTTGACCAGCTGACCGCCACCGTCAAACGGGCGGCCGACGGGGCCCGCCAAGCCAGCGACCTGGGCGTCACGGCCCGCAGCGAAGCGGAACTGTCCGGCCAGGTGGTGGAACAGGCTGTCAGCGCCATGGGGGCCATCGAGTCTTCCTCCGGCCAGATCGGCCAGATCATCGGGGTGATCGACGAGATCGCCTTCCAGACCAACCTGCTGGCCCTGAACGCCGGGGTGGAAGCGGCCCGGGCCGGAGACGCCGGCCGCGGCTTCGCCGTGGTGGCCCAGGAAGTCCGGGCCCTGGCCCAGCGATCGGCAGCCGCCGCGCTCGAGATCAAGGGCCTCATCCGCGCCTCGGGCGAGCACGTCAGCCAGGGCGTCAAGCTGGTGGGCGATACGGGCCATGCCCTGGAGCGGATCGTCGCCCGGGTCGCCGAAATCTCGGCCCTGGTCAGCGAAATCGCCGCCTCGTCCCAGGAACAGGCTGCCGGCCTTGCCCAGGTCAACATCGCCGTGAACCACATGGACCAGGCGACCCAGCAGAATGCGGCCATGGTCGAGGAAACCACGGCGGCCACCCATTCCCTGAAGGCCGAGACCCACCAGATGGCCTCGCTGGTCCAGCGGTTCTCGCTGGGCGGCATGCCGGCTATGCAGACGGCCTCCGCAATGGGCGGATCCTCCGGATCCTATCGTAGCCCCGCTCCGTCCGCGCCCGCCCGTCCTCACCAGCCCAAGACGCCCGCGCCGGCTCCGGAAAAACCCGTCGCCAGAGACCCGGTACAGCCGCCCGCACCTCGCAGACCGGCCCTGGCCAAGGGTGGGGAGCCGGCGCCCCGACCCGCCGTCCTGACCGCCCGTGACCGGCTGAGTGGCTTCATGACCCAGTCCAATGCCGTGGCGGCCCCTTCACCGGACGACTGGACGGAATTCTAGCCGCCCGACTCCAGGGTCGGGCCGGCGACAACTGGCTGGACAGTCGCCCGAGGTGACTTAGCTTGCAGGGAGCCGACAGAGGGGCCCGGTCTTGATCAAAGTCCATCACCTGAACGATTCCCGGTCCCAGCGCGTGCTTTGGCTGCTCGAGGAATTGGGACTGCCCTATGAGATCGTGCATCACCAGCGCGATCCCCAGACCATGCTGGCGCCGGACTCCCTGAAGGCGGTTCATCCTCTGGGCAAGTCGCCGGTCATCGTTGACGGCGGCCAGGTCATCGCCGAGACCGGCGCCATCGTCGAGTATCTGGTCGAGAAAGCGGGGGGCAAACTCCGGCCCCCGGCTGGCACGGCCGAGGCGCTGGCCTGGACCTATTGGCTCCACTATGCCGAGGGCTCGGCCATGCCCCCCCTGCTGCTGAAACTGGTGTTCAGCGCCATTCCGGAACGGACGCCCGGGCTGATCCGGCCCCTGGTCCGGATGATCACCGGCCAGGTGGAAACCGGCTTTGTCGACCCCCAGCTCGAGACCCATTTCGACTATTGGGAAGGGGTCCTGTCGAAGACTCGCTGGTTTGCCGGCGCCGAATTCACGGCGGCGGATGTCATGATGAGCTTTCCCGTCGAAGCCGCCGCCCAGCGCGGCG
>CAMAVA010000207.1 GCA_945861515.1 Brevundimonas vancanneytii | reverse complement strand
GCCCGGCAAAGCCGATAAGACGTTGCGACGCACCCGGACGAACAGGGGCCGGAGGAGACGAGAGCCGCCATGACCGCCAAGCCCGATATCCGCATGCCCGGCGAGGTTGACGCCGCCTGGCTGACCGCCGTGCTGCAGGCCGGCGGCGTCGACGCCGTGGTCCGGGGCTTTACCGCCAAGGGGGTCGGCACCGGCCAGATCGGCGACAGCGTGCGCTTCACCCTGGACTATGAGCGCGGCGGCGAGACCGCCCCCGCCTCCCTGGTCGGCAAGTTCCCGGCGGCCGGCGAGGAAAGCCGCGCCACCGGCGTGTCCCTCGGCAACTATCTGCGCGAGGTGCGCTTCTATCAGCAGCTGGCCCCCCGGGCCCTGGTCCATACCCCCCGCTGCTACTTCACCGATGTCGACGAGGCGACCAGCGCCTTTGTCCTGATGATGGAAGACCTGGCCCCCGCCGAGCAGGGCGACCAGCTGGCCGGCGTCACCCTGGACCAGGCGCGGCTGGTGGTGGAACAGGCGGCAAAGCTCCACGCCTCCCACTGGGCCGATGACAGCCTGGACGCCCTGCCCTGGGTGTCCGGTTCCAGCGCCGCCCCGCCCGGGGTCGTCACCGACGAACTGGTCACCCAGCTCTGGGCCGGCTTCAAGGACCGCTACGGACCCCAGCTGCACCCCGACTGGATCGGCGTCGGCGACCGCATCGCCTCGCAGTTCAGCCATCTGGGCGCCCGCCATGACGGCCCCCGCTGCCTGACCCACAATGATTTCCGGCCCGACAACATGATGTTCGGCACGGCCCGCGGCGGCTATCCGGTAACGGTCCTGGACTGGCAGTCGTTTGCCTATGGCGCGGGCCCCACCGACCTCGCCTATTTCCTCGCCGGCGCCCTGACCGCCGAAGAGCGACGCGCCGCCGAGCCGGAACTCCTGGCCCTCTACCACGCCACCCTGACGGCCCATGGCGTCACCGGCTATGACCAGGCCGATCTCGCCCGCCACTATGGACAGGGCGCCTACCTGTTGTTCCTGACCGCCTTCTTCGCCGCCATGGTCGTCACCCGCACCGAACGCGGCGACGCCATGTTCCTCCGCATGCTCAGCGGCGCCGCCCAACACATGCTCGACCACGACCCCCTCGTGCGGTGAGGGGGGACTGGGCGTTCAGGTCCCTTCTCCCTCCAGGGAGAAGGTCTCGGCGAAGCCGACGGATGAGGGGCCCCGCCGGCCTTAGCCGTTGGACCCGATGCAATATCTTGAGATTCATCGCCTTTCGAAGATGTCCCTCAAGGTATGGCGAGGCGGCCATTTAAGTTCGATATTGACGAAATTTCGTCAAAAGGCGATTTATAGCCTCCAATGGAGGCTCCATGATCTACCGTCTGGAAATCGAGAACTTCTACTCCGTACGGGATCAGCAGGTCCTTGACCTGACCATCGCACCCAATGTTCCGGACCCCGGCTGCCGCTTTGCCCCGCTGTTTCCGGGATCAGGACTCCGGGCGCCCAAGGTGATCGTGCTGTACGGCCCCAATGCCTCCGGCAAGACCAACGTCTTGAGGGCGCTCGACTTCATTGTGAACTTTGTGCGCGACAGCAGCCAACGGACGGTTCCCTGCTTCCCGTGCGAACGATTCAACGATGAAGCCTCCAGGGATCGACCGATCCGGCTGGCGGTCGAGTTCGGCGGGGTTATGGACCTGTCGACAGAGACGCAGCAGCGTCTGGCGAACGGCGAGGCAGTCCAGTGCGGCCTCTACCGCTATGAACTATCCCTCTCCGTTGCAGACGGGATGCTCCCCCACGTCCAGAGCGAAGCCCTGCGCCAGAAACCGGACGGCAAAGGCAAGTGGCAACGTGTCTTCGAGCGCGACGAGAAGGGTGCGGTGCTGGCCGCCAGATCCTTCGCCCTGTCTGGCTATCGTCACCTTCTCAACACCCTGCGCCCGAACGTCTCGGTGCTGTCGTCCTTCGCGTTTTTCCAGCATCCGACGGCGATGCTGCTTGTGGATTTGGCCCGGACGGTGATCGGGGTGATGACCTCGCCCCAAGATGATCAGAGCCTTGTCAATTTCCTCGCCCAGGAACCGGATCTTGTCTCCAGGTTGAACCGTGAACTGCGCCGCATCGACGTGGGCGTGGAAGAGATGAAATTCGTCGAGTCCGCTTCAGGGCCCATGCCCATGTTCCAGCACGAAGGCCTTGAGTTCGATATGCCTTGGCTCCTTCAAAGCCATGGAACGCGGGCCTTCATCCGGCTGTTTCCCCTGATCAGTCTGACCCTGCAACGCGGCGGCGTCGCGATCATCGACGAATTCGACACCTACATCCACGCTCTGGTCCTGCCTCAGCTGCTCGGGTGGTTTTACGATCGACAGACCCGCAATCCGCATGACGCCCAGATATGGCTCAGCTGCCATTCGGCCTCGCTGCTCGACGACCTGGTCAAGGAAGAGATCGTCCTCTGCGAAAAGGACAGCCTTGGTCGCACCCGCGCTTTCAGCCTGATGGACATGAAGTCGGTCCGGCGCGACGAGAACCTCTACCGAAAATATCTCAGCGGGGTCTATGGCGCGGTGCCCCAACTCGCATGAGCCGTCGCAAGCCTCATATCTCGCAGCGGACTCCCATCTATATCGGCTGTGAGGGGCAGTCAGAGGTCGAGTACGGCATTCTGATCAGATCGATGGCCGAGGCTGCTGGACTGCCGGTCCACCTCCGAATCGAGGATCTTCAGGCCGGCGATCCGCTTGCCCGGGTTGAGCGCGCGATGGCTCGGATCGCCTATATTCAACGCAGCCGTGAACGGTTCAGAGACCGGTTCATCCTGCTCGACACAGATCAGATCCGGCATTCGCCCGATCGCGCAGACCAGGCCCGCCGACTGGCTGTTCAGAACGGTATCAGGCTTGTCTGGCAGGACCCATGCTTCGAAGCGCTGCTCCTTCGGCACCTTCCAGGCTGCGCCGCGCATCGACCGCCTGACAGCGACAGCGCCCTGCGTGCGCTCCAACGCGAATGGCCGGATTATCTCAAGCCGATGGAGCCGAAAGATCTGGTCCGTCGGATTGATCTGGAGGCTGTCAAGCGGGCGGCTGTCGTAGAGACTGAACTTGCGGAAATGTTGAGGATCATCGGGTTGCTCACCTGACAGGCGCTCCGGCATGGCGGTCGTGAGGCGCGGCCGCATCCCGCCGCCATGCGATAATCTCCCCTGCCGCTTCGACCGCCGGGAGGGATCACGGCCGCCATCTCCGCTCGCTGTCTCCGCTGCTCTCCGCCGCCGTCGCCCGCGACCCCAAAAATCCGAGAAGGACCTGACAACGGCGTTACCGAAACCTGTGACGGGCCGGCTTCTATCGTTACCGAACCCAGTGACGACCCGTCCTTTTCCCGACAGTTTCTGACGCTCAACCACGATGCCCTCAAGGCTCATCGCGCCGAAGACCAGGCAGAAACCGGCGCTGGAAAGCAACGAAAAGGCAGCGATTTCAAGGATATGATCATGATTCCGTCCGCCCCGCCGCCGCGAAGTCCAAGGCCTCGCCCCCAGCCACGGACCGCCATTTTTCGCATTTCATTTTTTGCGCGCGCGTTCTTCCGCCGAAAACCGCCGCCAATCGCCCCGCAAACCACCCCTGCCGCCGCCCGCACCACCCCAGCCCAAAACCCGCCCCCTTGGCGAAGGAACCGAAACAGCGTCATTCTTGCGCTTCGGACCGAGGGGCGATCATGAGTTTTCTGACGCGGCGCAAGCCCATGGATGGCGGGTTTGTCGCCGAGCATCACCGGCTGAAGGCGACACTGGGCTGGCCGCATCTGATCGCCCTGGGGGTCGGGGCCATTGTCGGCACCGGGATCTATACCCTGATCGGGGTGGGGGCCGGGCTGGCGGGGCCGGGAGTCATGCTCAGTTTCGCCATCGCCGGGGCGGTCTGCGCCTGCGCGGCGCTCGCCTATGCCGAGATGGCCACCCTGATCCCGGCGGCCGGCAGCGCCTATACCTACAGCTATTCGGTGCTGGGCGAGGGCCTGGCCTGGATCGTCGGCTGGAGCCTGATCCTGGAATATACCGTGGTCTGCGGCGCGGTGGCCGCCGGCTGGGCTGGCCATGCGGCGGAGTTTGTTACCCTGCCCGTCCCGCCGCAGCTGATGGCCTCGACCTTCGCCCTGGAGAGCGGCCATCTGGTCTTTACCGGCGGCTTCAACCTGCTGGGCGCCTTCATCGCCCTGGCCGTGGCCGGGCTGTTGCTGATCGGCACCCGGGAAAGCGCCACGATCAACATGGTGCTGGTGGTGGTCAAGCTGGCGGCCCTGGCCCTGTTTGTCGTCCTGGCCCTGCCGGCCTTCGACGCCAGCCATTTTGTCCCCTTCAGCCCCTTTGGCTTCAGCGGGGTCAATGGGGACGGCACCAAGGTCGGGGTCATGGCCGCCGCCTCGATCATCTTCTTCGCCTTCTACGGCTTTGACGCGGTCTCCACCGCCGCCGAGGAGACGAAGAATCCCGAGAAGAACCTGACCATCGGCATCGTCGGCTCGATGATCGCCTGCACGGTCATCTACCTGCTGGTCGCCGCCGCCGCCATCGGGGCGGTCCTGCCGGGGGTGTTCTCCAAGGCTGACGCGCCCCTGGTCTTTGTCATGGAACAGCTGGGCCATGGCGGCGCCGCCAAGCTGGTGGCCGCCGCCGCCGTCATCGCCCTGCCGACGGTGATCATGGCCTTCATGTATGGCCAGAGCCGGATCTTCTTCGTCATGGCCCGGGACGGCCTGCTGCCCGTCGGTCTTGCCCGGGTGTCCAGCCGCGGCGCCCCCAGCTTCGTCACCCTGATGACCGGAGTCCTGGCGGCCCTGCTGGCCGGCATCCTGCCCCTGGGCGAAATCGCCGCCCTGGCCAATGCGGGCACGCTTGCCGCCTTCGTGGCCGTGCTGGTCTGCATGATGATCCTGCGGGTCCGGGCGCCGGACCTGAAGCGGGTGTTCAGGACTCCCCTCTGGCCGCTGGTCGGGGTGTTCGGCGTGGTCGGCTGCCTCTATCTGTTCACCACCCTGCCCAACACCGCCATCTGGGGCTTCTTCATCTGGAACGGCATCGGCGTGGTGGTCTATCTCCTCTATGGCCGCCGCAAGAGCGCCCTGGC
>CAMAVA010000206.1 GCA_945861515.1 Brevundimonas vancanneytii | reverse complement strand
ATCACGGCGCCGGGAACGATGGCGCGGGTGTTGAGCACGATTACATCGCAGGGATCGCCATCGCCGGACAGTGTATGGGGAATAAAGCCGTAGTTGCCCGGATAGCGCATGGACGTGTATAGGAACCGGTCGACGATCAGCACGCCGGCGTCCTTGTCCAGTTCATACTTTATGGGCTCGCCGCCTAGCGGGACCTCGATTACGACGTTCACGTCTACGGGCGGGTTCTTGCCTATGGAAATGGCGTCGAGGTTCATCAGGCGGGCTCTGCTGCTAGGCGTTTGTCGAGATAGTCGCCGACATGGGATTCGACACTGGGCAGGTGTTCCGCCCAGAAATGGGTCGCGCCTTCGATCAAGTCATAGTCGATGACGATTCCCTTCTGAGACCGCAATTTGGTCACCACCCGCTCCACTTCCACATTGGGAACGACCGTATCGGCGGATCCGTGCAGGAAGAGACCCGAAGCTGGGCAGGGCGCGAGGAAGCTGAAATCGTACATATTGGCGGGCGGTGACACGCTGATGAAACCGTCTGTCTCCGGCCGGCGCATCAGAAGCTGCATGGAAACCCAGGCCCCGAAGCTGTAGCCGGCCACCCAGCACTGGGTCGCCGTCGGGTTGGTGGTCTGCAACCAGTCCAGGGCCGTCGCTGCGTCGGCCAGTTCGCCGATTCCGCCGTCAAACTCGCCCTGGCTGCGCCCAACGCCGCGGAAATTGAAGCGGAGGGTGGAAAAGCCCCGCTTCATGAAGAGGTGGTACATCTGAACCGCCACGGGGTGGTTCATGTGACCCCCGGCGCGCGGATGCGGGTGCAGGATCAGGGCGATGGGGGCATTCTCGCGCTTCCCGGGGGAATAGCGACCTTCAATCCGGCCTGCTGCGCCGGTCAGGACCACTTCGGGCATGGGAAACGTCTCCTCTGGGGCGGCTCAGAATACTTGACCAATGCGCTTGGTCTTCCTAGATCAGTCGCAGGTCGCGCCGGCCCCGCCGACGCGCCGGGGGCTGTAGCACAACGCCCGCGTCGGACGCCAAGGAATCCGCAATGCGCCTGTCCACCAAAGGCCGTTATGCCGTGATGGCGATGACAGATCTGGCAGATCGTCAGGATGAAGACGGTTCCAGAGCCGTTTCCCTGGCCGATATCGCGGCGCGTCAGGAAATTTCGCTATCCTATCTGGAGCAGCTGTTCGCCCGCCTGAGGCGCCGGGGCCTAGTCAAGAGCCTTCGGGGACCTGGCGGCGGATACCGTCTCGCCCGACCGGCGGCCGACACCCATATCGCCGACATCGTGCTGGCTGTGGACGAGCCCCTCAGGGCCACCCGTTGCGGATTTGAGGCGTCCAGGGGATGCATGAAGGGCGGAGCCCGCTGTTCGACCCACGAACTCTGGGAAGAGATGGGCCGCCAGCTCCATGCCTATCTGGCTTCGGTGTCGCTCGAAGACGTTCTGGCCGGCCGCCTGCGCCCCGAAGAGATGGCGGCCGCATGAGCCCGGTCTATCTCGACCATAACGCCACCTCGGTGGTCCGACCCCAGGCGCGGGCGGCGGTGATGGCCATGCTCGACCAGGGCGGCAACCCCTCATCTATCCATTCATCAGGCCGCGCGGCGCGCAGGGTGCTTGAACAGGCGAGGGAGCGGGTGTCGGCCCTGGTGAGCGCCGTGGCCGGGTCAGTGACCTTTACAAGTGGTGGAACAGAGGCCAACGCCCTGGCCCTGCACAGCGCCGTGAGCAGCGGCCTTGATCGCATTCTCGTTGGCGCAACTGAACATGATGCGGTCTGGGAAAATGCCCAGGCCAGCGGTCTGCCCGTCACGACCCTCGCGGTGAACGCCCAGGGGATTGTTGATCTGCCGGCCCTCCAGGTCGCTCTCGACCAGCCGGGCAAGTCCCTGGTCTGCCTGATGCTGGCCAATAACGAGACCGGCGTCATTCATCCCGTCGCCGAGGCGGCCGATCTCGTCCGGACGGCTGGCGGCTGGCTGCATGTCGACGCCGTCCAGGCGGCCGGCAAGATCGGCGCGGACTTCAGCGCGCTTGGCGCAGACAGTCTGGCCCTGTCAGCCCACAAACTGGGCGGACCCCAGGGGGTTGGCGCCCTGGTTTGCGGGACCCGGGCCACCCTTGTCCGGCGCCAGCAGGGCGGCGGTCAGGAGCGGGGCCGCAGGGCAGGGACGGAAAACCTGCCGGGTATCGCCGGATTTGCTGCTGCCTCCGAGGCTTCGCTCAGTGACCTTGCAGCCTGGGCCGATCAGGCCCGCTGGCGCGACCAACTCCAGGCTCGCCTGGCGGCGGCCGGCGCCGTCGTCCTGGGCGCCGCCGCCGAGCGGCTGCCCCAGACCCTCTGCGTCGCCATGTCCGGCTGGGCGTCGGAGACCCAGGTCATGCACATGGACCTTGGCGGGGTGATGATCAGCGCCGGGGCGGCCTGTTCCTCAGGCAAGGTCAAGGCCAGCCGGACGGTCACGGCCATGGGAAGGCCTGATCTGGCGGCCTGCTCCATCCGTATCAGTGGGGGCTGGAACAGCAGCGAGGCGGACTGGACCCGGGCCGGCGACGTCTGGCTGGCTGCGCTGGAAGTCCATCTGTCCCGCCAGAACCAAGTCAGGGAAGTCGCGTAAGTATGGCCGCTGTCAAAGAAACCGTCGATCAGGTCGGTGAACTGGAGGCCTACAAGCATGGCTTTGTCACCGATGTTGACCAGGAATTCGCTCCCAGGGGCCTGAGCGCCGACACGGTGCGGTTCATCTCGGCCAAGAAGGACGAGCCGGACTGGATGCTGGCCTGGCGGCTGGAGGCTTTCGAGCGCTGGCTGGCCCTTGATGAGCCGGACTGGGCCAAGGTCAGCTTCCCGAAGATCGACTACCAGGACAGCTATTACTACGCTGCGCCGAAGTCCGGCAGCGATGGCCCCATGAGCCTGGACGACGTCGATCCGGAGATCCTGGCCACCTACGCCAAGCTGGGTATTCCCCTGCGCGAACAAGAGGTTCTGGCCGGTGTCCAGGGCGCGCCGCGCTATGCCGTGGATGCGGTGTTCGACAGCGTCAGCGTCGTCACCACATTCAAGAAGGAACTGGCTGCGGTCGGGGTGATCTTCTGCCCGATCAGCGAAGCCATCCGCGAGCACCCTGAGCTTGTCCGCAAATACCTCGGCTCCGTCGTGCCGGTCAGCGACAACTATTTCGCCTGTCTCAACAGCGCGGTGTTCAGCGACGGCAGCTTTGTCTATGTGCCGCCGGGGGTGAAATGCCCCATGGAGCTGTCCACCTACTTCCGAATAAACGCCAAGGATTCCGGGCAGTTCGAGCGGACTCTGATCATCGTCGACAAGGGCGCTCAGGTCTCCTACCTCGAGGGCTGCACGGCCCCTATGCGGGATGAAAACCAGCTTCATGCCGCCGTGGTCGAGCTGGTCGCCCTGGAAGACGCCACCATCAAATACTCCACGGTCCAGAACTGGTACCCGGGCGATCCCGAGACCGGCAAGGGCGGCATCTACAACTTCGTGACCAAGCGGGCCGACTGCCGGGGCGACCGCTCGAAGGTCAGCTGGACCCAGGTCGAGACCGGCAGCGCCATCACCTGGAAATATCCCAGCTGCGTCCTGCGGGGCGAAGGCAGCAGCGGCGAGTTTTATTCCATAGCCATCACCAATGGCCGCCAGCAGGCCGACACCGGCACCAAGATGATCCACCTGGGCGCCAACACCCGCTCGCGGATCATCTCCAAGGGGATCAGCGCCGGCCGGTCTTCCAACACCTATCGCGGTCTGGTTTCCGCCCATCCCAAGGCAACGGGCGCCCGCAACTTCACCCAGTGTGACAGCCTGCTGATCGGCAAGGACTGCGCCGCCCACACGGTCCCTTATATCGAGGCCCGCAACGGCCAGTCGGTCTTCGAGCACGAGGCCACCACAACGCGCCTGTCCGAAGAGCAGCTCTTCTACGCCATGCAGCGGGGCCTGACCCAGGAAGAGGCGGTCCAGCTGCTGGTCAACGGCTTTGTCCGAGAGGTGCTGCAGGAACTGCCCATGGAGTTCGCTGTCGAGGCTCAGAAACTGGTGGCGATCAGCCTTGAAGGGTCTGTCGGCTGATGCTGCGCGCCATCGACCATGTCCAGATTGCCATCCCGCCCGGCGGGGAGGAGAAGGCGCGCTCCTTCTATGGCGATCTGCTGGGCCTGGTCGAGGTTCCCAAGCCGCCCACATTGGCGGCGCGCGGCGGGTGCTGGTTCGAGTCCGGGTCCATTAAGGTTCATCTGGGCGTCGAACAGGATTTCCGCGCCAACGTGAAGGCCCATGTCGCCTTCGAAGTCGATGACGTCCAGGTCCTGGCGGACCTCGCCCGGACGGCGGGATACGCCGTTAAGCGGGACGACGAAATCGCCGATGTCGAACGAGCCTTCGTCTTCGACCCATTCGGCAACCGGCTGGAGTTTCTGAAACCCATGGAAGCCTCATCCCCATCCCCGGCCCTTCCCCCCGTCTCGGGGAAGGGAGACGCGCGCTGTCCCGTTCGATAGTGCAAAAGCGAAATATGAAAAAAACAATGCTCTCGATCAATAACCTCCACGCCTCTGTCGCCGACAAACCGATCCTCAAGGGTCTAAACCTCGATGTGCCGGCCGGCGAGGTCCATGCCATCATGGGGCCCAACGGGGCTGGCAAATCGACCCTGTCCTATGTGCTCACCGGACGGTCCGGCTATGAGGTGACCGGGGGCACGGCCAGTCTGGATGGCGAGGATCTGCTGGGCCTGGAGGCCAATGAGCGGGCGGCCAGGGGCGTGTTTCTGTCCTTCCAGTATCCGCTTGAAATCCCGGGGGTTCCGGCGTTGACCTTCATCCGCACGGCGATGAACGCCCAGCGCAAGGCGCGGGGCGAGACCGAGATCGGCGCCCCTGCCTTCCTCAAGCTGGCGCGGGAAACGGCAACCTCCCTGAAGATCGACTTCGAGATGCTCAAGCGCAGCCTCAACGTCGGCTTTTCCGGCGGCGAGAAGAAGCGGATGGAAATCTTCCAGATGGCGATGCTGTCGCCGCGCCTGCTGATCCTCGATGAGACCGACAGCGGCCTGGATATCGACGCCCTGAAGATCGTTTCGGCCGGCGTCAACGCCATGCGCTCGCCGGACCGCGC
>CAMAVA010000205.1 GCA_945861515.1 Brevundimonas vancanneytii | reverse complement strand
GGTGAAGAAACAGGGGATGGCGGCATAGGCGCTGACCCCGGCCGACAGGCCGATCAGTTGGACCTGCAACCGGTCAAACCCTTTCCTGTCGGCTGTTGGCATGGTCGATTGGGCATGTCGCCACCACGCAATGATGGCCAGTTCGCCGCCCAGATAGCCCAGGGCCCAGACAGCTGCCCAGGCCAGAGGCCAGACTTCCAGGTAGACCGTGATGCCGGTCAGCAAGACGATGCTCGCCAGCCGGATGGCCAGCTGATCGCCGTAGGTCCGGCGATAATAGGCTTCCAGTGCGGTCTGGTGGACCGAGGACAGGCGTTGGGCGTTCACTCTTCGGAATAGACACCGGAACGGGTAAAATAACTCTGAAACGTCCGGATAAACGCCTCCGCAGAGCTGTCCCTGCCCTAAAGTCCCATCTGCCGCGCTGCCAGATCCCGCATGATCTCCTCCGAGCCGCCGCCGATGGCGTTGACACGCACCTCGCGATAGATGCGCTCGACCCGGCCGCCGCGCATATAGCCGGCGCCGCCCATGATCTGCATGGCTTCCCGGGCGCAGTATTCCATGGTCTCGGTGGCCTGGACCTTGAGCAGGGCGATCTCGGCGATGGGCTTTTCACCCTGGCTGATCCGCCAGGCCATGGTCTCCAGCCAGGCCTGGGTGGCGCTGATGCGCTTGTACATCTCGGCCAGCTTGTGGCGGATCACCTGGTGATCGGCCAGCCGCTTGCCGAAGGTCTTGCGTTCCCGGGCCCAGGCGATGGCGTCCTCCAGGCAGACCTTGGCAAAGCCCGTGGCCCCGGCGGTCATGCCGATCCGCTCGCCGTTGAAATTGTTCATGATACCGGCAAAGCCCTGGTTCTCGGCCCCGATCAGGTTCTCCGCCGGCACCCGCACATCATCGAAATAGAGGGCGGCCGTGTCCGAGGCCCACCAGCCCTGTTTCTTCAGCGGGGTGCGGGAAAACCCCTCCCGGTCCCGCTCGATCAGCAGCAGGGAGACGCCCCCCGCCCCCTCCCCGCCGGTGCGGACCGCCACGGTGTAGTAGTCGGCCCTCATCCCGGACGTGATAAACATCTTGGAGCCATTGACGACATAGTCGTCTCCGTCCCGCCGGGCTGTGGTCTTCAGGTTGGCGACATCGGAACCGCCGGACGGCTCGGTGATGGCAAGAGCGGAAATCTTCTCCCCTGACAGGACCTGGGGGATGATCCGGTCCTTCATCTCCTGGGTTCCAAGAGCCCGGATCGGCGGCAGGCCGATGCCGTGGCTCATCAGACTGGCATTGATGCCCCCGGCTCCGTGGCGGCTCATCTCCTGACTGGTGACGATGGACATGAAGGCGTCCGTCGGCACGCCGCCATATTCCTCCGGCCAGCCCAGGCGCAGCAGCCCGATCTCCGAGGCCTTTCTGTACAGCTCCCGCGGAAACTCCCCGGCCTCGTCCCACTGGTCGGCAAAGGGCATGATCTCCGCCTCGACCCAGCGGCGCAGGGTGTCGCGCCAGGCATGGTGGTGATCCTGATAGAAGGGCGACAGGCGGTTGGCGTCCAGATGGTCGAGGGCGGACATGGCGTTTCCTCATTGTTTTGCCGGCAGGATAGCCCGGTTTCCGCAAGGATAGCGCCAGCGGAAAGTTGGAGCGGGGCGCCGGTCGTGCTATCTAGACACCGCTTCTAGCAAGGCGCGATCATGGCTCTCAGCATCAAGACCAAGGAAGCCGACCAGCTTGCCCGTGAACTCGCCGCGATCACCGGCGAGACCATGACCAAGGCCGTCACCGTGGCGCTGCGCGAACGGCTGGAGCGTGAGCGAAAGGAACGGGTCGGCAGCCTGGCTGACCGCATCATGGCGTTTGCAGAACGCGTGGCTCCTGAATTCGACCGGAGCCCCGTAACCAAAGAGGAATGGGACTGGGCCTCTGGAGATGAAGACTAGTGTTGGTTATCGACAGTTCGGCGATCATCGCGATCTTGCTGAACGAGCCCAACGCCCAGCGTCTGGCGGAACGAATTTCGAATGAAGTTGATGGCCGATATCGATTGGCAGCTCCAAACTATGTAGAGACTGGAACGGTTTTGGCCACGCGCCGGGGTGATGGATTGCGGGCCATTCAGATCCTGAATGAGTTCCTGCAGGACGTAGGAATCGAAGTCGCGCCAATAGATTGGGCGCTGTCCCAAATGGCGCTTGAAGCCAGAATCAAGTTTGGTAGGGGATTTGGAGCTCGGGCAAAACTAAACTTCGGCGACAGTTTCGCCTATGCCCTGGCCAGGGACCTCGACGCCCCCCTGCTCTTCATCGGCGATGATTTCACCCACACCGATGTCCGGTCCGCCCTGCCGGTAACCTCTCGCTAACCACGTCCCCTAACCAGCCCTTCACCATAAGGCTTGAGAGTGCCGGGACTCTTTTTGCGTTCAGGGGCTGCCATGACGTTCGGGTCAGAGACGATTATCCAGGGAGACTGCATCGAGCAGCTGCGGGCCCTGCCCGATCGCAGCGTCGATCTGGTCTTCGCCGATCCGCCCTATAACCTGCAGCTGGGCGGCGATCTTCTGCGGCCCGACAACAGCCGCGTCGACGCCGTCGATGACCACTGGGACCAGTTCGACAGCTTCGCCGCCTATGACCGCTTCACCCGCGACTGGATGAAGGAATGCCAGCGGGTCCTGAAGGACGACGGCGCCCTGTGGGTGATCGGCAGCTATCACAACATCTTCCGGGTCGGGGTGGCCCTGCAGGACCTGGGATTCTGGATCCTCAATGACGTGGTCTGGCGCAAGTCCAACCCCATGCCCAACTTCAAGGGCACAAGGTTCACCAACGCCCACGAGACCCTGATCTGGGCCTCCAAGTCCCGGGGCGGCAAGCGCTACACCTTCAACTACGACGCCCTCAAGGTCTTCAACGACGACACCCAGATGCGGTCCGACTGGACCCTGCCCCTCTGCACCGGCGACGAGCGGGTCAAGAAGGCGGACGGCAGCAAGGCCCATCCCACCCAGAAGCCCGAGGCCCTGCTGCACAGGGTCATCCTGTCGACCAGCAAGCCGGGCGACCTGATCCTCGATCCCTTCTTCGGCAGCGGCTCCACCGGGGCGGCGGCCAAGCGGCTGGGCCGGAGGTTCATCGGCATCGAGCGGGAGTCCGAATACATCGCCGTGGCAAAGGAGCGGATCGCCAAGGTCCAGCCTGTCGCGCCGCAGGACCTGGAGGTCATGGGCTCCAGGCGGTCCGAGCCCCGGGTGCCGTTCGGCCAGATCGTCGAGGCGGGCCTGCTCAATCCCGGGGACGAACTCTGGTGCCCAAAGGGACAGAGGGCCGCGCGGGTGCGGGCCGACGGCTCCCTGGTAGTCGGCGACCTGACGGGTTCCATCCACAAGATGGGCGCCTTGATGGAGGGCGCCCCGGCCTGCAACGGCTGGACCTACTGGCGCTTCAAGACCGATGCGGGCCTGGCGCCTATCGACGTCCTGCGCAGCAAGGTGCGGGCCGGAATGGCCGTGACAGGCCAGGCCTTCAAAGGGCGCGTCGGGCCGCTTTGAGAAAGACGCTGGGCAGGGCCTCCAGGTCATCCTGCGATGTCCAGACGGCCTCCATGTCGCCTTCCGCCTTCAGCACGCTGAGGGTCAGGGAGAAATGGGTGAAGACATGCTCGATCTCGCCCGCCGCCCGCCAGTCCGCCAGGACCGGCGCGGCGGCCAGGGCCTGCTCCTTCGACAGGGGCGCGTCGGTCCAGTCGCTGGTCGGCAGGGCCAGCATGCCGCCCAGCAGGCCTTTTGGCGGCCGGCGCACAAGCGCCACCTGATCGCCGCGGGTCAGGACATAGGCAACCCCATGGCGCCTCGGCCGCGCAGCCTTGGGGCTCTTGCGCGGAAAACTGTCCGCATCGCCCCGCGCCAGTCCCCGGCAATGATCCGCCACGGGACAGAGATCACAGAGCGGCGCCCGGGGTCTGCAGACCGTCGCCCCCAGATCCATCAGGGCCTGGGCCCAGTCCCCGGGACGATCCTCCGCAACTAGCTCCCCCGCCAGGACCTTCAGCTGATCCTTGGCGCCCGGCATGGGCGCCTCCACCGCAAAGAGGCGGCTGATCACCCGCTCGACATTACCGTCGACCACATTGGCCGGCCGGTCAAAGGCGATGGCCGCCACCGCCGCCGCCGTATAGGCCCCGACGCCCGGCAGGGCCCGCAGGCCCGCCTCGGTATCCGGAAACACCCCGCCATGGCCGGTCGCCACCGCCCGGGCGCAGGCCAGCAGGTTGCGCGCCCGGGCATAGTAGCCAAGCCCCGCCCAGGCCGCCATCAGGTCCCCGTCCTCCACCGCCGCCAGATCGACCACCGTCGGCCACCGGGCCGTGAAGCCCAGGAAATAGGGCGTGGCATGGGGCACAGTTGTCTGCTGCAGCATGACCTCCGATAGCCACACCCGGTAGGGATCGGCCGCCACCCCCGCCCGCCGATCCTCCGGCGACACCCGCCAGGGCAGGTCCCGGGCATGGCGGTCATACCAGTCCAGCAATCGGCGTCGAAGGTCAGGGTTCTGCACGTCTCTGACCTAGCATGGGAAACGCCGGCGGCCAGGGACTGGGTGGCGCGTGTGTCGAACGGACTGCCTGTCTCCGTTCCTGCATGCTGTTTGCCTGCCTTTCCGGTGTGAACAGCTGCGCAAAAGGCGCGTATGGAGAGTTCGGGGGCGAAACCTTTGTCGAGAGGTCGACTGGCCGAAGGCTTTGCCCCTCTCCGAAATGACATCAAGTTCTTGTATTCATGCGGTTTTCCGGGGTGATTGCAGCGTCGTTCCATCGTTCTGATTCGGCCCCTGGACCGGCGTCCGCCCTGTCGGAAACGTCGGATTTGAGGTCGGTTTCTGTAAGATTCTGTCGGTTTCTGTCAGACCTTGACGGCGTCTTGTCAGATTTGTCCACGGACGCCGCAGGTCGGGCCAGGGCGTCTGCGGGCGGCTCGAAGCGGTGGGGTCATTATAGCGGAATCCTTCTCCCCTGGAGGGAGAAGGTGGCAGCCTGTACGGCTCGGATAGATAGCTGACAGACCAGCCCGGATAGATGGGTGACAGTTTTCCTCTGGATGGAGGAGGGCTTGCCGATGCCGTGGCTTGAGAGCAGCGCCATGGATGAACGGGTTCGATTTGTTGCT
>CAMAVA010000204.1 GCA_945861515.1 Brevundimonas vancanneytii | reverse complement strand
GCTTCCTTTGGAAACCGCATCAGGTCCAGGGCCAGGCCGGCGATCAGGACCCCGACGCCGCTGGCGGCCTTGGCTGCGAACCCGAGGCCTGCGAAATAAAGTCCCTCGCGGCGGCGGCCATGCAGATGCTCATGCTCGTCCGCCGCGTCCGCCATCATGGACGGATAGGCGATGGAACAGAAGCCGACCCCGATTCCTGCGAAGGCCACATTCAGGGCCAGCAGCAAGACCGAGTCATCGCCGGACGCCATCCAGATCCCCGAGGCGCGGAAGATCGGGATGAGCAGCCAGCTGAACATCACCATCCCGAGACCGACCAGCACCATGGTGCGCTTTTCCATCCAGCGGGACAGCACGGGCGCGATCGGAATACCCAGCAGGATCCCGGCCAGATAGCTGTAGCCAAGCGTCTGCATGGCGCCGCCGGTCAGCTTCCAGACAAAGACATTGAGGTGATTGCCAAAGGTCGCGTTGAGGCCGACCGCCACATAGAAAACCACGGCCGACAGGAACAGGATCCGGAAAGACCGGTTGGCAAAGATTTCCAGGACCTCGCCCGGCAATCGCCGGACCATGGAGGTCTGCACGCTGTCGGTCTGAGGCAACCGCGCTGCATAGCCCGCAACGCCCAGGCAACAGACGGCCGTGCAGACCAGCATCAGCAGGGCCACGGACCAGCCAAAGCCGGCATAGCCCTGGACCTGCTGCAATCCGCCCTGACCCGAAAAGAAGACCGAAAAGGCAAGGGCCGTGACCACCACACTGGCCACAATGCCCATGACGGCGCGATAGGCGACCACACTGGAGCGTTCCACATAGCCGGACGCCAGCTCCGCGCCCAGGGCGATATAGGGCACGTTGAAGATCGAGATACAGCTGCGGGCGGCGACCGAGGTGACCGTCAGCCAGGCGAACAGCAGCCCTTGTGAAATCCCGGCGGGGGGTGAAAACAGGGCCCCCATGGACAGGGCCACCAGGGGCACGCCCAGGATCATCAGAGGCAGGCGGCGTCCGAGCCGGGAGCGGACATTGTCCGACCAGGACCCGACCAGCGGGTCGACCACCGCGTCAAAGGCCAGGCTGATCGCCAGGGCCGCCCCGACCATGATTCCGGAAAGCCCCAGAACGGCGGTGTAATAGAAGAAGACAAAGCCGATTGCGGTGTCGAAGCCGCCGCTCTGGGCGACCTGGCCCAGAGAATAAAGCAACTTGACCGAAAGGGGCGGTTTCAGGTCCTGCCCATGGTCAGCCGCAGCCACGCTGCCCGTATCGTTCGACATCCATCCCCCGGCGGGACGTCTCGCATGCGTCCCTCAGCCAAGCTTGCGACAGTTCGCGCCAAAAGCGGAGTCCTCAGTGAGCCTCGCCGTCGCCAGGTTCCAGTCCGTAGGGTTTCAGCAGGGACCAGACATGGGCCGGTATCATGGACTTCATCCGCCGGGGTTCCTGACGGCGCAGGTGGAGCACAGTCTCGACCGCCTTCATCTCGACCCTGGCCCGGGCAAATTCCAGGCCGCGCGGACCGATTTTTGGCATCAGCCAGCCGACCAGGGGTCGAACCCAGTCGGGCATGCCGCGCAGGGGCAGGCCGCCGGCCGCCCGCTCGACATTGGCCAGAAACCCCTTGACCGGGCCGGCGCGCTTTCCGGCGCTGCCCGGTGTGGAGAGCACCACCTCCTCGCCCAGCATGTCCAGCAAGGCCTCCCCGCGTTCGTTGCGGACCAGCAACCACTGTTCCCCTTCGCCGCCCATATAGCCGACGGTGATGTCTGCCAGGACATTGGTGTAGTCGACACAGGTGCGGCAGGTGAGGGGGAAGAAGTCCGGCGGCAGTTTCGAGATCGGCAGCAGCAGGAACGGCACCACCCGGGTGCGTCCGTCGCTGAACCTCAGCTCCACATGATAGTCGGCGCGGAATTCCAGATAGGTGATGGTCTCGGGCCGGTCCGACAGCAGGGCCAGAAACTGGTGGAAGCTCTCTGTGGTGGTGTTGTCCGAACAGGGGGTGCCGATCACATAGAGTTTCTCAAAGCCAAGCTCGGCTTCCAGCGCCCGCAGGGCATAGACCTGGCAGGGGATGCCGATGACCGCCAGACGTTTGTAGCCCAGTTCCAGAGCCGGCTTGAGCAGGGCCAGCAGCGGCGCATAGCCCATCCGCATGCCCCGGACCTTTTCCATCCCGCCCGCCTTGGTGACCAGGACGGGCATGGGCCGCCAGCTGTCTTCCGGGTCGGGGGCCATGGTCAGGACCGCGTCGACCGCGCCCCGTTCCAGCAGCAGTTCCCCCAGCCTGGTGGTGATGCCCGTCCATTGGGCGCCGGGGCGCGGCGCCGATAGCCTGGCCCGGACCATGCGGCGAAACGGCCCAAAGTGAAGTTCATCGGGCCGGTTCGGATCGCGGGCGCGGCCATGAACCCTGGCTTCCAGGGCCGGGTAGTCGGGCTGGATGAACTGGCAGGCGCGGCCGCAGGCCTTGGGATCGTCGGACCGGGATATGCCACAGTCCGTGCACAGATTACGCGGCTCGGCCGCTCCCACCGGCAGCGCCTGAACGCCGATATCGCCGGTTGTCTGGCCTTGCGTCATCTCTGGACTGTCCCCGTTTCCCGACCGGCGCGCATCACTGCGGGCGCGACGCCGATCGCCCCTGTGCGGCAACATGCACCGGCCGCGCGGCAACGCAATGGGTTGCGGCCACCAGGGCCAGGTTCGGCGCCGGGGGGCAGGTCAGGATTCCGGTCGATCATCCGGCCGCGGTTTTAGCCAGTTATGTTCGAGCGCCCGCAGGCGGGTCGTCACGGTGTGAAGAAACCCTGCCGACCACGCGATAAGAATGACCCCATTGGCCGCTTCGATGGCGCCGAGAAGCCGCCAAGCCGGCGGGAGGGTCAGGTCGCCGTAGCCGAGGGATACGAAGGTGACGGTCGAAAAATAAAGCGCCGGCTCAAGCGCCCCGAGGGTCCCCAGACCGAGATAGAGCGCCGCATACAGCCAGATTTCGGCCGTATGGAGGGCAAAGATTCCAAACACCACCAACACAAGCAGCATGGCCTGTCCGGCAGAGCTCTCATGGGCCCTGAGGCGGTGGCCTGTATGGTTCAGCAGCCTGAGCAGCACGATAAGCCCCCAGAAATGCATCAGGACCGTCGCCGCCACCATGACGGAGGCCAGGCCGAGGTTTCGAAACAGGTCAGCAAACTGGTCTTGAGGCATTGATGTCTCCGATCAAGCACCAAGGTTCAAGCAATCGGAGGTTTGCCGCCTTGATCCGGATCATACCCCCGGGGGCAGTCAGGCTCGGGCTTGCGGGACGGACGCCAGGCCCGAGGTTTGCCGCAGGCCCTCGAACAGGGCGATTCCGGCGCTGACGGCGAGGTTCAGGGACCGGGCGCCGGGCTGCAACGGGATGACCACCCGGGCGTCCGCGACCTCATGGACTTCCGGCGGCGCGCCGCGCGTCTCGCTTCCGAACAGCAGGGTGTCATCGGCTTCGAACTGGAACTGGTTCAGGGGGGCGGCGCCCTTCGTCGTGAACAGCACCAGCCGGCCAGGGACCCGCTTTTGGAGGAACCTTTCCCAGTCCTGGTGGCGGACCATGTGGCCAAGCGGGCCATAGTCCAGGGCGGCGCGCTTCATGGCCCGGTCGTCAAACCCGAAGCCTGTTGGCTCGATGACATCCAGCGCGACCTGGAAACAGGCGGACAGGCGGATACAGGCTCCGACATTCTGGGGGATGACCGGCTGGCAAAGGGCGATGCGCATGGATTTCACAACCTTCCGGGCGATCCGGTGGCCTGCCGCCCAGTTCCGATCCATCGCCGCGACCGCCGGGCCTGTCAAAGAACATTTGCCCACGGTCCCGGTTTGGCGTTTGCTGTCAAAAAACAGGCGGCGCGCCGGTTTCCGGTGGCTCCGCCACAGGGTTGGAAGGGTCGCACACCATGGCTGACGGGTCTGGCAAGCTTGCTGACGAGGCGCGGGCGACAGCCTGGTCAATGCCGCTGGAAGATTTCAATCCCGGCGATCCGGAACTGTTTCGCACCGATTCCCACTGGCCCTATTTCGAGCGTCTGCGGGCGGAGGCGCCGGTCCACTGGTGCCGCGACAGCGAGTTTGGCCCCTATTGGTCGGTGACCCGCTACAACGACATCATGGCCGTGGACACCAACCATCAGGTCTTCTCGTCCGAGGCGGCCCTCGGCGGCATCACCATTCGCGACGCCCGGCCGGACCTGCGTCGCCCCAGCTTCATCGCCATGGATCCGCCAAGGCATGACGTCCAGCGCAAGACGGTCAGCCCCATCGTCTCGCCCGGCAACCTGCAGCAGATGGAGCCAATCATCCGCGAGCGGGCCTGCCGGATCCTTGACTCCCTGCCGATTGGCGAGACCTTTGACTGGGTCGACCGGGTGTCCATCGAGCTGACCACCCAGATGCTGGCCACGCTGTTTGATTTTCCCTTCGAGGACCGCCGCAAGCTGACCCGCTGGTCTGATGTGGCCACCTCCATGCCGATGCCTGGTGGACTGGTGGAAACCGAAGAGGCGCGGCAGGCCGAACTGATGGAATGCCTGGCCTATTTCACCCGGCTCTGGAACGAGCGGGTCAATGAACCGCCGCGCGGCGACCTGGTTTCCATGATGGCCCATGGCGAGGCCACCCGGTCGATGAGTCCGGACGAGTACCTTGGCAACATCATCCTGCTGATCGTGGGTGGCAATGATACGACCCGCAACAGCCTGACCGGCGGCGTCCTGGCGCTCAATCAGAACCCCGATCAGTATGAAAAGCTGCGGGCCAATCCGGATCTGATCACCAGCATGGTGCCGGAAATCATTCGCTGGCAGACGCCCCTGGCCCATATGCGCCGCACCGCCGTGGAGGATACTGAACTGGGCGGCCAGCTGATCCGCAAGGGCGACAAGGTGGTCATGTGGTATGTTTCCGGAAACCGGGACGTTAGCGTCATCGACTCGCCGGACGCCTTCATCATCGACCGGGAACGGCCCCGCCAGCACCTGTCCTTCGGGTTCGGCATCCACCGCTGTGTCGGCAACCGGCTGGCCGAACTTCAGCTGCGAATCGTCTGGGAAGAGGTTCTCAAGCGCTGGCGGCATGTCGAGGTCATGGGCGAGCCGCGGCGCGTGCGCTCCAGCTTCGTCAAGGGCTACGAGACCCTGCCTGTCCGAATT
>CAMAVA010000203.1 GCA_945861515.1 Brevundimonas vancanneytii | reverse complement strand
CCCGTATCGGCCACCAGCCGGCAGGCCCGCCACATCTCGTAGGACAGCCGGCCAAACTGCTCATAGGGGTCGCGATAGATGCCCATCTCCACCCCCAGCCGCTCGGAATAGAGGCCCCAGCCCTCGACAAAGGCGGTCATGTCGGCGTCCCGCCGGAAGGTCGAAACCTCGCCCAGTTCCTGGGAAAGCGCGATCTGCAGATGGTGGCCGGGCACCGCCTCATGCAGGGTCAGGGCCGGCAGCTCATACAGGCCCCGCTGCTCCAGACGTCCCGTATTGACCATGTAGCCGCCGGCCACGCCCAAGGTCGGGCTGCCCGGGAAATAGCGACCGGTGGTATAGTTTTCCTCGATCTCCCGAGGCACCTCCCGCACGCCATAGCTCAGGCGGGGCAGGGTGGCGAAATAGGCCGGCAGGCGATCATCGATCCGCTTGGCGATCTCGCTGGCCTTTTCCATCAGGTCCTGGCGGGATCCGGCGACAAACCGCGGATCGCTGCGCAGCATGGCCAGGAATTGCGGAAAGGTCCCGGCAAAGCCGGTCTGGGCCATGACGGTGTTCATCTCGGCCCGGATCCGCGCCACTTCCGACAGGCCCAGGGCGTGGATCTCTTCCGGCGTCATGGGGGTGGTGGTGTAGCGCCGGGCCAGCCAGGCGTAATAGGTCTTGCCGCCCGGCAGGGACCCGATCCCCAGACCCTTGCGGGCGGCCGGCAGGTATTCGGTCTCCAGGAACTTCACGAAGGTGCGTTGGGCCGGACGCAGGCCTTCGCTCAGCAGCTTCATGCCCCGGGCCTTGAAACCCGCCCGCTCCGTCGCCGACACACTGGCCGGCAGGCGGTCAAAGGGCCGCAGCAGGGGATCGGTCTCGGCGACCGGCGCCGCCGCCACCTTGCGGGACTGCTCCAGCACCATCCGGCCGATGGACAGGGGCTGGGTATAGCCAGTCCGGATGCCCCGCCGGGCGTTTTCCGTCGCCTGACCATACCAGGCCGGCACCGCCGCCAGCCGGCTCAGCCAGGCCTCGGCGTCGGCGCGGCTGGTCATGGGCGCCATGTCGGCCAGATAGGACAGGGTCCCGTCCCAGGTGTCGTCGCTGGAAAAGGCAAACCGCGCCTGGTCGAACTTCAGGGCGGTCAGCTGGTCGTCCACCACCCGGATCAGGATGGCCCGGTTCAGCCCGTCATTGTCGCTCAGGCCGGCTTCCGGAATGGTCTTCAGCCGCGCCTCGAACCCTTCCAGCGCCTTGGCCCGGCGCTGGTCCGCCGCCAGGGTCACGTCCGCAAGGCGCCCAAGAGCCGCCCGGTCGCCATTCTGGCCCGCCGCAATCGGGTTTTCAGCCCGGTTCCAGGCCTCGTAGTCGGCCATGATGGCGTCCAGGTCCTGAACCGGGCCGGCCTGCACGGCCAGGGGGGCGGCGCCCAGCAACAGGGCCACAGTCAGGGCTTTCCACATCACAGGGACTCACCGCCGGAAAAACCGCAGGCTGGACCACCGGCCGGAACGACGCAAGCTGCCCCTCAGCCATCTCCACCTGCCGTCATCCCGGACGGCCCGAAGGGACGATCCGGGACCCAGGGCCCCCACCCGCACTGTCGCAGCCGCCGAGAGCGTACCCCGCAACCCTGGGCCCCGGCTCTTCGCTGTGCTTCGGCCGGGTGACGCGGTGGGTTGGTTCGGTTGACTGGCGGCCCAACCGAAATGCCGTCAGTCCGTGGGGAACAATTCAGCTGCGAACCATGATAGCCGATCTTTGACGAACCCTCGACGATCAGAAAAGGGCGCGTCTCATTGACCCTCTATCCGGGTCAATTGGCAGGGCTCGATCCTCGCGCATGATCTGCAACCCGCCGTCATCCCGGGAGAAGCCCCTGTTCTGGATCGAGATGCCCGGCCCGGGCCGATTGGCGATAGCGGCGAGGCCTCGCGCGGGAGACTGGCTGATCGACGAAATCAACGGCTGGCGGCTCGCGGGTGTTGATGAGGTTGTCAGTCTGCTCGAGCCCCATGAAATGCATGATCTCGAACTCGATGGAGAAGCGGAGGCCTGCAGCCAGGCTGGCATCGCCTTCACCTCATTTCCGATCAGCGACCGTGGGGTTCCGTCCTCGCTGATGAAGACAAGGGCGCTGGTCACGGACTGCAAGGGTTGGCTTTCAGCAGGCAGGGGCGTTCTGGTCCATTGCCGGGCCGGCATCGGCCGATCTGCGCTGGTCCTGGCCTGCGTGCTGGTTTCGCTGGGGGATCGGCCCGAGGCGGCTCTCGCCCGCATCAGGTCCGCCCGGGGCCTGGAGGTGCCGGACACCCCGACCCAGACTCAATGGGTGGAGGCCTTTGGCAGGGCGTAGGAAACAGGCCGCTTGGGCTTCCTGCGGGCCGTGGTTGAGGTCTTCGGCGACGAACTCTGATAGCCTGCCTGCATATGCACCAGAGTCAGACCCTCTCCCGACGCCGCCTGATCGCCTGCTGGATCCTTGGGCCCGTCTATGCCGCCTTCGGGGTTGTCCACCTGTTGGCCACCCAGGCCTTCCTGCCCATCATGCCGCCCTGGGTCCCGGCCCCGGTGCTGGTCATCCAGCTGACCGGCCTGGCCGAGATTGCCGGCGGCCTTGGCCTGCTGGTGCCCCGCCTGCGCCCCTGGGCAGGGCTCGGGCTGGCCGCCTATGCCATCGGCGTCTATCCGGCCAACCTGCATCACGCCTTTGGCGGCATCGACGTCCCGGGCCTGCCGGGCGGCCTCTGGTACCACATCCCGCGCCTGGCCCTGCAGCCGGTCCTGGTCTGGCTGGCCCTCTGGGCCGGCGGCTGGCGTTTTGGCAAACAGGCGGCAGCCCGCCCGTGAGGGCCAGTGAGTCCCTACACGTCATGTCTTCGGGAAGGACAGCCGCGGCGGAAATTCAGCCGGCCCGCGCCGTCCAGACCCCGCAGGCGCGTCAGAACTCCTCGGCCTCGATTATGAAGTCGCCGGAGCGACTTTCCGGAGGCAGGATTTCGGCCACCGTCACCCCGAGGATCGAGTCCAGAAACTGGCCCAGTTCCTCGGCCGACACCGGCACGCGGACCCAGCAATTGTCGACATAATAGGCCGCAAGGCCCCGTTCCTTCGCCCAGGCTCCCAGAACATAGGGCCCGCAGTCCCGGGCAAAGCGGTCCAGTTTTGCGACAACGGCGGCGTCCAGAGCGCCTGCTTCAAGCACCTCCGGCGCCAGGGGTTCGGGATAGGCGCGGAGGTACAGCGACATGGAGGTCATGGTGGTGGTTTTCCCATCCGGATCCTGGCAGGCTCCCGCAGAGATGCCCATTCAACGGCCAGCGGCCGCCGGGCCAGCGGAATCGCTGTCAGGACGTGATCACCTTCGGCGCCCTGGCCCATCTGCATGGCGCGCCAATCCCTGACCCCGGCGCCGTCAGCCCGCAGGGCTGGCCGCCGGGGGCTTGCAATAGACATAGCCCTCCAGCTCGATGCCTCCAAGCGAGCGCGAGCCAATGGTGGCGGCGCCCTGGACATAGGTCGCAGGGATATAGACCTCCCTGGCCTGGACCCGGAACACATTGCTCCGCTCGACCCCGCCGGGACAAAGCTCGGCGGCCCGGCGGTCGAAGAAGACGCGCAGATAGGTCGCCGACTCATGGCCGCCCATGACCACCAGGATGGTGTGGCCGCCGTCGGGGTTCTGGCGATCCCTGTAGCCGTAGGGCGCCTCGGGACCGATCGGGCCATAGACGGTCGGCGTGTAGGTGACGCAGCCCTGCAGGAGCAGGGCCGCCGCCGCCAGACCGGCGCCCCTGACAATCCAGGAGGCGCGCCGGCTCACTTCTTGGCCTTCGGCGCCGCCGCCGCCTTGATGCCCTTGATATAGGTCACCGTGCCCTTGGCTACGGCGATGGTGTTTCCATAGGTCGCGAAGCCGGTGACATTGGCGGCCGAGTTGACGTAGGAGCCGGTTTCGACGCCCTTGCCGATCCGCCGCACGGTCCGCTGGTCCGCCGCCGTTTCCAGCAGCTCGTCCTCGCCCGTCAGGGAGGGGATGGCGGTCCGGTTGATGTCCAGGATCACATAGCGGGCGACGAATTCCTGGGCCCGCCGGACCTCGGCCTTGATCATGGCGCCATCGTCGCGAAGCCATTCGCGGGTCAGGAACAGCGAGGTTTCGTTGGGCGTCAGCTTGTCGTCATTGGCCAGTTCGATCTCGCGCTGCATGGCCTTGTATTCGGTGGTTTCCGGCAGGGGCAGGGCGCCGCTGGCGTCCTTGGCGCTCTCCTTGATATTGGCGATCAGCCGTTCGCGCAGTTCCGGTGTCAGGGTCGGGATCGGCAGGGGCGTCGAATAATAGGTGAACGTATTGCGATACAGCGGCCCCTTGGTCTCGCTCTTGGGGACCGCCTTGGTGAAGGTATAGGGCGTCTTGTAGGGGATCGTCTGGTTGCTGTAGGTCGCCGTCGTCACGATCCGCAGGACGCTGGAGTCCTCGGACAGGGTATAGGCCGTGGTCACCTCGACGGTGTCATCCATCTCGCCCGGTGTGGCTGCCTTGTAGGTCAGCAGAATCTCGGGGAAGGTCACACCCGGTCCGGCGGCGGTCTTGCCCGCCTCCTCCTTCAGGGTGGCGACCAGAGAGCCGTTCAGCGCCTCGACCGACTGCACCTCGGCCACCTCGTTGGCCTGTTTCTGGGCCCGGGCTTCGGGCACGGCATTGATGATGGCGGCCGCAATCACCCCGGCAATGGCGCCGACCAGGCCAGCCCCGCCGCCGTTCACCTGGGTATAGAACCAGGCCTTGGCCACGCCGGTCTCGCTGCCGGTGACGCTCAGCCGGGTCGGCCCCATGGCCTCGATGCTGGCCTGGGACAGGGGCCGCGCGGTCGGAACCGGCTCGACGGTCGCACAGGCGGCGATGGCCAGGCAAAGCACTGGCGCCAGAACTCTCTTCATTGCGAAATTCCCCGATTGCCCGCCCCACCGGCAGCCCCCCGCCGTCGGGGATTGAGAAGGGGAAGTCAAGGCAATAGCACGTCCCCTTCTGGCCGCCTTTCGCCTCCCCCGGCGGCAGCATAGGCGGGGCCCGGCAAAGCCGATAAGACGTTGCGACGCACCCGGACGAACAGGGGCCGGAGGAGACGAGAGCCGCCATGACCGCCAAGCCCGATATCCGCATGCCCGGCGAGGTTGACGCCGCCTGGCTGACCGCCGTGCTGCAGGCCGGCGGCGT
>CAMAVA010000202.1 GCA_945861515.1 Brevundimonas vancanneytii | reverse complement strand
CAGGGCGATGAAGGCCCGGGCCTTGAGCGCTTCCAGGAACCCGCCGCGATAGGCGATCAGCTCGCCCTGGCCGAGGCTGGCCGGGGGCGCCAGGATGAAGGAGGCCTCGGCCCAGGCCTTGCGGGCGGCGTCTCCGGCGCCGGGGGCCTGCGCCGCCTCGCGCAACTGCGCCGCATGGGCGGTTTCCATCAGGCCCTTGGCGACCAGCAGCGCCAGGATCACGGCGCCCAGGCCAATCAGCAGTTTCGGCCCCAGCTTTCGAAACGGAAACACCAGGGCCCCGGCGATGGCGTAGGCCACCAGGATATCCCCGAAGAACAGCAGATAGGCATGCAGCATGCCGAAGACGAACAGCCAGCCGATCCGCCGGTAATGCAGGCCGGCCGGCCCCGGCGTCTGGCCTTCCGCCCGGTCGGCGATCAGCATCATGCTGGCCCCGAACAGCATGGTGAACAGGCCGCGCATCTTGCCGTCTGCGACCACGAAATTGATTGCCCAGGCCCAGAGGTTGGGCCCCTCATGGCCGCCATAATAGGTGGGGGTGATATAGGCGAAGGTCGGCAGGCCCATGCCGACGATGTTCATCAGGAGGATCCCCAGCACCGCAAAGCCGCGCACCGCATCGATGGATATGTGGCGGTCCTGCGTCGTGGTCATGGGCGCCCCTCCCAAGGCGCTTCAAGCGTGAACCGTCCGGCCGGGGCTGGCAAGGCGAGGCTCGGAGCGGCGGGGGCATTGTCGCACATAGGACACCGCCTTATCCGGAAAGACCGGACCCCCTCACCCTCCCAAGCCGCAATTCGCGCGCCGGTCAGAGGTAGCCAAGGGGTGTGTTTCCGACATTGCGCCGTTCCCGGGTTGGCGGGAGGTCTCCCGGGCGGGACGGGCGTCTCATTCTGCCGCTTCATCCAATCCATGCCGAGGCGGCATTGGTCGGCGGCGATCGTCACGGCCATGATGAGGAAGGTCGAAAAGGCGAGTCCCATGAAAACGTCACCCAGGCATTCCTTCCCCGCAGAAGCCAACCCCCCGGAGATTCCCGCCGGATCAAGGCCGGTAGGAGATCACCGCAAGCATGGGCAGATTGTCCTTGTGCTGCAGGGCGGCGGAGCCTTGGGCGCCTATCAGGCTGGGGTCTATCAGGCGATGTCGGAAGCCGGACTTGAACCGGACTGGGTCATCGGCACGTCCATCGGGGCCATCAATGCCGCCCTGATCGCCGGCAACAGCCCGGAGAAGCGGGTCATCCGGCTAAGGGAATTCTGGCGTCGCATGGACCGGGGTCTGGTGGCCGACATGATGTCCTACATGCCGTTCATGGGATCGGCGGCCGCAAACTTTGTGACAATGACCCAGGGACTGCGCGGGTTCTTTGCCCCCAACCCCCTCGCGATGCTTGGTCCCAATGCGCGTCTCGGCGCTGCAAACGCCGGGATCTACAAGACCGCGGAACTGGAGGCGACCCTGACCGAGCTGGTCGATTTTGACCTGGTCGCCGAAAAGCGCCCTCGGCTGACCGTCGGGGCTGCCAATGTTCGTACCAGCGAGATGCGATACTTCGACAGTCGCGACGAGACCCTGTCGGTCAAGCACATCATGGCGTCCGGCGCCCTGCCGCCGGCCTTTCCGGCCGTGCGGATTGGCGAAGAGCTTTACTGGGATGGCGGCATCCTCTCCAACACGCCGGTGGAGGCGGTGTTTGATGACAGCAACCGCAAGAATTCGCTGATCTTTGCGGTTCACATCTGGAACCCAAATGGCGCCGAACCCGAGACCCTCAAACAGGTCCTGAACCGTCAGAAGGACCTGCAATACTCCAGCCGCGCCGCTAACCACATCCGCCGGCAACAGCAGATGCACCAGCTTCGGCATGTGGTTTCACAGCTTGGGGCCCTGATTCCGGAGGCTGATCGCACACCGGAAGTCCGCGAACTGATGGGCTATGGCTGCCTGACCCGGATGCATGTCGTGCGGCTGTTGGCGCCCTCCATCGATGGCGAGAACCATGCCAAGGACATGGACTTCAGCGCCTTCGGGATCCGGACCCGTTGGGACGCGGGCTACGAGGAAACCGCCCGGGCGCTCCAGACGGCGCCCTGGGAACAGATCTATGGCGACGAACACGGGTTCCTGCTGCATGAAGCGTCCGGGGGCGTCATGGCCGCCGTCGGGTCCGAGCCGGCCGAGTAGTGGGGGATCGGGCCTTTCGGTGGCTGTCATGCCTTTTCAGGTCGCCCGGCCCGGGGAGCTGACCTGATCAAGGCCCGGCCAACCGCGTCGGCAAGGCGATGGCGCCGGGTCCTGAAACTTCGTAGAATCGCCTCTAGAGGGACGCGTGGACCGTCTGGTTCTTGCGTATGGAGCAACCCGATGACCAATCCAGCCGATCCGATCACCGAGATTCTGGCGGCGGCCGTTGCTCTGGACGCACCGCTTGAAACGCGCCTGCGACTGATCCAGAACGCCGTGGCCGGCCTCAACCCCGGCTTTTCGGAGGGCGTGGAAAGAATGGTGGCGAGACTTGCCACACAGGGCGCCGGAAACGGGGCCCCGTCTCCCGGCGATCTGATGCCGTCATTCCTGCTTCCGGATGAAACGGGCCGGCTTGTTTCACTAAACCAGCTCCTGCGCGAAGGCCCCGTTGTGGTGGCCTTTCACCGCGGGCACTGGTGTCCCTACTGTCGCATGCATGCCATTGCCCTGGGCGAGGTGCGGCGCCAGGTCGAACTGGCGGGGGCCCGCATCGTGGCCATCGCCCCCGACAGGAGCAAGTACAACGCCCTGCTGCAGGCCGAGGCGGGCGGAGAGGTGTCGATCCTTTCAGACATCGACAACGGCTATGCCCTGTCCCTCAATCTGGCCATCTGGGTCGGAGAGGAGATGGAAGGCCTGATGCGGTCGGTTGGCTATGGACTGGATGAGTTTCAAGGGGGCAACAGCTGGATGCTGCCCATTCCGGCCACCTTCATTATTGATGCCGATGGCCGGGTTGCTGCCCGGCACATTGATCCGGATTACCGCCGCCGCATGGATGTGGATCTGCTGCTTGAGGCCGTTAGCGCCCTGCGTCAGGCGGCGTAGCGAGACCAATCGCCGGTGCGGACAAGGTTGAGCAGCGTCGTGCTCGCGGCGGACCGTTGCCGTCCGGCGACGCAATAGACCGAAACCGTACGCCGCAGGCCGGCATCATTGAGAGGCATCCGGCGCACATTCTGCGTTTGCGGCGCGCTCAGCGGCACGATGGCCAGACCCAGATTGGCTTCCAGCATCGCCATCAGATCATGATGGGTGACGACCTGGTGGCCCCAGGGATCGACCATCTCGCCCATGTCCAGCCGCTGGGACACGTCCATGCGGGATTCGCAGCCCTCCTGGAACAGGATCTGCTGACCGGCCAGTTTGGCGATATCGATGGCATTGGCGGACGCCAGAGCATGGGCCTGATTGAGGGCCACCTCGAACGCTTCGGAAAAGATGGGCCAGCTGTCTAACCGATCCCATTTTTCCCCGAGCGGCCCGGCAATGGCGATATCGACGCCGCCGTCCTTGAGCAGTGCAATGATCTGATCGCGGCCGCCGCGCTGCAGCTTCAGCTGCATTCCGGGGAAGGCGCGGAACAACTCGGCAATCATCGGCATGAGGAGCTCGAGATTGACGCTGTGCGACACGGCCAGGGACAGGGACGCCACATCGCTGGAGAGGACCGAACGCGCCAGTTCCTTGGCGGTGAGGGCGCTGTCATAACATCGCTGCATCAGGGGCAGCATGCGCTGCCCCAGCTCGGTCAGGTGGGAATTCTGGCGCTCCCGGCGCATCAGTTCCCCGCCCAGCTCGGCCTCCAGGGCCTGGATCGCCCGGGTCAGAGCCGGCTGGGTGACGTGGCATTCTTCAGCGGCCCGCGTGAAATTCAAGGTGCGGGCGAGCGTGAGAAAGTACCGTATCTGTTGCATTTCCATGACGGACACCAGACTCGGCAGGTTCAGGAGTTCGAGGCGACCCCAGTCCCGGTGTATGGACCAGCCGTCGGTTGCTGGCAATTGACGTCAAGGGTCCAACGCCGCCCCAGGCCGGCCGCGGGGGTTGGCCAGCGCCGCCCGGGATCTGCCCGCGCGGCGCCAGACGAGGTCCGACCGCCCTACTGAGCGGTCCAGCCACCGTCCACCGGCAGGGCGGCCCCGGTGATGGCCTGTCCGGACGGCGAGGCGAGGAAGGCGACCAGGGCGCCGATCTCCTCGACCGTGGCAAAGCGCTTGTTGGGCTGGGCCTTCAACAGCACATCACGGATGACCTGTTCCCGGGGGATGTTGTGCGCTTGAGCCTGGTCCTCGATCTGTTTTTCCACCAGGGGGGTCCAGACATAGCCAGGACAGATGGCGTTGCAGGTGATGCCGGCTTCGGCGGTCTCCAGGGCCACGACCTTGGTCAGGCCCAGAAGTCCGTGCTTGGCGGCGACGTAGGCCGACTTGAAGGGCGAGCCCACCAGTCCGTGGGCGGAGGCGATGTTGACGATGCGTCCGAACCCTTTGGCCTTCATGGCCGGCAGCGCGGCGCGGATGGTGTGGAAGGCCGAGCTCAGATTGATGGCCAGGATCGCATCCCACTTTTCGACGGGAAACGCCTCAACAGCCGCCACATGCTGGATTCCGGCATTGTTCACCAGAATGTCGACGGCTCCGGCCGTGTCTTCTGTGAACTGCATCATCTCTGCGACGGCCGAGGCCCTGGAGAGATCTGCACCGTGGAAGTAGACGGGGACATCATGGAGGTCCGAAAGGCGGGCGCAGGTCGCCTGAATCTGGGCGGGGTCGCCCAGGCCGTTGAGCAGGAGCGTAGAGCCGGCCCGGGCCAGGGCCTCGGCGACGCCAAGTCCGATCCCGCTGGTGGATCCGGTCACCAGGGCGACCTTTCCGGCAAGCGGGCGAGCGGCGGCGGCCGAAGCGGTCATGGAGGCTGTATCGGTCAAGGTCGGTGGTCCTTCAGGTTGGGGGATGGGTTCCGCAGCCTTCAGTGGCTTGCGACAGAGGTTTGGGCGTGGTGGTTGGTAGGCCCGGAGGCGGCCAGGCGTCCCGGCGCGGCCTGCTGGACTGTTGCGCGGGGACTGAGCCCGGTCGCCAGCAGAACGGCGGCGATCAGGGCGGCCCCGATGCCGAAGACACAGGCCGGCCAGCCGAAGCGCTCGAACAGCAGCCCCAGCAGGGCGGACCCGGCCAGGCCGCCGAGAA
>CAMAVA010000201.1 GCA_945861515.1 Brevundimonas vancanneytii | reverse complement strand
ACCAACGCCCTCGCCGTCACCGACCATTACCCCACCTCCATCGAGCGGCGGGTGGATCAGTGGGTGCATCTGGTGGGGCTGGGGTTTGCCTTTGCCGGGGGCGGGGTTCTGCTGGGGCTGTCCATCGGGTTCGGGACCCTGGGGCAGGTGGCGTCGGTGGCCATCTATGGCCTGTGCCTGGCCCTGATGTTCCTGTTCTCGATCCTCTACAACATGGGCAATCCCCGGCATCAGCCGGTGCTGCGGCGGCTGGACCATGCAGGGATCTTCCTGATGATCGCCGGCAGCTATACCCCCTTCACGACCCAGAGCCTGGAGGGCGCCTGGGCCATCGGCATGACCACGGCGGTCTGGAGCATCGCCCTGCTGGGGGTGGCGGGAAAGCTGTTCCTGCCGGGCCTGGGCAAGGGGTTCTGGGTGGCCATCTATCTGGCCCTGGGCTGGATCGCGGTGATCGCCATCGGGCCCCTGGTCGAGGGGGTGTCCCTGGCCGGGATGATCCTGCTGGGCATCGGCGGGGTGATCTATTCGGCCGGGGTGGTCTTCTATGTGCGCAAGTCGCTGAAGTTTCGCCGGGCCATCTGGCACGGGTTTGTGCTGGTGGCGGCCGGGACCCATTATGCGGCGATCATGACCGGGGTGGTCTTGTTCAACCGCGCCTGAAGCGCTAGACCGCCCTCGCGCTGTTCTCAGCGCCCACATAACCGATCCCCTTCAGCCCGCCGAGTCCCGTCGAAGGGCGCGCTGAAGTCTCCCTGGCGGGTGGAGGATCGTACCCATGGCCAATGTCACCGTTGTCGGCGCCCAGTGGGGCGATGAGGGCAAGGGCAAGATCGTCGACTGGCTGAGCAACCGCGCTGATGTGGTGGTGCGGTTCCAGGGCGGACACAATGCCGGCCATACCCTGGTGGTGGACGGGAAGGTCTACAAGCTGGCCCTGCTGCCGTCCGGCGTGGTCCAGGGCAAGCTGTCGGTGATCGGCAATGGCGTGGTGGTCGACCCCTGGCACCTGCTGGAAGAGATCGCCAGGATCGCCGACCAGGGGGTGATGATCACCCCGGACCTGCTGGTCCTGGCCGACAATGCCTGCCTGATCCTGCCCCTGCACCGCGACCTGGACCAGGCCCGGGAGACCGCCTCGACCCAGAAGATCGGCACCACGGGCCGGGGCATCGGGCCCGCCTATGAGGACAAGGTGGGCCGCCGGGCGATCCGGGTCGCCGACCTGGCCGACCCGGAAGCCCTGAAGCCCAAGATCGAGCGGCTGCTGGCCCATCACGGCGCCCTGCGCCGGGGGCTGGGCCTTGAGGACGCCGATGGCGAGGGGCTGTTTGCGGCCCTGATGGCCCTGGCGCCGAAGATCCTGCCCTTTGCCCGGCCGGCCTGGCGGCTGCTGGACCAGGCGTTTCGCGATGGCCGGCGGATCCTGTTCGAGGGGGCCCAGGGCGCCCTGCTGGACGTCGACCACGGCACCTATCCCTTTGTCACCTCGTCCAACACCGTGGCCGGACAGGCGGCGGCGGGGTCCGGCATGGGGCCCAAGGGGCCGGGCTATATCCTGGGCATCGTCAAGGCCTATACCACCCGGGTCGGCGAGGGTCCGTTCGCCTGCGAGCTGTCCGACGAGGTGGGCCGCCACCTGGCCACGGTGGGCCGGGAGGTCGGGGTCAATACCGGCCGGCCGCGCCGCTGCGGCTGGTTCGATGCGGTGCTGGTCCGCCAGAGCGTCGCCATCAACGGCATCGATGGCATCGCCCTGACCAAGCTGGACGTGCTGGACGGGCTGAAGACCCTGAAGATCTGTGTCGGCTACCGGATCGGCGACCGGGTGCTGGACTATCTGCCGGCCGGCATGCGCGACCAGGCAGCGGCGCAGCCCATCTATGAAGAGATGGAGGGCTGGTCGGAGAGCACGCAGGGCGCGCGGTCCTTCCGCGACCTGAACGCCAACGCCATCAAGTATGTGCGGCGGATCGAAGAGCTGATCGGGGCGCCGGTGGCCCTGTTGTCCACCAGCCCGGAGCGGGACGACACCATACTCATGCGCGACCCCTTTCAGGGGTAGCGGGGCCTGATGCGCGACCCCTTCCAGGGGTAGCGTGGTCGCCGAGGTCAGCCGTGCGCCATCGCCGGACGGGTGAGGGCGCGGGTGATGGCCGCGCCGATCAGGCCGGCCACCGCCGATCCGGCTGTGCCCATGGCCAGCAAGGTGCCCGGAACATCCTTCAGGGCCCAGCTGATGGCGATACCGATGAGGGCGCAGACCGCGCCGGCGATGACCCCGCCGACCAGGCTGTCGCTCCAGCCCGAGCGGGCGGCCCGCACATAGAGGATGCCGGCGACCAGGGAAAAGCCCATGCCGCCGAGGGCGTAGAAGTCCCGGACCGGCAGCTGGAAATGGCCGACCACGACCATGGCCGCCTGGAGGACGGTTCCGATGAAGGTGGCGTGGATGAGGGCAGCGCGGTTCATGACAGGTCCTCCCGGCCCGGCGACCGGGTCTTCATGCCCGGGCTACCGGCCCTGAAGGGACATTAACGCTCCGTCGCAAGGGCGATGCAAGAGCCGGTTCCGATACGGACCCAAGGGTCAGACGACCCCGACGGTGCGCAACCGCACCCGGGGATGGACCTCGCTCTGGCTCATGACCACGGTCTGGCCCCGGAAGCGCTCGATGATCGAGCGGACATAGGGGCGCACGGCCGGACTGGTGAGGAGGACGGCGGCGTCGCCGGCCAGGGCCGCCCGTTCGAAGGAATCGCGCACCGCCCGGATGAACTCCTGCAGGCGCGAGGGGGCCATGGACAGCTGCTTGTCCTCGCCGGCGCCGATCAGGCTGTCGGCAAAGGCGGTTTCCCAATCGGGCGACAGGGTGACGATGGGCAGGGATCCGTCCTCGCCGCGGTTGGCCCAGCAGAGCTGGCGGCCCAGACGGGCCCGGACCGCTTCGGTCAGCTGGGTCAGGCTGCTGGTATGGGGCGCGGCCTCGGCGATGCCTTCCAGGATGGTTCCCAGATCGCGGATCGAGACCCGCTCGCGCAGCAGGGCCTGCAGGACCCGCTGCAGGGTCGAGGCGCTGATCACCGAGGGGATCAGTTCGTCGGCCAGCTTCTTCTGTTCGGCGCCCAGTTCCTTCAGCAGCTTCTGGACCTCGGCATAGGACAGCAGCTCGGCCATGTTGTCCTTGAGGATCTCGGTCAGGTGAGTGGTCAGGACCGTGGCCGGATCGACCAGGGTATAGCCCCGGAAGGTCGCCTCCTCCTTCAGGCCGTCATCGATCCAGGTGGCGGGCAGGCCAAAGGCCGGTTCGCGGACATGGTCGCCGGGCAGGTCCACCTGGCCGCCGCGCGGGTCCATGGCCATGAGCGAGCCGATCCGGACCTCGCCCTCGCCGCACTCCATCTCCTTGATCCGGATGGCATAGCCTTGCGTGGCCAGGCGCATGTTGTCGAGGATGCGAACCGACGGCATGACGAAGCCGTACTCGGCGGCGAGGGTCTTGCGCAGGGCGCGGATCTGGTCGGTCAGACGACGCCCCTCCATGTCGTTGATCAGGGTCAGCAGGCCGTAGCCCAGCTCGATCTTGACGTCGTCAATGGCCAGGGACGCGCCGATCGGCTCCTCCTCCTGCTCCTCCTGCCCCGGGACAAGGCGCCCGGCGGGCGGCGGCGCCTTGGAATCCTGAGACCGTCGCCAGGCCAGGGCGCCGCAGGCGATGGCGACGATGACAAAGGGGATGATCGGCATGCCCGGCACCAGGGCCATGACGCCCGAGGCGGCTGAGACCATGCCCAGGGCCACCGGGTTCATGGCCAGCTGGACCACAAGGGCCTTGTCCGCGGCGCCGTCCACACCGGCCTTGGAGACCAGGAAACCGGCGGCGATGGAGATGATCAGGGCTGGCACCTGGCTGACCAGGCCGTCGCCGATGGTCATCATGGTATAGCTGGCCGCAGCATCCCCGATGGGCATCTTGTGCTGCATCACCCCGATCAGGATGCCGCCGATGATGTTGATGGCCGTGATGATCAGGGCGGCGACGGCGTCGCCCTTGACAAACTTGCTAGCGCCGTCCATCGCCCCGAAGAAGGTCGATTCCTGTTCCAGCTCCTTGCGGCGCTTCTTGGCCTCGTCCTGGTCGATCAGGCCGCTGGACAGATCAGCGTCGATGGCCATCTGCTTGCCGGGCATGGCGTCCAGGGTGAACCGGGCGGCCACCTCGGCGATCCGTCCCGAACCCTTGGTGACCACGACGAAGTTCACCAGCACCAGGATGGCGAAGACGATCACCCCGATGATGAAGTTGCCGCTCATCATCAGCTGGCCAAAGGCCTGGATCACCTGGCCCGCGCCGTCGGTGCCTTCGTGGCCATGGCTGAGGATCAGCCGGGTGGAGGCCAGGTTCAGGCCCAGCCGGAACAGGGTCGTGACCAGCAGCACGGTGGGAAAGGCGGTGAATTCCAGCGGTTTCTTGATCAGCAGCGAGGTCATCAGGATCAGGACGCTGCTGCTGATCGAGATGACCAGAAGCAGATCCAGCAGGAACGGCGGGATCGGCAGGATCAGAAGGACGACAATGCCGACAATGCCGATGGCCAGGCCGACATCCCCACGCGCAACCCAGCCCCAGACTTGACGCAGGGTGGGCGGATTGGCGGCCGAGGTGGGGGCGAGGTCTGACATGGTCTAGGAGGCCAGGAACAGCGTCCTTCTCCCCCTGCGGGAGAAGGTGTCGGCAAGGCCGACGGATGAGGGGTCGCACCGGCGGAAAGGGATTGGTGAGGCCCCCTCAACCGTCAGCCTTCGGCTGCCACCTTCTCCCTCGAGGGGAGAAGGGAAGGGATTCCGGTCAGGCCGCATGGGCGCCCAGACCCGCCTGGGGCGCGGGGACGGCCACGCCGGCTTCGGTGTATTCCTTCAGCTTGTTGCGCAGGGTGCGGATCGAGATGCCCAGGATGGTGGCCGCATGGGTGCGATTGCCGCTGCAGTGACTCAGGGTGTCGAGGATCAGCTGCTGTTCGACTTCGGCGACGGTCTGGCCAACCAGGGTGCGGTTGACCGCCTCGGCGGCCATGGAGGCGGTACGGGCCACCGCCACATCCGGGGCCGGCGACAGGGGCTGGCCGTCGGGCAGGCGGATGGCGAACTCCTCGATCTCGGGCCCGCTGGCCAGCAGCACCGCCCGGTGCATGGCGTTTTCCAGCTCCCGGACGTTGCCCGGCCAGCGATGGCTGGCCAGGCGGCGGCGGGCCTCGGC